>JBHIXE010000047.1:0-7286 GCA_041984905.1 Verrucomicrobiales bacterium | reverse complement strand
ACTGTTTGTGAAGTGCGTCCAGGAATTCTGGAGATGGGTCGAGAGTGACTACCATTTGGTCCCGCACGAGGATGGTGCGTTTCACGGACTGCTCCATCCCCATCGCCACCCAGTTCTGCTCCTTGAATTCCACGACCTTGCCCCCGTGTTCATTCTTCAGGGCTTCTGCTTCGGCCTTGGACTCCACGTAAACTTGGATCTCTGCACGATTGCCCGGTTGGGCCAGCAGGACGCAATTGGGATCGCCTGAGCTTTGCAGGATTTCTTCCCAGGCAGCGGCCTCAACTGGAGAAAGGGATTTGGACCAGCGGAACTTCATGGATTGGTGACATCAGTTAGGAACTTCAGGGCCGGTTCGCAAGGGTTTCCGCGAATTCCAATAGGGAAAAACCTTGTGCCGATACCGAAAAAATCATCCACTCAACCCTTTTGGGTCTGGTAAATGTATTGGGTATAAGATAATATAGCGTTCGCGAGAAAAATCTCCCCGATGAGTCGCGATTGAGATTGTGGTTTGGCCAAATCGTTGGTTAACTCCTGACCTTTTGGAAATTACCCCCCCGCCTGTGGCAGACGATATCATCCAAGAGGGACCAGAAAATCAAACGGCTCAGCCGAAACGCGGTAGGAATCCCATCGCGCGCCTTTTCAGCGCCATCAGTCATTTCTTTGTTTTTTTGGCGGGTGCGGATTACCACACGTTAAGAGAGAAGTGCACCGGCTCTGAGCAGAGGAAGTACGAGGCGTTTGGCGCGACGGTTCTGGTTCCCGCGATCTTTGGCTTCGTGGCTTCAGCCTATGCCGTGTCCACCTTGACGGACATTACCTGGATCATCTTTGGGTTCGCTCTGGTCTGGGGATTTATCATTCTGACGATCGACCGGGCTCTGCTGAGTTCTTACCGGGCTTATGCCGGGCCAGCCACGAAGGTCCCCCAGGTCATCATGCGTTTCTCGGTGGCCTTCCTGCTCGGATTCACCATCGCTCACCCGCTGACCCTGCTGCTGTTCCAGGACACCATCACGGCGGAAGTGGAGCGGAGCCGGGGAGAAGAAGTGGAGGAGATCCGTCTCTTGTCCGCGGAGAATAAGCAGAAGCTGGAGGAGCGGATCACGGAGACCGCCGCCGCTCTGGCTGCTCAGCAGGAGAAGTATCAGGAGACCATCAGCGCTTCTTTCATCAAGGGGAAGAAGGAAGAGGGGGCGGATGCTCAGGGCGGCAGCGTGATGGACGTCACCGGCAAGGAAGCGGTGGAAGAGCAGATCGCGCAATCGACAAAAGCTCAGCGGGAACGCATTCAAGAACTCGACGAGCAATTGGCCACCCACTCAACGCGCTATGCCAAGGTTCAGGAAGAGCTGACGCACTGGCAGCAGGAGTATGAGGCGGAGATCGATGGATCCCGCAGTGGCACCTCAGGGATTGGCCCCCGCGCCAAGAGCATTCAGGAAGTGCAACTCACGCCTCGTCGGGATGAAGTGAAGCGGTTGGGCAGCCTCTTGGAGAATCTGACTGAGCAGCGGAATGAGCTGAGTACTGAAGTTGCCTACATCGAGCAGGATATTCGTAAGCAGTTTGCCGTCGCCACGGCAGAGGAAGCGGCCAAGATCCGCGAGGATCAGCAGAAGGTGGCTCAACTGGAGCGCGATCTGAAGAAGCAGCAGCTCTCCATCTTCGTGAGTCAGCAGGACACCTTGCTTGGGCAGATCCAGCGTCAGATCGATGCGCATACCGAGGACTTGACCCGGCTTCAGGCGGAGGCGACCCAGCTTTCTGCCGATGCCCAGGAAGAAATCTCCAAGGTGCAGAACCAGCGCCGGATGGATTTGCTGACCCAGACTTTGGCATTGCACCACCTCTTTGAGAGAGGGGATGAAGGCGGTCATTTTGCCCTCAGTGTCTATGTCATTCTGGCCGCGCTTTTCATGTTGATCGATACCATCCCGATCATCGTGAAGCTCTTCTCGAATCCCGGGGAGTATGATGAGTTGCTGGCCCTCAAGAATCCTGAGACCAAGCAACGGGTCCGCTTGGCGGAGTGCCGTCGTGATGCGGATGCCCGAGTCTACAAGGAGAAGATGGAGGCCAAGGTCGCCATCAAGACCTTTGAAGAGCAACTCCGCAGGAAGCGGGCGCAGGTCCTGGCTTACAAGCGGGAAACGGAACAGCTCAAAAAGGAGAAGGTGCTGGAGTCAGAAGTCGCCAAGATGGAGGAAGAATCCCGGCGGCTGCGTGAAGAGAGCCTGAAGCGGGAAGCTGAGGTGCGACGTCTGGAAGATGAGCGCTATGAACGGAGGCGAGAAGCGCTCGCGAAGGAACGGGAGATGGATGAGGAGCAACTGGAGTTGGAGCGCCGGACAAAGGATCTCAAGGAATCCCGGGAGCGCCTTGAGAAAGAGGAGCGCTTGGCGGCACTCAGGCGTGAGACCGAGGAGTTGGAAGAGAGACAGAGGTTGGCGGCGCTGAGTGATCAGGCCAATGGAGGCAACGGGCACAGCAACGGCAGCAATGGGAACGGCAGTAGCCAGGGGCATGGCCGGTTGCCTGGTGCTGTCAGCGTTGATGAGGAGTCGGGGCCGCTGCCACCTTTGACGCCTAAAGACGACGAGCTCCGCGTGGCGCTTAGAGAAGTGGGCTTGGCCGAGCACGTGGCGGAACAAAAAGCTCAGGCGGAAGGGTCATCGAGCAACGGGGACAGCGAGCCGCCGGAGGCAGCGCAGGCTCCCCAGGCCGAGGCCGAGAACGTGGTCGATGTTACCGAAGAAGTTGGACCTTTGCAGGCGCCTCCAGCTCAGGAAGAGATCGCAGAAGAACAGGAAATTGGATTTGGTCAGATGATGAGTCTGCCTGCGCAAGGAGGCGAGGAGCCGGAGCAGGAGACCTCTCAACAGCAGGTGCCTGCCTACTTTGAGCGTCCCTCTTACCAGAACCACGATGCAGATACCGTAGAACTCTCTGAAGAAGCCCTGGAAATGGCTCAGGCTCTTGCCGAGGCCGCTCCTCACGGCTTGCCGGATGTCGATCCTCCAGCTCCTGTGACCCCTTTCTCTGAGCAGCAGCAACCTCTTCCCGAAGTTCCAGAGCAGGCGGCTGCTTACACTGAGAAGCCCGCTCGCAAAGATCGCCGCGAAAACGAGGCCGAGGATTCGTCTAAGGATTACCGGAAGCGGGAAGTGGCCTACAAGGCGAGCTTCCGCACCAAGGTCAAGGCCAAGTAAGTTGCCGAAGGTTTGCCTAAGCGGAATGGATCGAGTATGAAAGGCGCAACGCCCCCTTGCCTGAATTTTGATGAAACCCCAGATTGCCGTCACGTTGATTGTATGTGGAACCATCCTCCTGATGTTTCCCTTTATTTACTACCTGGCCTACAGCTCGCAACAGGCATATGTGCTGGCCAATCGCACGGATACCCGGCCGGCCGCTGGTATGCTCAATTACAATCCCCAACCCTTGAAGGCGCCAGTGCAGACGGGCATTGGGGTTCTGGGCCTGGTCATGATTGTCGGAGGTGCCGTTGGCGGGACCATCAACTGGCCCAAGGGACGGGCTCGCGAAGCCATGGTGCCGATCGATATCAATCTGACCGCTTACGGGCCGGAAGAGTGATCACGCGCTCCGCTCGCGGAGCAGTTCCATGGCTCGGCGATAGTTTTCCCTGGGGGATGCCCGGTATTGGCGGAAAGCTCCTGAAGCAGCGGCTTCGGCATCTCTCAGGAAGTAGTCACGGACTTCCGCTCCTCGATTGAGGAGCATTTCGAGCACGTGAACGGAACCGGCGACAATGGCCCAGCCTGCCGGGGTGTTCTGGTGAATTGCCCCCGACTCCGCATCCAGTTCCGCACCGCGGTCCAGAAGGTACTCCGCAACCGGGACCAGATCATACCAGGCCGCGATATGGAGCGGCATGCAGTCGTCGTAGTCGCCCCGTTGGTTGACGTCCAGGCCCGCTTCCAGGAGCAGCTCGATCACTTCGGTTCGACTGCATCGGGCCGCGGAATGCATCGGCGTGGTATGCCGGCCCAGGCTGAAATTCATGATGTTGATGGCTCCCGTCTCCGGATGCGGAGGAAAGAGTTCCTCATCGAGCCGGATGTGCAACTCCTGGGGATTGTTCTCAATGATCTGGCGCAGTCGCCGGGTGTCTCCCGCGGCAATGATGGAGAAGATGTTGGGCTCCGCTCCACGATCCATCAGGTAGATCGCGGTTTGTGGGCGATAAGCGCACAAGTAATGCAGGGGAGTGCTGTGATGGTCGATATCGCGACCCTCCAGGTCCGCACCTCGTTCGAGGAGCAACTCTGCTATTTGTGGGGTTCTGGCAAAGTGGAGCGGGAAACAGCCATCTCCACCGCGTTCGTGCACCGCTTCCGGTCGTTCGTCCAGCAGCGCCTGTAAGGTCTCCATTCGTCCCAGGCCGGCGGCCTCGTGAACGCCGATGTGCGCGCCCGCCTGGGCCAGGTGCTCGGCAAGCTCGTCCCGCCCCAGAATGAGAGCCAGTTGCAGAGGTGGCCATGCCCCGGCGTCCCAATCGCTCGACTGATTCAGGTCCGCCCCCAGCTTGAGAAGCGTGTCGAGCATGGCCCGGTCATCTCTCCAGACCGCCAGATTCAGCGGGGGAGCACCGAACTCCGTGTAATCCACCGCGTGGAGAAGCGTCGGAGTAGACTGCAGGATTTCAGCCACTTGCCCGGTGTCACCCGCTTTGACGGCATCGAAGAACGCGGTCTCTTCCGCAGAGTTTTCGGGCACAGGCATGTGGTGGCCAGTGTGAGGATTCCTTTCCTCGTTGGCAAGCTCAGGCCCAAATCCGGGAAACCTTCGCAAATCCCGCCACTTTTTTGTTCTGAAATGCAAACGGTCAGACAAAAAGACAGGCCGGAGGCGATTCATTAGAAACGACACACGTTGCAACAAGTGGAAGCAAACTGGGAAAAGCTCTACGACCGGCATGCGAAAGCGCTGGTGCTCTACGCCCGGCAATGGCTCTCGAGCCTTTCGGATGCGGAAGACGCGGTGCAGGATGCGTTTGTGCGCTTGATCAAATCTCCCCAACAGTTTGGTGAGGACCCCGTGCCTGTGCTGTATCAGGCGGTGCGCTGGGCCGCGCTGGACCGGATTCGACGCGAACAACGCCGCCAAAACCGGGAAGAGCTGAAGTCCCAGGAGTCTCCCTCCGAGACTCTGTTTGTGGATCACTTGGAGAAACGGGAGCGGCGTCAAGCCGTCCAGAAAGCCATGGAGTCGTTACCGGATGAGCAGCGCCAGGTTTTGACGATGCACATCTGGGGCGAGCTGGGCTTTCGAGAGATTGGCGAGGCGTTGGGAATCTCCCTGAACACGGCAGCGAGCCGTTACCGGTATGGGCTGAAAAAGCTGGGACAAGTATTGGAAGCCAACGAATTGACCGCATGAATGTTCCCGGACAGAATCTCGATCCTGAAGACAAGCGCCTGCAGCGTGAACTGCGAGGTTATGAGCCCGTAGCGCCGTCTGACAGCCTCAAAGAACGCATTCGTTCCGCTGCTGCGGATGCAGGAGTGGAAACGCAACCCGATCGGCCTCTCCAAGAGGTCCTGGTGCGGGTTCCCGCGTTTCTCCGTGAGAACTGGTTTGGAGCTGCAGCCGCTGCATTGGCGATGATCTTTGGCGGGCTTCTCGTATTCCAGCCGAATGAAGAAGCCTCGTCACCGCAAATGGTGTCAGCTCCTGTGGCGACCAGCGAAGCCCCTGCAACCCCATCAAACACGGTTCAGGGAGATGCTGTGGACGGCTTGGTCGTTTGGGGAAATGACAATGTTCCTCAATTGAATCGCCAATCCTTCATTTCCACGGATCAGCATCTCGTGAGCCAGAAGAATCTGGGGATCGTCGAGACCGAAGATGGAACCCCTATGTGGAAGATCGAGTACGAACTTCTGAATCGGGCCTCCTGGAAGGATCCGCAGACAGGCAGTCAGCACCAGGAATTGGTGCCTGAAAAGCGAGTGCTCTTTATCTCCGTGCATCACGACTGATGCGTTTGACCGAAGAAACCGACCCGGACAATGAAACTGAAACTCCCGATTACGGCGCTGATTCTGGCGGCTGCTTGCCTCTCCCCGGCATTTGCCCAGGACCAGAATGATGTGCCGCCCAACCCGAAGCCGAAACCCAATACTCCCACAAAGGAATGGCAAGGGGAGAAGAAAGCGGACGCTCCCAGGCCTGAGGAAAAGAAGGCTCTCAAGCCTCGTCCCGAGACTCCAATGGAGAAGCACGCATTTCTAGGCGTGGCCACCACACCCATGGACCCGACTCTCCGGACGCACTTGGGGCTGGATCCGGGTGTTGGGCTAGTGGTCCAGGATGTGGTGCCGGATAGCCCGGCCGCTGAGGTCCTCAAGCAACACGACGTCCTGGTTTTTCTGCGCGACCAGCAACTCATCAACCACGATCAGCTCGCCGTCCTGGTGCGCAATTCCGGGATCGGAGCCAAGGTGCCTTTCACTGTCCTTCGAGGAGGCGAAACCTTGAAGACGGAAGTGACGCTTGGAGAGCGGGAAGGTCCCCCGCTGCCAGAAGGTCGCCCCTTCGGTCCAGGCTTTGGATTTGAGTTCGACTTCCGCGGGCATGGGCCCGGCCCCGATAATCGGGACTTTCACCGCTACTTTCAGGAGAAGATGGAAGAACGTTTTGAGCAGCACCGGGATCAGAAGGGATCCGGCCCGCAACGTTATGATGACCGCAAGAAGCGCCCGGATTCCCCGCCTGCAGAGAAGAAGCCCGAAGATGAAGGGAATCCCAAGTCCATAGGGGTGATGTCCCTTTCAACGGCAGCTTCCTCCGTAACTGCGCCCGACTCTCCAGAGGTGGAGACGACAGTGACCGAAGAAGTCCACAATGCCTCCTGGGTCGAGGGCGACCTGGTACTGAATTACACTGAAGATAGCCGTGGTAAACGGCTCCTCGTCCTGAAGAAAGGCGAGGAGCTGTTCCATGGGGCTGTCGATACCGAAGAGCAGCGTCAGAGCGTGCCCGAAGAAGCCCAACAAGCTTTTGATAACTTACGCGATCAACTTGCAACAAAGACTGCAAGTCAAAGATCCTAAAGCGACGGTGAGCCTTTGTGGTGGTGGGAATGTCATCGCCGCGGACGCGCTGGATCTGAGCCCGGCCCAGTTCAATATGCAGGGGCTGGGTTGGATACGGGAAGACTGCGCGCGGCTGGGGGTGGAGCTCGTGCTCATCGATCTGCCCCAGCGCAAGGCGGGCGTTCTCCCTGCCAAAGGCCAGGCGCAGATCGCGGG
>JBHIXE010000046.1:10129-20167 GCA_041984905.1 Verrucomicrobiales bacterium | reverse complement strand
CTCGATCTTGAAACTCGTCACGCCCTCCGCGAGCAGGGCTGGGATCTCATCGATTCCCGCCAGATCCTGAGGGGAAAGCAGGTAACGCTTATCTCCCAGATCGACTTCCTCCCCATCCACCACCAGGTCATAGGGCATGCGACAGGCCTGAGCGCACTCGCCACGATTCGCGCTCCGTTGTCCCAGTGACTCGCTTGTTAGGCATTGGCCGGAATAGGCCACGCAAAGGGCCCCATGCACGAACACCTCCAGCGGCACCGCATCCGGCTCGTTCGCATGAAAGAGATGGATCTCCCGCAGCGAATTCTCCCGGGCAATGACGGCGCGATCCAGACCCAGGTTCTGGTTCAAAAAGGAGAGGCCTTCCGGCGAGGTGATCGTCATCTGGGTGGAAGCATGCAGCTCCAGACCGGGCGCCATTTCGTGAGCCATTCGCGCCAGACCGATGTCCTGCACAATGATCGCATCGACCCCTGCCTCCTGGATGAGCCGCAATTGGGCTGCCGCGTCCTCCAACTCTCCCGCAAACACCAGCGTGTTGAAGGCCACAAACCCGCGCACCCCATGCTGATGGAGAAAGGCCATCAACTCTGGTAGATCCGCTTCCGAGAAGTTGTCCGCCCGCATCCGCGCATTGAACTTGGGCAGGCCGAAGTAGATTGCGTCCGCCCCATTCGCCACCGCGGCGCGGGCGCAATCCCAGTTGCCGGCGGGAGCCAAAAGTTCAGGAGCGGGTTTCATCGGAAGGGGAGGATAGATCCGAAATCCCAATTCCGAAAATCCGAAATCAATCCGGGTTTGTCCCCGTAAATCTGGATTGTCACAAAGCCAATTGAAGAATCTGTGAGCCCCATACGTTGCACAGATAGGGGAATGGCGGCGGGGAGGCCGTCACAACCGGGGCTATGAAGCGACCTGGTTTACAGGGCTTATGGGGTCCTTGAACCAGGTCGCGATTGCCTCACAGTCCAAGATTCAATCTTGGTGGCTGGACTGCGATGCGAATCCCTTCCTGGCCAAAACGTTCTTTGAGGTCCATGGCGAGATCCGAGTAGGACCGCCCCCGGAGCAGGTAGGTATCCCGGGCCTCGGCATCGCTTGTCCCCTCCGCCAGGGCGTGGATGTAGTTGCGTAGCGGGGCGCCGTCCCCCTCGCCATCGAGGTGGGCAAAGTAGTAGGCCAGCAGAACCACGGAAGGATAGGTGTCTCCCAGATTCCCGGCGGCAATTAACCCGTTCCACTCCGCGCTTTTCATATTGAGAAGCTGTTCGAGATCTCTCATGGGAAATTCCCGGGCCGAATTTCGACTCTTCACAAAGTCCGTGATGGCGGAGCGATGGGAAGCGACCAGGTAACGTCCGGACCGGTAACGCATCTCCGCCACATACCTGGCAAAACCCATGTCGAACCAACTCGGTGCGCCTCGGGCGGGAGAGAGGAGCTGATTGGCCAACCGCAAGCGGAGGGAATCCAACTGCAGATCCTGACCGCGGAAGGACCAGCGGCCATTCTTGAACTCTCCACCCAGATCTCCAAGGGGCACCCCCACCGTATCTGTTCTGGTCACGTAGGCGGTGTTGCCACCTACCGTCCACCCCATGTCCGCTAGCTGTTCGGCTCGCTCCACGAACTTGACCTTGAGAGGATCCGTATCCCCGATACGCAGGTTCGCCTTGAGGGGGATCTCGTCAAGGAACGCGTAAGTGGCCTCAAACACCAGGGCCAGATCTTGCATCACGGACTTGGAGAGGGCGACTGGCGACTCGAATTCGTAGTGCTTGCTGCGATAGATGAAGAGATTCGCAGCCTCGTCTTCCTTTACCACGGTAATCTCTCCATCTCGTGGCACTTCCACGATGTCAGGCCACTCCGCAGGCGGTTCCTCATCCGCGGCTGCCTCTTCGCCGGGCGGGTTGTCGATCATCCACTCGCGGAGATAAAGCTGATCCTCGGGAACCAGCTGGGTGGCTTCCAGGGACACGGTCTGGGTTCCCATTAGCAGTACCACAGTGGAGCCGTCAAAGGACTCCAGCTCAGCTTGAACGGAACTGCCGGAGGTACTGGTCCAGGTGCGGACTTCTGCGCAGGCCAGGAAGGGGCAAAGGATAAATGGCAGAAGGATGTAAGGAAGCGGAGAGTGAGCCTTCATGGGCTACAAATTGTCTCTTATTCGAAGTAGTTCCAGCAAGTAAATTCTGGCGACGAAAGTTCAAGGCAGGAAAGAGGGACCTGTCATTCAGACTTTGAAGAGCCTGTGAGGATGAGATCCTGCTTGCAAGCCCCCCAAAATTCCCGACTATGATCTTCCCCGTTCTGGCAGAGCCGAAGAGCTGCCGGACAAGCAAGACTCTTCTGGCAAACTCCACTATGAGGAAGGATGGCTGAGCTGGTTTAAGGCGCTCGATTCGAAATCGAGTGTAGGGCAACCTACCGAGGGTTCGAATCCCTCTCCTTCCGCCATTCTATACGTAGGAGCCCATCGTTCAAATCTCAGGGGCTTCAGAAAGACGGCACTGCGACGACCAATTGGCACGTTTTATGATTGTGTCAGGAGCCGCAAAACGGTAGGTGGAAAGTCGCAAAAAAGCATTGACCCAAGCGGTCTTTTCACTACTGTTCAAAAGAACATTTAAAATCTTTGCAGTGGCTCAAGAAACCCTAACCAGTATGGCCCAAATTTTATCAGCCTTGAGAGACGGTTTTGAGGCCCCTTTTCAGGGCTCAAAAAAGCTACGGGGAGCTTGATAAAATGTGGAAGTTTCCATTTGCGCCTACCCCATATCTTGCGCTACAAAATGCACTCCACACCAAGATATAGTGGTTTGCGCGGTTGGAAGACCCCAAGGGGTAGTGGTCGCAAAGCACGCTTGGGAGTCCGGGGTGAGACTGGTTTTGAGTGCGTCCAAACGGGGGCGATTTGGGGCCGGAAACACTCGCGAAAACTAGCTTAGAAATACTCTTACCAAACACCATGGCTGACAGCTCTTCTCAGGTTCTTAAAGCAGCGGAAAAAACCTTCGAAATTGGCGGGAAAAAGTTCGTTCTCGACCAGCAGAAAGCAGAAGCGGCCTTTGCCGCCAAGAAGGTGATCAACGGCCGCCCGACGATGGCCTTTAACCTGCTGCCGCTCAAGTATCAGTGGGCCTACGATATCTACCGTAAGATGAAGGCAAACCACTGGGAGCCGGAAGACATCCCGATGCAGAAGGACATCGAGCAGTGGCGTTCCGCGGAAGCGGTAACGGAAAATGAACGCTGGATCATCCGCATGGGCATTGGCTACTTCTCCGCCGCCGAAGGCATCGTGGGAGACAACATTCAGCATGTGGTGCGGGAAATGGTGACCGCGCCGGAATTGAAGCTGGTGCTTGGCCGTCACGCTCACGAGGAGAACATCCACGCGGACAGCCTGCTTTACATGATCTCCAGCCTGGGGATCAATCCCCACGAGTGCGAGGCCATGTTTGAGCAGATCGAAACGGTGCGGAAGAAGAACGAGTTCGTCACCGGCGTCTCCAACTCGCTGCGTCGCGGACTGGATCTGTCCAAGAAGGAGAACAAGCAGCTGCTCGCCAAGAACATCTTCCTCTTCGGTCAGTGCATGGAGGGAACCCAGTTCTACGGGCTTTTCGGAATGATCCTGAGCCTGTATCGCCAGAATAAGTTCCCCGGCATCGGCCAAATGTTCCGCTACACGCTTCGGGACGAGTCCAACCACATCGAGGTCTTCCGCAACTTGCTGATGGACCTGGTGGAAGAGAATCCGGAGATCTGGACGTCTGAATTTCGCGAGGAACTGCGCGACCTCATGAAGGAAGCGATCGACCTGGAGAAGGAGTTCATCGCCGACTGCCTGCCCGTGAATTCCGTGGGCCTGAGCGCGGAAGAATTTGCCAAGTATATCGATTACATCGCCGACCGGCGTCTGACGGGCGTAGGTCTGGCTCCCCTGAACCCCGGCACGACCAATCCCTTCCCATGGTTGGCTGAGATGATGGACATCAAGAAGGAGCAAAACTTCTTCGAAGGTCGAGTCACGGAGTATCAGAAGGCGTCCTCCCTGGAACAGGTGGACGATTCTGAACTCTAGAAGCCCGCTCGACTGGGAGAGGGCCCCGCTCTCTCCCGCAAAGCCACGAACTGAAACACACGCAACACCCTGAGAATGATCAGGGGACAGGCTTCTTGCGGACTTGTGTCCCGCTCCACGGAAACCACGGAGTCCGAAGCCAACACACAACGCACAACTATAACATACCCATGATTGAGAGAACATTCTTCGAGGAGGATCAGGCCCTGAAACGCTTCGTTTCCGAGCCTGCGGAGCAGAAGCCGAACTTTGATTGGCGGAAGGGGATCGCGACGGCATCGGAGTCGGCGACCACGGCACAGTTGGTCATCAAGAACGGGACTAAGAAGCGCAATCTGGAGCTCGCAGAGATTGCGAACACGGTTGGGGAAGCCGTGACCGACTTGCTCCTCTCCCGGAATGAAACGGACATCTACACGGAAGAGAATCTCGATCTCGTCGGAGACATTACCGAAGCTGTGGTGAAAGATTTGCTGGGCCGCCGCCCGTCTAATGGCAGCGGAAAGGTGGTATTGACGGAAGAAGAACTGAACCACACCATCGAGACTGCCCTGGAGCGCCATCACGCCTATGACGTGGCACGTTCCCTGATGATGCGCCGGTATGCGCAGTTGAACGGCCCTAAAGGAAAGGGCTACATTAGCCGGAACGGAGGAGGAGACTCCAAAGAAACCGAATACGCTGTGAAAGTCATTCGCCGGAACGGAGACCTGGTTGAGTGGAATCCGTCCAAAATTGAGATGGCGGTCCGCAAGGCCTTTCTGGCGGTGCATATGGATTCTGCTCCTGCCAAGGAGATTTCCGAGGCGCTCACCCGTCACATGGTGGAGCACAAACAGGACTACATCCACATCGAAGATCTGCAGGACAAAGTGCAGGAAGAGCTGATGCGCCGCGGTCACTTCAAGGTGGCGGAGGCCTACATCCTCTACCGCGCTCACCGCGCTGCCCTGCGTGAGGTGGAAGGCGAGGACGAGTTGATGCTCATCGCCGAGGATGATACGGCGCAGGAAACCATGACGGTGGTGACCAAGTCGGACGGCTCCACCTATCTTTGGGATGGGATGGATCTCCGCAAGCGGATCGACTTCGCCATGATGGATCTGGATCTGAACCTGGATCTGGACGACATCGAGCACGAGTTGCGCCGCTCCGTGTTCCCAGAGATGACCCAGGAAGCGCTCAACACCACCATTATTCTCAACGCCAAGAGCCTGATTGAGCGGGACGCGGATTTCTCCAAGTTTGCTGGCCGGATCCTCCTCACCTTCATCTACGAAGAAGTGCTGGATTGGGACATCCTGCGGGACGGCATCAAGAAGCTGCCGCACTTTCACCGGCGGGCCTTCAAGAAGAACCTGCGCCGCGCCATCAAGATCGAGCGGCTTAATGAGAAGTTGGCGGACCTGGATCTCGATGCTCTGGCTCAGTCCATCGATCCGGCGGCAGACATGGACTTCGATTTCCTCGGTATCCACACGCTGTATGACCGCTACCTGATCGTCGACAAGACCTCCAATGCGCATCGTCGCCTGGAGTCACCGCAGCTGTTCTGGATGCGGGTCGCCATGGGCATCTTTGTGCACGAGGAAGAGCCAACCCAGAAGATCATCGATCTCTATCGCCTCTACAAGAGCCGCCGGTTCTGTTCCTCCACCCCGACGCTCTTCAACTCCGGCACTCCGCACTCCCAGCTCTCCTCCTGTTATCTCTACAAGGTGGATGACGATCTGGAGTCCATCATGAGCCGGGGCATTGCCGAAAACGCCTTCCTCTCCAAGTGGGCAGGTGGCCTGGGCGGTAGCTGGACGGCCGTGCGTGGCACGGGCAGTTACATCAAGGGCACCAATGGCGAAAGCCAGGGCGTGATTCCCTTCCTCAAGCTGCACAACGACCAGCTCGTGGCTGTGAACCAGGGTGGCAAGCGCAAGGGGTCCGGCTGTGCCTACCTCGAGACCTGGCACAACGATATCATGGACTTCCTGGAGCTGCGCCGGAACACCGGAGACGACCGTCGGCGCACCCATGACATGAACACGGCGAACTGGATTCCCGACCTGTTCATGAAGCGGATGGAAGAGCGCAAGAACTGGACCTTGTTCCGCGCGAACGAAACGCCGGATTTGCACGAGCTCTACGGCAAAGCCTTTGAGCAGCGTTACCTGGAATACGAAGAGAAGGCTGGCAACGGCGAGATCTACGGTGCTGAGATTCCCGCCCTGGAACTCTGGAAGTCCATGTTGCGGATGCTCTTCGAAACTGGCCACCCCTGGATCACCTTCAAGGATCCCTGCAACCTGCGCAGTCCTCAGGATCACGTAGGTGTGATTCACAGCTCGAACCTCTGCACGGAGATCACCCTGAATACCAGCGCGGACGAAACCGCGGTCTGCAACCTGGGTTCCGTGGTGCTGGATCAACACATTGCTCCAGATGGTTCCATCGATCATCAGAAGCTGCGTGAGACCATCCAGATCGCCGTTCGGGCTCTGGACAACGTCATCGATATCAACTTCTACCCGACCAAGGCCGCGGAAACCGCCAATATGCGCCATCGGCCTGTGGGGCTCGGGATCATGGGGCTGCAGAATGCGCTCTACAAGCGGGGTGAATCCTTCGCCTCCGACGAAGCCGTGCAGTTCAATGACGAAATCATGGAAGCCGTGGCCTACTATGCCTACGAGGCCTCCAGTGACCTTGCCGCCGAGAAGGGGACCTACTCCACTTACAAAGGCTCCAAGTGGGATCGCGGACTTCTGCCTCAGGACACTCTTGAGATCCTTGAGAACGAGCGTGGAGTCGCCCTGGAAATCCCGCGTGAAGGGAAGATGGATTGGTCACCGCTGCGGAAGAAGATCAAGAAGCAGGGGATGCGGAACTCGAACGTGATCGCCATCGCGCCGACGGCCACCATCTCTAACATCATGGGCAGCACGCCCTGCATTGAGCCCATCTACAAGAACCTGTTCGTGAAGTCGAACTTGGGTGGAGACTTCATCATGCTGAATCCCTTCCTGGTGCGGGACCTGAAGAAGGAAGGTCTCTGGGATCAGGAGATGATGAAGCGCCTCAAGTATCACGACGGCGAGCTGCGTGAGATTCCTTCCATCCCGGAAGAGATCAAGCAGCGCTATCTCACGGCCTTTGGTGTGGACTTCAACTACATCGTGGAAGCCGCCGCGAGACGCCAGAAGTGGATCGACCAATCTCAATCCGTGAACCTCTTCCTGGCGGATCCGAACATGAAGACGCTCTCTCACATGTATCGTCTCGCCTGGCGTCGTGGTCTCAAGACGACCTACTATCTGCGCACGATGGGCGCGACCGGTATCGAGAAAGCCACGGTAGAGAACAACCGCGAAATGCGCGGAGTGGTCTCCGGTGCCGGCGCCAGCGCCGATTCCGCCAAGCCCGCGGAGGAAGCTCCTGCCACTCCCAAGCAAGCCATGATGTGCCGCTTGGATGCGATGGCCAATGACGGGGAGTGTGAAGCGTGTCAGTGAGAATTGGTGAAATGTTAAGATTACACCTTTTCTAATTGACGTTTACTACCTCATACTCTTCAATATTAGCCAGATCCTAACTTGTAGCTATTCTTGAAAATGATGCAGAACATCACCTCAGACGGAAGCGAAGATGGCGGCAATCCTATCCTAGCGGATTAGGCCTCTCGAAGGATCAAGAATCTCTTGGTGCCCATTGCTGAATGAAAAGGTCCGGGACCTGGTTAGTCCCGGCCTTTTCGCGTACTTGTGTATCAACTTTGTGACTTAGCGCTTGATTTCGGGGCGGGTCTACCCACTCTATCTCTCCAGGATGCACCGGAGATACCATGCGCTAGGATTTGCCGGACTAGGACTCAGCTTGTTTCTAGTTTCTTGTACGGTTCCACTGGAAAGTAACCTTTCTGCTGTCACGGACACCGTAGAACCGCCTGAAACTGAGGAGGTCGAAGCGGTGCCGGAACCCAAGGAGATCAAGCCGGGATACGAAATTGTAAAAGGGGATAAGATTACCCTTTGGCTAACGGATGAGGACACCGGAGAACGGATTCAGCCGCTCATGACTGAATCAGCCCTGGATATTTCCGCCGAGTTTTCCGCCGACAAGACCTTCCTGGTCGTCTCTGAGAAACAATTTTCTGATCTTCAGACTCTCCATCTCTTCAAGAAATCGGGTCCGAACCGGTTCGAGAAAGTGGAACGGGAGAAGTTCACGGGAGGCATCTGGGATGAATTCATTGCCGAGCTCCAATACGGCGGGGTGATCACCCGCTATGTCACCACCTTCAAAGGCTGGCAGGAAGAACAAGCCGTTGAAGTGGAGTTGAGCGTGCTGCCCAAAGACGGTGATTGGATTCAGAAAGACTACGTCGTCGAGTTGGCGCAGTTCTGATTGAGAGAACGGGCCGGGATACTACGCTTAAGACGACTCGTCCAACTTGGCGGCAAGGCTCTTGAGATAGTCAAAGGTGTAGAGCACGGTGCGATGGCCGTCGCTGAAATTGAATTGCAGCGCATAACCGCCAATGGCCTGCCAACTGGTGACCTCCACCCCTGGAAAGCGGGATGCCTGAGAGCCGCCGTACTCGTTTCCTAGCAGATCCCGTTCGCCCTGTTGTTCCGCACTGGGAGAATGCGCGCGAAGATACTCCATGGGATAGAAGTCTTCACTGCCGTCTTGCCAGCGAATCGCGACGGTGTCGCCAATGCATTGAACGTCTTGGGGCCTGAGCATGGCGTTACCAAAAACGCCGGGGTGCAATTCGGCAAGAGGCGAGAGAGAGTTTTCAGGGCAGCCTCTGGCCTTGGTGCCGAACGAAGATAAGTCCGGCGGCCCGGAGAGGCATGTGGATCAGGCGGCGTAGCGCATCGCCAGCGAGCGCTGCTCGAGCACGTCCTCGTAGGCTTCCCAGAGGGATTCTCCCATTCGTTTCCAGGTGAACTGGGCCGCGTGTTGGCGACCTTTCTGGATCAGCGGTTCCCGATTGGCGTCACTCATGAGAAACTGGATGGAATCCAGCCAGGTCTCTGGAGATTGATCGATCAAGAGTGCGGCATCGCCCGCGGCTTCGGGAATGGCGGTGAGAGGAGAGGCGACGACGGGACATCCCAGTGCCATCGCTTCCACAATCGGTAATCCCCAGCCTTCATAGGTGGAAGGGAAGAGCAATCCGCGCGCGTGTTGATAGAGGTAAACCAACTCCGTATCTGGCACGTGTCCGAGATAGTGCCATTCCTTGGGAGCATTGGCTTCGGCAGGCACCCCTTCCCAGCGAGCCCCAACTACAGCTAGCGGCGGCAGTTCGATCCCTTTCTGGCGCGCGAGGTTCCAGGTATCGATGAGAAGCTGGAGGTTCTTCCCTGGTTCCAGAGAGCCCACGAAGAGAAAATAGTCTCCCTCCACCACGGAATCCTCCGGGCACAGGGCTTGAGGCGGCGCCGGATCCACGAAATTGCAGCCATTGGGAATCACCCGGATTTGCCGGGCATCGAGCTCCAGCATCTCCATCGCCAGATTGGCGGTAAACTCGCTGATGCAGACGACCAGATCGTGGCGGTGCAGAGACGTGATGCGGCGAGCGCCGCTCCAGCGATGCCAGCGACGATACCGCTCCGGCGTCTGAATCACGGCCAGGTCGTGCAGGGTAACGACGTGGGGCGTGTGTTGGGTGCGGATGATGGGTGGGTGAGGTGAGTGCAGCAGGTCGGAACCCATCTGCATGATATCCATCGGCGCGGAGTAGGGGCCCCAGACGCCTTCTCGCAGTGCCGTGACCAGGACTCGTTGTGGTGGCGCGTTATCGATACTGGAAATGCCGAACTCGATAGTATGGACCTCCTGGCCAGGACGGGCGGATTCGGTGAGCCCACGCACAAGGCCGCGCGTGTATCGCGGCACTCCGGCCTGGGAGACATGGAGACAACTGGTATCGATGACGATTTTCA
>JBHIXE010000046.1:4230-10119 GCA_041984905.1 Verrucomicrobiales bacterium | reverse complement strand
GGAGGATTCTCCCGGACGGTAGATTTCGTACGGGAAAGGGCCGTACTGGTAGCAGCCCCGGCAGGCCTTCTTCAGTTTGTGATTCCATTTCACGAGCCCGCTGAACTGGCGTTGCATCCAGGGAGCGGACTGCTTGAGGGCCTTCTTCTCAGCGAGTGCGTTATCAGAGAGTGAAGAGTTGTCCGTGGAGCAGGTAAAGGTGCTGGTGGGAGCTTGCAGCAACCCCATGCGAGTCCTGCGCTTGAACTGCTCGAGCACCCAGTAGGCATCTGAGACATCGCGGAGATCCTCGCGAAAGGGACTGTCCTGGAAGACCTTCTTGCGCATGAAGGTCGCGCAGGTGAAAACCGGCAGGTAAGAGACCCGGATCAGGGCTGGCGAGGGTAGAATGGTCTTCTGATAGTGAATCGCTTCCCCGGCTTCGTTGACGAAGACCAGATCCCCAAAGACGATATCTACCTTGGGATTGTCTGCGAAAAACTGCGCGACTTTCTGAAGAGCGCCAGGAAGGTATTGTTCGTCGCAGTTGAGATAAGCCAGGAACTCGTGGGAGGCCTTGGCAAATCCGCGGTTCACGGCCTGGTAGATGCCGGAGTCTTTCTGGATGTGCAGTTCGGCCTGGTAGTTTGGTGAGCGGCTTTCCAGAGTTCGAAGGTGGGGTAGAACGCTCTCTGCGTCGGGAGAGCAGGAGTCCTGGATAATGTGCTGAATGGTCACGCCCTCTTGATCCGAGATGGAGGAAGCACAGAGCTTCAGCCCATCAAGCATTTGGTAGCTCGGCGTGACGATGGTGAACGCTGGGAGTCCGGCAGCCATAGTTAGACGAAGAGCGAACGCACCAAGCTTCCGGTCACTTGGGTGAGTTTCAGCGCCGCGCGAGTGAGGAGCGGCTTGACGCGTTGATTCCGGGCGAATTTCCGTTCGTAGATAAGGTTGCGTGGCACCACGGGTGGGTGTTCGACTGGCAAGGGGAAAGCGTGGGCAATCTGGCAGGGATTGTCGCAGTCCGGCAAGGTGTGCGTCGCGGTATCGTCAAAGCCGATGTTCTGCGCCATGTTGATACGGGGAATCAGGAAGAGACCATTCTGTTCCCAGCAAGACAGTTGGAGACGATACGCCCAGCTATGGTTCTGGCGATGCGTCCGGTCATAAATATAAGTCCAGAAGCGACGTTGCTCGGGACTATCGAACAGCCATTGAATCTCCTCCGGCGAGAACCGGTTTCGCCAGTCTTCCAGGGAAAACTCAAAGTGTTGCCAGGCTCGGCGCCAGGTCGCCCAACCCCAGCAGTGGAAATAGGCGGTCAGGGTGTAGGGCAGGTCCACCTCATCCGCAGTGAATTCACTCTGACGAGAGGCGGAGATCGCCATGATCTGCTCGTCATCTCGATAGCGATCCAGCATCTCCTCGGCGAAGGGAATGAAGGAAGGATCCACGAGGCAATCGTCTTCCAGAATGATCGCCTGTTCTTCCTGCTCGAAAACCCGGTTCAAGCCGGAAGAGACTCGCTTCGCACAACCAAGATTGGTCTCAGAGAAGTCCTGAATGACCTCGCAATCCCAGTCGATCCTATCCGTGACGAGGGCGCGGGTTTGGCGGCATAGCTCAGGCTCCTCGAGACGATCCTCCCGCGGACCGTCGGCGATGACATAGAGCTTTGCCGGGCGAAGCTCCCGGATTCGATCCAGGACCTTCGCCGTGTGTCGCGGACGGTTAAAGATGATGAAGGCGATCGGCGTGTTCATGCCCTGGCGGATCTGCGGAAGAGGATGTTCTTGTAGGCAGCCTGCTGCCAGGTGCGTTCTTCCCGGTAGCCGTGAGCGGATAGATGCCTGGTGATATCTCCCTCATTCGACGTACGGGTTTCCACAAAGATGCGGTCGATTCGGAAGAGGTTGAGATCCAGCCCCTTCAACACCTCGAACTCGTAGCCTTCCACATCCAGGGAAAAGAAGTCGACCTGGTGGATCTGTGCATCGGTGAGGATCGAGCTCAGCGTTCGGGCGTTGACTTGAAGGGGTTCCGTCTGCTCGATCTGCTCGTAGTGCTGGGCGCGTTCCAGGTGACGGTGAACTTCTTCCGGGGAGAGAACCCCATCATTGATGACCGACATCAGATTGGCGGGCTGGATAGGCACTGTCTCCTGTCCATAACCTTCGCGAACTAAAGCGGCGTTGTAGACGACTGCCCGGTCGCGTTGGGCGAAGCATTTGGCCGCCAGATCCGGCAATGGCTCCACGAGGATGCCGCTCCAGTTGAGCACCTTCTCCAGGTAGTAGGTATTGCTCTGGGAAATGCCATCGTTGGCGCCTGCTTCGATGAAGATCCCGTTTCGCTTATGTCCTAACAGGTCGACCAGCTCGCGATCGATCCCATCAAGACCGACGGAAGACAGATAGCCACAGCCGAAGTGCTCCAGAATGGGGCGTAACATCGCTTTGGCGAGACCACGGGATTGTAGAACGGCGGAATGCATGGAGAGAGACAGGGAGAACGTTAGGATGAAGAGCGAAGAGACGAACGAAGGGGGAGTGGAGCGATCAAGGCCCGGAACTGCATGCGGCCAAGCGCCCTTGTATCCGAGACCAAGAAGGAACTCAGAAAGGCGGCGACCGCGTAACTGATGACGGTGGCAACGGCGGCTCCGTGTCCGCCGAATTTCGGGATGAGCAGGAGGTTCAGGCCAACGTTCACCAGGAGTCCAGAGAGGGTGAAGAGCATGGTGAGTCGTTGCAGGCCTCCGGCGATCAGGTGCTGGCTGCGCAGCACGCCCAGGAACACAAAGGGGAGACACCAGACGTGGATCAGAAGAATCGAGATCGCGCCGCTGTAATCCTGTCCATAGAGCAGGCGAATACACATGGGAAAGGCCAAGAGAGAAGTGAGGATACAGAGATAGGAGGTCAGTGTATTCAGCTTGAAGAGCTGGAAGAGATACCCCAGATAGCCACCGGCTTCGTTTGCCTGGCGGGAAATGAGGCTCGGGAAGAAACTGGAGCCCAGGGCCATGGGAAGGAACATCCAGAAGGAAGTGAGATACACGGCCACGGAATAGATCCCCGCCGTTGATTGGTCCTGCAGATGCCGGAGCATCGCGATGTCCAGGTTCATGTAAAGATTCACGCAGAGAGCGCTGATGAGAAGCGGCCAGCTCTCCCGCATCAGCCCTGTGAGGCGAGGCAAGTGAAAAGGTGCAGGACGAGGGAACAAGCCTCGATGAATGCCAAAGATGAAGATGGCAGCTGCGGCGATCAGATCTGTCAGCACGAAGGTCAGTGCGAAGGCCTCGACACTGGCTCCCGCCGATACCAGCAGAACCTTGACCAGGGCGCTGAGCAGGAGGGCTGCGTTGCGAAACCAGACGGCGTACTTGCTCAGCACCTCCGCTTCCAGGGGGATCAGGGAGATGCTCAACGAGTTGATTGGCACACAGAGCAGCAGGATCGCCAAGGTGCGTTTCTCAGTCGGCGACACGGTTCCGAGCCAGCCCAGTTGCAGGACCAGCAGGAGCAGCGCGTAGATCCCCAGGCTCAATGCCAGCCGGGTCAGGAACACCGTCCAGAGAGTGCTCGCGCGCGAGTGGGAATCCCGCAGGTAGTCGCGCACCAGGACCTTATCCAGCCCCAGCTGGATCAAGGGCAGGGCCATCGCTGCCAGGGCAAACCCATAGGCAAACAAGCCATAGAGCGTTGGCTCCAGATACCGGGCCACATAGGCGCCCACGAGCAACCCATTCAGAATCGCGACGCCTTTATCGGCCAGGAGCCAGGCAAGGTTCTGGGCGATTTTGGCCTGTTCCCGACTTATGGAAAAGCGAGAAAGCAATATATCCATGGAGGACATGGTGGTTATAAGGGCGTGGGAGAGCTTCGCCGGTGGTTGATGGGAAAATCCGAAATCCGAAATCCGAAATCCGAAATCGCGCGAGCCGCCGGACCAATAAACTTGATGCTCGACCTCCTTAGGGGATTACCCTCTAGTGGATTCCCGACTACTGAAACTGACGAGTGAGAACGGAACTCTAACTCCCCTTGGGCACTTCCAACTCGATCACTTCACAGAGCGAGTGGCCCAGAAAAATGTGGGCTTCCTGAATGCGGGCCGCCTTGGTTTGGGGGACCACAAAAGAAAGATCCGCGGCTTCCTTGAGCTCGCCTCCGGTGCCTCCAGTCAGGCCAACGGTGAAGATGCCCATCTCACGAGCCTTGTGAATGGCCTTGAGGACGTTGGGACTGTTGCCGGAGGTGGAAAGGCCCACGACCACGTCGTTGGGGTGGCAGAGACCTTCAACCTGGCGGGAAAAGATCGCGTCGTAACCGTAATCGTTGGCCACTGCAGTCAGAATGGAAGTATCCGTGGTGAAGGCAATGGATGCTATGCCGGGACGATCCACCTGGAATCGACCGACCAGTTCGGCGGCCAGGTGCTGGGAATCGGCGGCGCTGCCCCCATTTCCCATGAAACAGATCTTCCCGCCGGCCTTAAGAGAACTCACCATCTTCGCCGCGATTTCTTCGAAGAGACCGGCCTGATCGGCCAGGGCCTGCATCATCTGCTGATGTTCCTGAAGACGTGCGGCGAATAGGGAGTTCATGAAGAAAGCAGCTTACACTGCAGTTGGTTAGGGCACCATCGCTTTTATGCCGAATG
Source organism: Verrucomicrobiales bacterium (assembly GCA_041984905.1). Taxonomy (GTDB): domain Bacteria; phylum Verrucomicrobiota; class Verrucomicrobiia; order Verrucomicrobiales; family DEV007; genus JBHIXE01. The sequence continues at coordinate 5,469 of JBHIXE010000046.1, read as the reverse complement.
CTCCGGAATCGCCTGGAGGAGTTCGGCGGGCGTCAACGTTGCCGTGCCGAGCTTCCCTACGACAACGCCACTGGCGTAATTGGAAATCTCGATCGCTTCGATGGTGCGTGCGCTGGTCGTCAGGCAAAGGGTCAGAAGAGCAATGGCGGTGTCGCCGGCTCCAGAGACATCAAACACTTCCTGGGCTCGCACGGGAACGTGCTGCGGTTGTGCATCGCGCTGAAAGAGGATCATGCCATGTTCCCCCAGCGTGATCAGGACCATCTTCGTGGTCCACTTCTCCAGCAAACGGGCTCCGACTTCCAGGAGGGGAGCGTCATCCAGAGGATTTTCCTCCGGCTGAGCTTCAGGCACATCGGCCATGCGGAAGGCCTCAAGACGGTTCGGCTTGAGAACGGTCAGCCCGTTCCAATGCATCTTATTGTTCGGATTCGGGTCCGCCGTCACGATGATCTGGTTCTGAGCAGCGATCTCGACCACGGAATCGACCAAGTCCTGGTCCAGCAAGCCTTTCCCATAGTCCTCCAGGATGATGGCGTCCGTCTCCGCGGCGCGGGACTTCAGAAAGATGGCGACTTCTTCCTTCTGCTCATCGCTCAGGCCACGGGGCTTTTCCCGGTCGACTCGCACCACCTGTTGTTGCCGGGCCACGATCCGCGTCTTGGTAATGGTCTCAAAAGTGGGATCGCAGAGCAGACCTTCCGTGCCGATTCGACCGTTGATCAGCGTCTCCTCGAGCATCTTGCCGAACTCGTCCGTTCCCCGCATTCCAATCAGGGACACCTGCTCGGTAAAGGGTTTCAGGTTCCGGGCGACATTGGCCGCGCCGCCAGGGTAGGAGGATTCCCGTTGCACGTGCACCACAGGAACCGGCGCCTCCGGCGAAATGCGGCTCACGCTTCCCCACAGAAACCGGTCGAGCATCACGTCGCCGATCACGAGCAGGCGTTTCTCCTTGAATGCTTCGATGAGCAGTTTGCAGCGGTCTCGGGTCATGCAGGTGGTGAGTACGGTCAGAAAGCCGTGGCAATGGGACACCGGCTCTTCCTAACCTCAAGAGAAAATCGCATAGGCAAGCTGCCGCCCCTGGTCGGTCGCTGGGATTTTCCGCGAAACCAGTCGGGGAGGAATTTCAGGGATCACCAGGACCGGGCATTCCATTCCCGAATCTCGGCAAATTTCTAGGGCCTGTAACCAGAGCCAACGGCTGAACTCACAGGCTTGGATTTCCGGACGTCC
>JBHIXE010000046.1:0-4220 GCA_041984905.1 Verrucomicrobiales bacterium | reverse complement strand
TGCGAGATACGGCATGTCTTGCCACTTCGATCTCCAGCGGTTGGCCCAGCATCTCCATCAAAATGCGTACCCGCTCCTTACCGGGCAGAATCTTCGTAATCACGGTCTGGATCCCGGAGGCGGGACCTTCCACGACTTCGATCTCGTCGCCGGCCTCCAGCTCATCTTCAATGGTGATCAGCGCCTGATCGTCCACGCTCAATCGCCAGTCCTCGATGATTGCATCGGGCACGGGGGGATAGTTGTTGCCAAAGCTCACCACGCCCAGCACGGCGTTGGTGGCATTCACGGCCCGGAGTGAATGGTCCAGGCTGAACCGGGCAAAGGTGTATCCCGGAAAGAGCGCTTCGACGAACCAGACGTCGCCCCGACGGGTGTGTTTCTGATAGCGAAGACGCGGGCAAAAGACCTCGACCTCTTCCAGCAATCTGAGGTGCGCCGCTGCGATGTGTTCACCCTTGGGGCGGGTATGGATGCAGTACCATTGGGGAGTGTTTCCTGTAGGATTCATGGTTCTGAAATCTTTCTATGTTCTTCTAACCCAGCATTCTTCGCGTCAAAAGGCAATGCTTGTTACGGTATGCATACAATTTTCAGAGCCAGACTATCGGCGTCTTTTTCAGGAAGCCAAAGCTCTCGAGAACAGGAACTCCACCAAATGGGCTCACACCAGGTGGCGTTCGCGGTAAATGATGCAAGTTCCTCTTCGAAGAGCATCGTTCATAATTACAATAAAAACAGGAGGATTCAATGGCTGGGGGCCACTTTCTTTATGAATTTTTGAATTCTTAGAAGTGTAAACCAAACCGCTGGCTCCGGCCGAGCCAGCGTCCATCCGTTTCTAATGTCCCGGCCTCCGGTGTTCGCTGGCTCTGGGCCCCACTGTGCTCCGCGAGAGTCCAACCGGGAAAGGTATGGGGAGTGATGGGCTTTCCCTAAGCCCCAGGTGCAATGGGCAAAGAGGCTCCTGGGAAGCTCTTTTCAGGCTGGAGAGAATCTACTTCCGGCCCTTCAAGAAGGGCTTCTTTCAAAAATGCATTCAGAAACCGTGAAATTTATTGAAATTGAAAAAATGGTGATTTATTATAAGCGAAATGAAAGTCATGAATGCAACCACTTCGCAGTTTCCCTCCTCCAGGCGCGGGTTCTCCCTTGTGGAAACACTCACTGTCCTGATGATCATTGGTGTCCTTGCTGCCGTTGCCGTGCCGGCGCTGAGCGCTCACCGCGGCTCCATCGATGAAACGCGGGCAAAACGGAATGCCCAGCAGCTGGCCAGTGTCTATAAAGCGGCTCAGACAGCTGGATACGAGTTCTACGACGGCCAGAACGACTTGTTTCATATTGCCCATTGCACCTCCATGGGAGCGATCATCCTGGATGGGGCTTTTGCTGGAGCCTACTTTGGGGTGAATATGACCGAAGAGGAGGTGACGGAGGCTTTGCCTTATCTCCAATACAACCTGCCCCAGCGCATGCTGGTCTATCTCCAGGACGGTCTTCCAGAAGGATCAGAGGCCTTTCTGCTGGAATAACTTCCACTCCTTGGCCCATCCAAGTTTGGGGAGGACGTCTTAACTGGGGGTCGCAAAGAAGCTCAGGGAGATGAAAGCGCTGTTTGGCTTTTCTCCTATATTGCGGATCCGGATAACATGAGCTTCGGAAACGGAAAACCCTTTCCGTTCACTGGCGCCGAAGAACTCGACGGAACTGACCTGCATGGGATCCTCGGTCTTTCCCACGATTCGGGTCGATCCATCCTCGTCGTCATGAGTCGCGGTGGTATCCGGACCGCCGGCGACCTTGCCACCATTCTGTTGGAAGAACACCAGTCCAGGTGCATTGATCTTGGTGCTGCCTTTGCGGACCAGTCCGATCATGGCGATTCGGGAAACCTCCGCGGTGCCCTTGATCCCGGTAATCTGGGCGGACATCATTTCGTTGTAGTTGATCTGCGGGTCATCAATCCCCAGGGCGCCGACCCCATCGATGTAGGTGCGCACGATGACGCCGGAATTGTCGTTGATGGTGCGGAAGGTCACGGTAACGCCACTCTCATGGGTGTATGTGAGTTTGGCGGTACCCATTCCGGACTCCGTCCAGCCATTGACGCTTGAGTTCGGGGCTCCAAACTTGTTGATGTCCAAGACGAATTCCTGCTCCTCCTGCGCGAGCAATGGGCTGGCGAAGAGAAAGAGAGAGAGCAGCGGCGTGAGGTGGCGATCGAGGAGTTTGGGAAGGCTCATAAGATGTCTGTGAGTGAGATAGCTGTTAGAGTTGAGGATAGATGAGGATGGTTGAGGGGCGCTTGCTGGTAAGCTCTCCGCAACGGCGCGTCGCAGGTGTGCGAGTTATCGCAGAGTTGCGAAACGCGGCGACGGCATGAGGCTGCTGAGATGGGTTCATCTGGTGGGGAGAGTCCTAGAAGTCTCGGAGATCTAGGGGAGTGGCGCTGGGAGAGTTAGGCGGCGAAACTCTATGTCAGGCGGTGGTCCGCTCAATTGCCTTTAGGGGTAGCTTGAAACGCCAGTGCGGCAAACGTAAAATTTGAACTTCTGTTCCAAGGCCCATTAGGCAATTTTCGAAGGCATAGTGTTAGGCCGGCACCGCGAAAACAGCGCCTGAAACCGGAACTCTTGGGAAACCTTGCCTGGGGTTCGGCCGATAGCGCCGCAGTCAATAAAGCGGGCGGATGGGAAGGGAGGATTCCTGTGGGAAGATTCATTGGGTGCATGCCAAGGTCCGCGTCCGTCCCGAGTTCAGCAGGATTCCGGAGCGGCTGGCAAGCACAAAGTTAGGGTTTCCCTGATCCCTGGTTAGGCAAATGGCGAAAGAGGGGAAACGCTTCGCGACGAAACGGCTGTGGGCCTACCACTCGACCACGGCGGCAGCCCAGGTCAGGCCCGCGCCGAAAGCGACCAACAGAACCTTATCTCCCTCCTTGATGGCGCCTGTGCGATTGGCTTCGTCCAGAGCAATGGGAAGCGCTGCTGCTGAGGTGTTGCCGTATTTGTCCAGGTTCACGAAGGCCTTTTCCTTGGGGAGCTTGAGGCGGTCCAGAATGGCTTCGATAATGCGAAGGTTGGCCTGGTGAGGGATGACTAACGCGATGTCTTTGGGCTTGAGCTTCGCCGCTTCCAGAGCCTCTTCACAAGCGCTCTTCATGGCGTTGACGGCGTAGCGATAGACCTCCTTACCGACCATGCTGATGGTGTGCAGACCTCGCTCCACATTCTCCGCCGTGATGGGCAATCGCGAGCCTCCTCCCGGAACGACGAGAAGATCGGTCTGGTCGCCGTCGCTCCCCATGACAGAGGAGAGAACTCGGCGGGAATGCACTGTCGGGTCTTCCTGACGGACCAGCACCGCGGCTCCAGCTCCATCTCCAAAGAGCACACAGGTGTTGCGGTCTTCCCAGTTGACCAACCCCGAGATCTTCTCCGCCCCAATGATGAGCACCTTGTTCACCTGGCTGGAGTTGAAAAAGGAGCGGGCAATCTGAAGGGCGTAGAGAAACCCGGAGCAGGCAGCGGAGATATCAAAGGCCGCCGCATTCTTCGCCCCAATCCGGCTTTGGACGTAGCATGCCGTGGCGGGAAAGAAGGTGTCGGGAGAAACCGTTCCCAGAATGATCAGGTCCAGGTCTTCTGCATCCACCCCGGCATCATCAAGCGCCTGCTGAGCCGCGCGCGTGGCGAGGTCGCTGGTGGCTTCCCCTGGAGCGGCGATGCGCCGTTCCTTGATCCCGGTGCGGGTCGTGATCCAGTCGTCGCTCGTGTCGACCACCGCCTCGAGATCGGCGTTGGTCATCACGCGTAGCGGCGCGTAGTGCCCCGTCCCGAGGATCCGACTTCGGGGCGCGTCCATCGACGGCGTCGAGGACGGCGGCGCGATGTGGCCCGACATTCGCTCGCCCGAGAGGGGCCCGCCCGACAGGGGCCCCGTCACGGTCTGACGCTCAAATGGCGTCCTTGACGGCGACGGCCACGCGGCCCTTGTACCAGCCGCAGGCGCCGCAGGCGCGGTGCGGAAGGACGATCTCCCCGCAGTTGTCGCAGGTGACGAACTGCTTCGGGGTCACCTTGTCGTGTTGAGCACGGCGCATGTCGCGCTTGCTCGAGCTCTTGCTCCGCCTGCTGGCCCTCCGCCCGCGTCTTCTCCAGCTGGGCGGTGAGCTTTTCCATCCGCTTCAGCTTCGCGTCCACCTTCCGCCGCGCCTG
>JBHIXE010000045.1:9201-20176 GCA_041984905.1 Verrucomicrobiales bacterium | reverse complement strand
GAATCGTGCCAAGTGCCCCCTGATTTTGGCGATTTTGTTAGGCCCCATCCTGGCCTTTGCCGATGATCGTCCTAACGTCCTCTGTATCATCGCTGATGACCTGCGTGATGAGTTGGGCTGTTACGGCGCGGATCACATTCATTCGCCGCACATCGATGCCTTGGCTGCTCGTGGCCTGCTCTTTTCTCGCGCTTACTGTCAAAAAGCGGTCTGCGGTCCTTCTCGAAACAGTTTCTTCAGCGGCACGCGACCGGATACCAACGGCGTCCATAGTAACCACGCGAGCTTCCGGGACACTCTGCCGGACATCGCCTCCATGCCGGAGCACTTCAAGCATCACGGCTACTACGCGGCTAGTTTTGGCAAGGTGCTGCATGATGATCAACTGGACCCGCGGTCCTGGTCCGTGCCGGCCTATGCTCCCGAACTGCCGGTTTATGCCGCGCCGGAGAATGAGGGGAAGGCACCGATCATCAACCGCAGTGATCCGGCCAATAAGGTGAACCCGCTCTATGAAAGCGCCGATGTCGACGACACGAACTATCGCGATGGCCTTTACGCGGCCCGGGCCATCCAGGCTCTGGACGAAGTGCCGGACGGGCAGCCCTTCTTCTTCATGCTCGGCTTTCACAAGCCGCACACGCCCTTCAATGCGCCCAAGCAGTATTGGGATCTCTACGAGAGGGACGAGATCCCCGTTCCCAGTCGAGTCACTCCACCCGATGATGTCCCGGAAATCGCCCTGACGGGAGACCGTTACAAGGAGGGTCCTGGCTCGGATTACTTGAGAGAAATGCATCACGGCCACCTCGCCGCGATCAGCTATCTGGACGCCCAGATCGGCAAGGTCCTGCATGAAGTGGACGCTCTCGGTCTCCGGAAGAACACCATCATTGTATTCTGGTCGGATCACGGTCTGCACTTGGGCGAACATGGCCTGACTCGCAAGACGACCGCCTTCGAACTCGATGCCGGGGTGCCCATGATCCTGGCAACCCCACAACACACGGGTGGACAACGTACGAAGTCGCTCGTGGAGCTCTTGGATATCTATCCCACCCTTACGGATCTCTGTGGACTGGAACCACCGGCGGAGATTGAGGGCGTATCGCTCGTTCCGCTACTGGAAGATCCCTCGGCCAAAGTCAAAGAGGTCGCTCTTACCCAGACGCCTCGCCCCAACTACCTGCGTGGCAAGATGCTTCCGGAAGTGATGGGATACTCCATCCGCACGGATCGCTACCGCTACACGGAGTGGCGGGACTTCGAGTCCGGCGATGTCCAGGCCAGAGAACTCTACGATCACGAATCCGATCCTGGTGAGACCATGAACGTCGCTCGCCAGGGCGCCTTGGAGTCCACCGTTGCGGAACTTGCCCGCCAACTCCAGACCACCCTTTCCAAAACGCCCTGACCCCATGAAACTCCATCCATCCTTCACCTGCTGTCTCCTGGCCGTAGCCGCTCCCGCAGCGCTCCTGCTTGCGGACACTCCTCCGGATCCCGCAACCAATCCGAAGAGCACCTTGATGCTCGATCTACCGAATACGGGGACGGATCCAACCAAGATCAACTACGACAGCCTCCTGAAGGTCCCCTCCCAACATGCGATCCTTAGCGATGTGCGGGACAAGGAAGGCACCTGGGTCCATCAGCACGCCTATTTGGCCTATGACGACGGCCAATACTGGGCCATGTGGAGCGACGGTCCAGGCGTCCCCAAAGCCAGTACCAAGGGAAAGCCTCCGGGCAGCCATCGCAATCTCGTCCCGGCTCATGACAATCCCGGCAACCGCGTCTCCTATGCGACCAGTGATGATGGACTGACCTGGAGCAAGCCCATGGATCTTTCTGGGCCTACGGAAAACAACGGCGTCAGGATCGCCCGCGGATTCTGGGTGCGGGAACAGGATACTCTGGCCCTGACCAGTTATTGGGACGGTCCTGGCTGGAAAGGCCTCAAGCTTGAAGCCTGGGATTGGGATGCGGACTCCCAGAAGTGGAAGCTGAAGGGTCTCGTCCGGGACGATTCGCTGAACAACTTCCCGCCCAAGCCTTTGCCCACCGGCGAACTCATGATGACTCGCCGGGATTGGCAGCACCAGGTTTCGGTGATGATTGGCGGCACGAAGTCTTTTGATGACTGGGAGGTTCAGCCCATGGCCAGCTACGGATCTGAAGGTAGACCGGAAGAGCCTTACTGGTATGTCCTGCCTGACGGCAAGAACCTGGTCGGATTGATCCGGGACAATGATCGCTCCGGCCGGCTCCTGCGGACCTTCTCCACGGATACCGGTCGTAGTTGGTCTCCCATCGTCCGCACGACTTTCCCGGACGCCACGAGCAAGTTCTTCGTCCTCCAGACCTCTCGAGGCTACTATGTGATGGCTTCCAATTCCCATCCCAAGCGCCGGGATCCGATGACCCTGGCCATCAGCCCGGACGGGCTTGTCTTCACTCATCTTTTCCACCTGATCGGGGGGCGCCATATCGACTATCCCCATATCATTGAGCAGGACGATCATCTCATGATCGCTTTTTCTGGGGCCAAGCAGACCATGGAAGTGATGCGGGTTTCCCTGGATGACCTGGATGCCTTGATCGAAGCGGACGCTAAGAAGGAGGCGGAATGAGATTCGCCTGGTTCCAACTTGTCTTCCTTGGGGCGACCCTTCTCGTCTCCGCATCGGCAGCCGGACCGAACATCGTTCTCATCCTTGCTGACGACTTGGGCTACGGTGATGTGGGTTGCTACGGCGGGTCCCTGAGCGAGACACCCCACATCGATGCCCTGGCCGCCAAGGGACTTCGTTTCACGGACTTCCACTCCTCTGGCACGATGTGTTCTCCCACTCGCGCCGCCACGCTCACTGGCCAATATCAACAGCGCTTTGGGCGCAAGTTCGACTCGGCACTCGGCGCTCGAAATCACGACGAAGGGTTGCCGCTGGAGCCCCTCACCATTGCCGAGCATCTGAAGGCGAACGGTTATGCCACGGCTTGCTTTGGCAAATGGCACCTTGGATATGGATTGCCCTCGCTTCCTCTCAACTACGGCTTTGACGAGTTCCGCGGCCTGGTCTCTGGAGATGGCGACTACCACACCCACGTCAACCGTAGTGGAGGCGAGGATTGGTGGAAGCAGAATGAGCTCGCTAAGGAGTCCGGCTATACTACCGAGCTGCTCACCAAATACAGCCTGGACTTCATTGAGCGCCACCACGAAGAGCCCTTCTTCCTCTACCTGCCGCACCTGGCGATCCACTTTCCCTGGCAGGGACCCGAGGATCCTCCACACCGCCAAGTAGGAACGGACTACGCCCAGGACAAATGGGGCATCGTCCCAGATCGCAGCAATGTTACGCCCCACATCAAGGCCATGGTGGAAGCGCTGGACCAAAGCGTGGGCCAGATCCTGGCCGCTTTGCAGAAGTGGGATCTGGAGGAGAACACGCTCGTTGTTTTCACCTCTGACAACGGCGGCTACCTGACCTACGGCAAGGACTTCCGGAACATCTCCAGCAACGGCATTTTCCGCGGGCAGAAGACGGAGATGTATGAAGGCGGTCATCGCGTGCCCATGATCATCTCCTGGCCAGGCAAGATCCAACCGGGCGTCTCGGATGAGCTGGCGCACTCGACCGATCTCTATCCGACCCTCGCCAGGATCGCAGGAGCCCCCACGGATTCGCCTGACCTGGATGGGTTCGACATCAGCGCGCATCTCTTTGAGCGAGCTGCGATTCCTCAGCGCCAACTGTTCTGGCGCATGGGTGAGACCTTCGCCGTACGCAGTGGACCGTGGAAGCTCTGCCGTCCCAAGGGGAAGAAGGAGCCGGAACTCTACAACCTGGAAGAGGATCCCAGTGAAACCAAAGACCTCGCCAAGAGCAAGCCGGACCTCGTGCAGGAACTTCGCAAGGCTTGGGACGAGTGGGAAGCTGACGTAAATCAAACCGCCCAGAAATACGAATCATGAATTGCAGCCATCAAAGAGGATTCCTGTCGGAGCGCGAGCGGCCCGCCCGCCATCGACGGACTGGACCAATGCATGCGAGCGAGCCGCTCGCGCTCCGACAAGTGTTCGCTAACATCTCACTGCTCGGAGCCTTGTGGCTCACGCTTGTCGTCGGCGCTTTCGCAGAAGCAAAGCAACCCAATATCATCTTCATCCTCGCGGACGATCTCGGCTACGGTGACTTGGGTTGCTACGGCCAGGAATTCATTGAGACGCCGAATCTCGACCGGTTGGCGAGCGAGGGACTCCGCTTCACCCAGGCTTATTCTGGCGGCACCGTTTGCGCGGCATCGCGCGGTGTGCTGATGACCGGCTTGCACGGCGGACACGCCCCGGCCCGGGACAACGTTCCCCATTATGCCACCTACTTGACGGACGAACACGTTACGATTGCCGACGTCCTCAAAGGAGCCGGCTACAAATGTGGCGGCATCGGAAAATGGAGCCTGGGCGATCCGGATACCGCCGGCGAACCGCTGAAGCAGGGCTTCGAGTCCTGGCTGGGTTACTACAACCAGGACCACGCCCACTACTACTATCCCAACTACCTGGATGATGGGGAGGGGCGCATGGAGTTCCCGGGCAACATGGAGACCCATGAGCACTACAGCCATCATCCCATGGCGGAACGGACTCTGCAGTTCATCAAGGAATCCAAGGATGAACCCTTCTTCTTCTATGCCGCCTTCACCCTGCCGCACTTCTCCGCCAAGAGTGAAGACCCGGACATGCTGGCGATTCCGTCCGATGAGCCCTACTCGGATAAGCCTTGGTCCCAAAAGGAGAAGAACTACGCTGCCATGGTGACGATGCTGGACAAGGATGTGGGCCGCATCGTGGATCTGGTCGACGAACTCGGCTTGAGCGAGTCCACCCTGATTCTTTTCTCCAGCGACAATGGTCCCTGGGGCGCTGCTCCCAAGAAGTTCAAGAGCGCGGGTCCCTTTCGGGGGAAAAAGCGGGATCTCTACGAAGGTGGCGTCCGCGTTCCTTTCATCGCGCGATGGCCGGGCACCGTCCCCGAGAATCAGGTGAGCGAGGAAGTGATCGCGTTCTGGGATTTGCTCCCCACTTTCGCGGACCTCGCCGGGACGGATTCACCGCCAGGAATTGATGGAATCTCCATCACCACCGCGCTCAAGGGAGGGTCCGTCTCTGAATCCCGCGACTATCTCTACTTTGACTACGGGCACTGCCGCAAGCGCTACGACCAAGCCGTACGTCTCGGCAAGTGGAAGGGCATCCGCCTGGGCCAAGGCACACCGCTTCAACTCTACAACCTGGAGGATGATCTAGGTGAGACACAGGATCTCGCCGCTCAGCATCCTGAAGTCGCGGATCGCCTGGCGCAAATCATGGAACGCGCCATGACACCCAGCGAGCATTACCCGATTGGCGAGATCTACAAAGGCCAATCTCTCTGGACCCCGGATTACTCTTCCCCAACCACCCAAAACCTGAAATGATACACTCCCTCACACGAACATCTCTCGGCGCCGTCTTCATCAGCGCCGGTCTTCTCATGCCTTCCTTTGCTGAAAGCGATTCACCGCCCATGGCAGAACCCGGCGTGAACGGCGTCATCTCCAGCGAGTTCATCTACGAATTGGAAGGACGCCAGACGCCCCAGTGTCACGCCTCGACTATCGTGGAAACTCCCGAAGGACTCGCGGCAGCATGGTTCGGCGGAACCAAGGAAAAACACGTCGATGTGGGCATCTGGTTCTCCCGCCAGGTCGATGGCGCCTGGACCAAACCGGTCGAACTCGTGGATGGCACCGAAGGCGAAGATCAGGATTACCCCTGCTGGAATCCCGTGCTCTTCCAACCCAAGGATGGTCCCTTGCTGCTTTTCTACAAGGTCGGTCCCAGCGCCTCCATGTGGTGGGGTAAACTCATCACTTCGGAAGACAATGGTCTGACCTGGTCCGAACCTCACAAATTGGGAACCAGCGATCAACTTCCCAGCGAGAACCCTCACCTGGCCGGTCCCATCAAGAACAAGCCCATCCAACTGGCGGACGGCAGTTTGCTCTGCCCATCCAGCTCGGAAATCGACGGCTGGCGCGTTCACTTCGAGGTGACTCGTGATTTTGGCAAGACCTGGGAAGTGATTGGACCGATCAACGATGCTTCCGAATTCAACGCGATTCAGCCCAGCATCCTGACCTATCCAGACGGACGCATGCAGATCCTCTGTCGCTCCCGGGAAGAGGTCATCACCCAAAGCTGGTCGGAAGATGGCGGCAAGACCTGGTCCAAGGTGACCGCCACCGATCTTCCGAACCCCAACTCCGGCACGGATGCCGTCACCTTGAAGGATGGCCGCCAGTTGCTGGTCTACAATCCCACTATCAAGTCCAAGCCTTCAGGCGGCCGCAATAACCTGGCTCTCGCCGTTTCCTCGGATGGCAAATCCTGGAACACTTTCCTGACCCTGGAGAAGATGGAACGAGGTGAGTTCTCCTATCCCGCCATCATTCAGGCATCCGATGGCAAGATCCACATTACCTATACCTGGAAACGCCAGACCGTGAAACACGTTGTCCTGGATCCAGCTGGCATTCCTGCACCCACTCCATGAGCAAGTCTCTCTCCTTTCGCGGGATCATCCCGCCTATGATCACCCCGCTCAAAGGCCGGGATGAACTCGACCGCGAAGGTCTCGAACGCCTCGTCGAACACCTCCTGGCAGGAGGTGTGAGCGGGCTCTTCATCCTGGGCACGACGGGCGAAGCGCCCAGCCTGAGCTATCGCCTGCGCCGGGAACTCATCGAGACCGTGTGCCGTCAGGTGAACGGGCGCGTCCCCGTGCTCACGGGCATCACGGATACCGCTTTCGTCGAATCAATCGCCCTGGCGCAATGCGCCGCCGAAGCCGGATCGGAAGCGGTTGTCCTCACCACGCCGTACTACTTTCCTGCTGGCCAGACGGAGCTCAGCGATTATGTCCGCAATATCGTGGCCGAGCTTCCGCTCCCGCTGATGCTCTACAACATGCCAGCCCTGACCAAGGTCTGGTTTGAGATCGACACGCTGAAGGAGCTCGCCGATCTGGAGGGCATCGTAGGCTTGAAAGACAGCAGCGGTGACCTGGACTACTTCGGCCAAGCGGTTGGACTGAAGAAGATCCGGCCCGACTGGAGCGTTCTTTTGGGTCCCGAAGCCTTGTTGCCGGAAGCCATGAAGCTGGGTGGCGATGGCGGCGTGACGGGAGGTGGCAACGCCTATCCCCGCCTTTTCGCGGATTGCTACGATGCCTGCGTCGCCAAAGACGAAGCCCAAATCCAGAAGACTCAGCAGCGAATCCAGGAGTTCCAGAAGCTCTACGAGATCGGCAAGTACGCCTCTCGCCATATCAAGGCCACCAAGTGTTGTCTCTCCCTCATGGGCATCTGCGATGACTTCATGGCCGAGCCTTTCCACTGCTTCAAAGCGCCCGAACGGGAACGAGTCCGGGAGATTCTGCTGGCCAGTTTCCCCGAACTTCTGAAATCCTGACTCTCTCACGCACTCAACCCCCACTCTAATGAACATCGAGTTTCGCCCCCTCGACGTCCTCGTCATCCTCATCTATCTCCTGGGAATGGCGGGCGTTGGATATTGGTTCTCCCGCCGCAACAAGTCCACGGAAGACTACTTCCTGGGTGGTCGCGCATTTCCGGGCTGGGCCATTGGCTTGTCCATGATGGGCACATCCATCAGTTCGGTGACCTTCCTCGCGCTTCCAGGCACGGCCTTCAAAGGCAATTGGAGCGAGTTGACCATGAATCTGATGCTGCCCTTCATCGCAGTCCTGGCGATTCTCTACTTTGTTCCGCTCTTCCGTCAGGCCGGCGTGACTTCCGCCTTCGAATATCTGGAACGCCGTTTTGGCCCCGTAGCCCGGCTTTACGGCACCATCAGCTTTATCCTCCTGCAGTTGATCCGGCTTGGTCTGGTGCTCTCCCTCGTTTCGTTGCCGGTTAGTTTGTTGACCGGTGTGAGCATGAACTGGGTCATCCTGGCGGTGGGGATCTTCATTGCCTTCTATACCGTCGCTGGCGGATTTGAAGCCGTCATCTGGACGGATGTGGTTCAGGCGATTGTGCTCATTTTTGGCGGACTGCTCTGCTTCCTCTTCATTACCTTCAACCTGCCCGATGGCTTTGGCCAAGTCTTGTCGGTCGGTGGCGAAGCCAATAAGTTCAGCCTGGGCTCCGCGGATTTCAATCTCAACGAACGTACCATCTGGACCGTAGCACTGCTCGGCATCTTTAACTGGCTTGCCTACCTGTCCAGCGATCAAAATGTGGTGCAACGTTATGTGGCATCCAAGAGTGACAAGGAAGCGAGAAAAGCCACAACGCTCTATGCGGCCATCGCCGTGCCGACCTGGGCCTTCTTCTTCCTCATCGGCACCTGCGTGTATGTCTGGTATCAGCAGAATCCAGATCCTGCCTTGGATGAGATGCAGGCGGACCAGGTGTTCCCCTATTTCATCCTCACAACGATTCCCGCGGGCCTTGCCGGTCTCACGATTGCAGGGGTATTGGCAGCGGCCATGTCCAGCCTGGATTCCTCCATCAATGCGATCGCTACGGTTACCACGGTGGACATCCTCAAACCCTGGCTCGCCAAGGGACGGGATGACCAGTACTACCTGAAGACAGCCCGCTGGATCGCTATCGCGGCCGCCGGATTCATGATCATCGGCGCCATGATCATTCACAGCGTGGACAAGCAGAGCATGAACGACCTGAACCTCATCATGACATCCGTCTTTGGCGGCTGCCTGGTGGGTCTGTTCCTCGTTGGCTTCTTCTGTAAGGGAGTCGACTCGCTTTCCGCGCTGGTCGCCCTGGGTGTCTCGATCACTCTCAATATCTACCTGGGATTCGCGGCGGCAGGTTGGTTGCCGGCCGCGATCACGCCGCCCCTTCACAACTACTGGGTCGCCATCGTCGTGAATCTGGTCTTTGTCGCGGTCGCGCTAGGTCTAAGCCGGTTCCGTCCTCAGGACAAGGATCTGGACGGGCTCACCATTTGGACCATCAAGAAGCCATGAGACAGTTGCTCCTGTTCCTTGCCTTGTGTACGGCGGCATGGGCGGACAACACTCCGCCTAACGTCATCCTCATCCTGGCCGATGACATGTGCCCGGGCGATCTCTCCTGCCTGAATGGAGGGATCAGCAAGACGCCGAACCTGGATCGATTGAAGGAGGAGAGCCTGTGGTTCAGCCGGGCCTATTCCGCGTCCCCCGTATGCGCTCCGGCACGCGCCGCGCTTCTAACAGGACGCTATCCCCATCGAACCGGAGTGGTGACCCTGAACATGGAGAACTATCCGGAGTTGACGAGTCTGCAGTTGGATGAGGTCACCATGGCGGACCAGTTTCGAGCGAATGGTTACGCGACCGGATTGATCGGGAAATGGCATCTTGGCGACCGGGAAGAATACCATCCCCTGGAACGTGGCTTCGACGAGTTTGAAGGGTTCATTGGGCATCGCTACGTGCCCAAGTATTCCAACTTCAAACTCGATATCCAGCGCGAGACCCAGAAGTTTCCAGGCCGCTATCTCACTACGGATCTTTCCGAGCGTGCAGTCAACTTCGTACGGCGTCACCAGGACGAGCCCTTCTTTCTCCATTTGGCCCACTATGCACCCCCTCGCCCTCTTGATGCTCCCGCAGAGCGAATCCAGCCTTACCTAGACGCAGGTCTGGATCAAGATACCGCCACGGTCTATGCCATGATTGAGATCATGGACGAGGGCATCGGCCAGCTGTTAGCGGAGCTGAAGTCCTTGCGCCTCCAGGATAAGACCCTGGTCATCTTTGCCAGCGACAATGGCCCCGATCCGCTTGTGGCTCAGCGAGCAAACATGGATCTACGAGGCTCCAAGTATGAAGTTCACGAAGGAGGCATCCGAGTCCCCTTCATGATGCACTGGCCAGGGCGAATCACTCACGGAGAAAACGACACGCTCATCCATTTCACCGATGTGCTGCCCACACTCATGGAACTCTGTGAGTTGACGCCGCTTGAGGCCCCAACCATGGATGGCCGCAGTTTCGGGGCTCTGCTCGCCGGCGAAAAGGTGAACCTTCCCTCGCGCCGGTTCTGGCAATGGAATCGCTGGGAACCACTTTACTCTCACAATGCTGCCATGCGGGAGGATCGCTGGAAACTGGTCCGCCCCTTTGTCACCAAGAACATGCCGGAGGGTGAGTCGGATCAAGCCCCTGTCCTGTTTGACTTGGAAGCGGACCCTGGCGAAACCAAAGACCTTTCGGCGGCCTATCCGGAACGCTATGACGAGATGCGAAAGGCTCTGGAAGCCTGGTGCCAGGAAGTGGAGAAGGATCGCGTTCGTCCCTGAGCGGAACTCCCTATTCCTCTTTCTTCTGCAGCTCCCGGATGCGCTGCAACAGGAGTGCATGACCAGGACCAACCATTCCACCGTGGCCAAATCCCTGGACCTCGTAGAGGACTGTGTCTGGATGCTTCACCTGCTTCAGGAGGCTTTCCAGATAGGCATTCTCTTCATACCTCGCAGGAATCTCCAGGTCGCGATCGCCAGAGATGAGCAGAATTGGCGGAGTGTCCTTTCTCACGTGATAGGCAGGAGCAAACTCGTCGATCACTGGCTGCCACTTGGGAATACCGCGCTCCTTGCGAATTGTGGAGTGCGTCACACTCTGGCCGCTAAACGGCACATAGGTCAGCACATCATCCGCATCGATTCCGTAGGCTTCCAGATACTGCTTGTCCAGGCAGAGCATGCTGGTGAGGTAGCCACCTGCTGAATGTCCCGCCACGATGATCTTCTGAGGGTCGCCACCATACTCCCCTATGTGCTCGAAAACCCAGGCTGTGGCTGCTGCGGCGTCTTCGATATAGGTGGGACACTTCACCTTGGGATGAAGCCGGTAGTTGATCGCCACCACAGCGATTCCCTTCTCCATCAACT
>JBHIXE010000045.1:232-9191 GCA_041984905.1 Verrucomicrobiales bacterium | reverse complement strand
CCTCCATGAGCAGGTATTCCTCCGCCAAGACAGGTGAGACCAGCAGAAGGAACACAGTTAGAACAAAAAGACGGGGGTTCATGCTTCATCTCAAACCCGAGGGGACCCGGAAGATCAAGGAGAACTTTGCCGGGTTCCGGGTCAGAAGTCTGGACAGTCTGGGAGGGCTCCTCTATGGATGTTGGCCCGTATGAGTCTCCAGTTCCTTCGCTCCCTCTCCCTCGCGGCGCTGCTGGTCCCGGCCTGGACCTTTGCCGCAGAACCTTTCCCGGAACCCTACAATAGCGAGCCCGACCAGAACGCTCACCCGCCCACAGCGGAAGAAGCGCACAAGATGTTCGAATTGCCGGAAGGCTTCCAGGCCACTCTCTTTGCCAGCGAGCCGGAGGTGCGGAATCCCATCGCCATGGCCTGGGATTGGAAAGGCCGCATGTGGGTAGCGGAGAACTACACTTACGCAGAGCGAGCGACCCGTTTTGATCTCAGCCTGCGAGATCGCGTGGTGGTGTTCGAGGACTCGGACTGGGATGGGAAGGCCGACAAACGCACTGTATTTGCCGAGGATTTGCAGATGCTCACCAGCGTCGAGGTGGGCCGAGGTGGTGTCTGGGTCATGTGCCCTCCCCAGGTCCTTTTCATTCCGGATGAAGATGAAGACCTGGTTCCCGATGGCCCCGCCGAAGTCGTGCTGGATGGCTTCACCGTCGCGGAGAGCAACTATCACAACTTTGCCAATGGGTTGCGCTGGGGAATGGACGGATGGCTCTACGGGCGTTGTGGTCATTCCTGCCCTGGAAATGTCGGCAAGCCCGGCACTTCAGAAGAAGAGCGGATCCCGATTGAGGGTGGCATGTGGAGATACCATCCCAAGATGGAACGCTTTGAGGTGCTCACTCACGGAACCACCAACCCCTGGGGACACGATTGGGATCAACACGGCGAGCTCTTCTTCATCAATACCGTGAACGGCCATCTCTGGCACGGCATTCACGGCGCACACTTCAAAGAGAGCTTTGGCGCGGATCCCAATCCGGGCGTTTTCGAGCGCCTCGATATGCATGCGGATCACTGGCACTTCGATACCTCGGGCAAATGGCAGGATTCCCGCGGCGGCCAGGCCAACCAATATGGCGGCGGTCACGCTCATATCGGCATGATGATCTACCAAGCGGATCAATGGCCGGAGCCCTATCGAAATAGGCTCTTCACCCTGAACATGCACGGCTTTCGCGCCAATGTGGAGCGGCTGGAACGCCATGGCAGCGGCTACATCGGCCGACACCAGGATGATGTGTTCCTCATGGGGGATCCCTGGTTCCGCGGCATCGATATCCAGCAGGGCCCGGACGGGTCTGCTTACATCCTGGACTGGAGCGATACCGGTGAATGCCACGAACACACCGGCGTGCACCGTACCAGTGGCCGTATTTACCGGATTTCCTACGGCACTCCCCAGAAACCGGATTTCACTGACCTCAACCAAGTAGCGGACAGCAACGCCAAGGTGAGCAGCCCCGCTATTCGCCGATTGATAGAAACCCCCAATGTCTGGTTCGACCGGCAAATGCAGAGTCGCGCCTACACCTTGTCTCGCGATAGCGCACCGCCTCACCTGGAGACGGCTCTGCTGGAAGCGTTCCTGACCGCCACGGATCCCGTGGTGAAACTCCGGGCCTTCTGGACGCTGCAAAGTGTTTCTCCCGGCGTCGAAGCCGAAGCGCTGCTTTCCCATGAAAACGAACACCTGCGAGCCGCTGCCATTCGCGCCCTGGTGGATGCCCATCCCATCGACACCATCCTTGGGCCGCAGCAAGCTCCCAAAGCGTTGCCAAGCGACGCCTTCTCCACCTTTCTAGGCATGGCGAAGTCGGACAAATCTGGTCTCGTTCGGCTGACCCTCGCCTCGGCCTTGCAACGGATCAGCCTGGAACAGCGCGCCCAACTCGGCGCCAGGCTCGTGGCTCATGCGGATGACGCTGAAGATCACAACCTGCCGTCCATGGTGTGGTATGGGCTGATTCCGCTCACCGATTCTAATCCCATGTCCCTCGTCGAAGTGGCCAGGGCATGCCAATGGCCGGATACCTTGCAATGGATGGCGCGCAGCCTGGCGGGGCAGTTGGAAGAAGACACGAAACCGATCGACGCCTTGCTGTCCATGGCTCAATCCGGAGAGCCCTGGCAACAGATGTCCGTGCTTCAGGGCATCAGCGATGGTCTGCAAGGCTGGCGGAAAGCTCCTAAGCCAGAAGCCTGGGACGCGTTTGTCTCTGCCTTGCCCGAAGATCAAGGCCAGGAACTCGCTGGTCTGACCCGGGATCTCAGCGCCTTGTTTGGCGATGGCCGCGCCCTGGACAGCATCAAGAAGGTCGCCCTGGATCCGAATGCAGATTTGACCATGCGCCAGGCGGCGCTGAACACGCTGATCGACAACCAACCTCCGGATCTCCGCGAGATCTGCGAGAAGCTCCTCGATCAACGTCACATCAATACCATTGCCGTCCGTGGTCTCTCCACCTTTGACGATCCCAAGTTGGGCGCCCAATTGGCCAAGAATTACCGCCGGTTCTATCCCGCCGAACGCCCTGCCTTGATGGAAACCCTGGTATCCCGACCCGCCTGGGCTGCTGCGATGCTCCAGGAAATGAAGGCGGGCAGAATTGCCAAGACAGATCTCAGCGCCTTTCACGCCCGGCAGATCCGCGCCTTCGAAGATGCCGACCTCACTGCCTCCCTCGCCGACATTTGGGGTGAAGTGCGGGAGTCCAGTGCGGACAAGCGCCAGATGATCGAGGAATGGACCGCCAAGCTGACGAGCGACTATCTGGCCGACGCCAATCTCTCCAATGGCCGGGTGCTCTTCCAGGGAATCTGTGGGGCCTGCCACGTGATGTATGGTCAGGGTGGTAACATCGGCCCGGATCTTACGGGTTCCAATCGCGCCAACCTGGATTACCTCCTGGAAAATGTCCTGGATCCCAGCGCTGTGGTCAGCGCCGATTACCAGATGAGTCTCCTCACGCTCGCCGATGGCCGGGTCCTGACTGGGGTGGTGGCCAATGAGACGGACCGTACCCTGACGCTGCGTCTCGCGACTGGGGAACTCACCGTGGAAAAGTCCGAGATCACGAAACGAGAAGTCTCCAAAGCCTCCATGATGCCGGAAGGACTCTTCCTCGCTTTCCAACCCGACCAGGTGCGAGACCTCATCGCCTACCTGAAACACCCGGTTCAGGTGCCTTTGCCAGGAGCGGAGTGAACCTTTCGGGGTCTTCTCCGAAGACACGACATCCTCCCAACTCACTCGCTGGTGGCCGCATTACCCCCCACATTGATCTTCTCCGGCTCGCCTTTCAGAAAGCGTTCAATGGCCATCGCTGCCTTCTCATCTCTCTCCTTCAAGACATCTTCTCTGGCCAGGAACGAGGTCTCCAACTTCTCACATTGGATGGAAGTGAGGGACATTTGCTTGGCGATCTCCGGCACCAACCGCGCTTCCTCCATGCTGTTTTCCGGGTCGTTGACGTAGCGATGAAGGATCCGGTATTTGAGATAGGGAATCCCAGGATCCCCGACGCGCTGCAACAAGCCAGCAAAATTCTGAACCCCTGTTTTCTGAACCGACTCGTAGATCTGATCCATTGCAAAATTCCCCGTATCTGAGGAAGGCAGGAGCGTTCCGTCTCCGAGTTCAAGGCGCTCTTTCAATGCCTTATGCTGTTCCAGAATCTCGCGAATCTCCTCCGATGAGCTTCCAGAAGGGAACGAGAAGGTGTTGCTCGGAACTTGGCGAATGATGGAGTCCGAATAGCCAGGCGTCCGGTAAGAGGACGAGGAGCACTGCCCCGCATTGGCAACCATCATGATCAACACTGGCAGCAGGAACACCAGTCTTCCCCAGGGGAAGTCCGCAGTGGAGGTCTCGTAATAGGAACGCTGGGGCGGCGGCGGAAGAGCCTCGGCATTGGGCCCGACGTTGAGGTTGTTCGTGGCCTCCCACCAGACGTTTTTGGGAATCACGGAACCCAGAATCCGGAATCCCGGCCACTCAGAGGCCTCAACGTGATTCCGGGTTTCGCGAACCAGAGTTCTTAGTTCCCCCACATTCCAGGAAGTGATTTCTCCTCGCTGAGCTTGAAGGAGGTATTCTTGCCACTGGAGACGGCAGTCCTCTGGCAGATCCGCAAATATCCGGCCCAGAGCGATCCATGACTCCAGCTCGTCCAGTTTCCAGCGCAAGACCTTCGGCGCCGCGGTAAAGGCCTTGTCACTCAGTTGTCTGGCCAGGGAGGGATGGCTGAAGGCAACGGCATGCGCCAGGCTCGCATAGACGGACATAGCCACGTTCACATCCGGCTCCACACCTTCCATAAGAAGAGCCTGACCAAAGCTTCCCAACACCTCGTAGTTCCCTTTTTCCTGATTGTAAGTGAGCCAGTGACAGGCCAGCAGGGTATCTCCGGCAGCCACTGCAGCAACCAATTGAGAAGTCGTGATGAGGGGGCAGAGCATCGCACCTTCAGAAGCAGCGTCTCCCCATTCCGCGCCAACAGTCTCCGCCCACTTTGCAGGTCCCATTTCCCATAGTTCCCGCATCCGGCGGCTGAGCCCCACCGGATCTCTCTTATCGAGCGCTTCCCTGAGCTGGGCGTCTCCCGCCACGCGCGGAGCAAATGCTTCGTTGAAACCAGGCGCCATTTCCTCTTCCGCCGGGTCGGCTTCAGCCTCGTTACTGGAGTAGACCTGCCAGTTCTCGTCATCGTCCGCGGTGTCCTCCACCCTCCGGACCTCCACTTCCTCATCCGGATCCCCGGCTTCGTCCGTGTCGAGATCGTCTGAGAAGGTGCTCTGGTAGGCTTGCCATCTCAATTCCCGCATCGCCATCTCCCGCGCCCGCTGGAGAGCCTGGAATCCTTCTGGATCACGATCCGGCCGATGCTCCCGGACCAACCGTGCATAAGCGGACTTTACCGCTCTTTCGTCCGCAGTCTTGGAATCCAGCCCAAGCAGCTTCCAGGGATCCATCTCAGCGTCTTCCGGATTCATGGTCTTGAAAAATGGCGTTTTCTACCCGTCTACCCGTCCTGGGGCTGGCTCACCGGCTGCAGTTCCCCTTCATACTTGAAGAAGTCCTTCATGAAGTTGTCGAGGTAGAGCGCCGCCATCCGAATCTGCTCATCATCCTGCGTTTCGAGAGCCTGCTCGAACCTCGTCACCTGATCCTGCAACATGGATCTTGCCGGTCCCCGCAATTCCTCGAAGAGCCGGTTGGCCCGCTCCAGTCGCGCCCGGTTCGGAAACTGGTCGCGAGGATGAACCTTGAGGGGTTGCAGCCGACGGATCGCTTCCTCGATCTGTTCCCGAGTCATCGAGCCTGGCCGTTGTTCGAACACCTTGACGACCTTTTTGCCGGTCTCCATGACCATGGCTTCTACCTCCAGAATGCCGTTCATGTCATAGCTGAAGCGCACCTCCACGGCTCCCGGCATCTTCTGGCCCGGCCTGTGTCTGAGCCCACCGACCCGCACCTCGCCAATCTTCTGGTTGTCCGCGACCAACCGGTGTTCTCCCTGATAAACCGCCAGGATCACCTCGTCCTGTTCGGGATGCATGGTGCCAAAACGGTCGGAACGGCTCACCGGCACGGTGGTATTGCGGTCCACTATGGGAGCGAAGAACCCCGGTTCGATGTGGCCTGGCGCGAGTTGCTTGGCGAATTCCACCCCAAGGGTGTGGGGACAGACATCCGTGAGCACGATATCGTCGACATCCAGGTTGTCGCCACAGAGCTTGCTCTGCACCGCCGCGCCCTGAGCCACGACTTTATCCGCGTCCAGCTTCGCATTCGGAATGCGGCCGAACATCTCCTGCACCAGATCCCTCACTACATTCATCCGGCTGGCCCCGCCCACCAGCAGCACGTCATCCAGTCTCTCCGGTTCCACCCCGGCATCACGGAGGCACCGCAGCACCACGGGCCGCAACCGGGCCGTCAATTCCCGGCCAGCTTCCGCCAGGTTTTCCCGGCTCACCTGGACCACCTGTTCACCAAAGGTCACTGATGCCACCTGGTCCGTAGCAAGGACTCGCTTGGCAACTTCCACTTGTTGCCGCCAACGCGCCCGTTCTTCCGGAGTGGGGGAAAGGCCTGAGCGCTGCAAAAGAATGGAGAGAAGCGCATCCGTGTAATCCTCACCTCCCAAGCGACTATCTCCGCCAGACGCTTTGACCTCGATCACTTTCTCGTAGATCTCCAGCAGGGTGACGTCAAAGGTTCCGCCTCCGATATCGAAAACCAGGATCAACTGCTCCTCAGTGGGATTTCGATAGCCGTAAGCCAAGGCCGCCGCTGTGGGTTCATTGATGATGCGATCCACCTTCAGTCCTGCGATCTCCGCCGCTTCAATGGTGGCCTGGCGTTGTTGATCGTGAAAATAGGCAGGTACTGAAATCACGGCCCGATACACCTTGGATCCGGTATGAACCTCCGCGATTCGCTTCATCTCCTGAAGGACCACTGCGGAACACTCTGAGGGTGTCCAGGCGCGCCCCCCAAAGGAGTAGGTGGTATCGGTTCCCATATCGCGCTTGAACCAAGCCTGACCAGCATCCGGAGCCAATTGCAACCGATCCTTGGCCGCCCGCCCGACCAGCAGCGCTCCGTCCCCTGCCACGGCCACGGCGGAGGGAGTCAGGAACTCTCCCATTTCGTTTGGCAGCACCCTGGAGTCCTCGCCGTCCATTATTGCGACGAGACTGTTCGTCGTGCCTAAGTCGATCCCAATCATTGCCTCAGAAACTAACAAAGTTTCCGCTCGAACTAACTGGGATCCAGCCCGAATGTCGAGATCAAAAGCCTAAAAGAGTCTCCCTCTTGGATCTCTGAGTTTTTAGGGCACCTTACCTTGGCTCAAAAACCGGTCTTTGAATATCTGCCATTCTTCTGGACCCATCTCCCACTCCGAATAGATCGCCACTCCAGAATAGTGCGTGGGCAACGCCTCGAATCGCTGTAGCCCTGCGTGAATGCCGAGCAAGGCGTTCTCTACGTTCTCGACTTTGGGATCGTGGTAGCTGACGTCCTCGTCCGCGTAGGCGGGAATTCCCAGCAACACCTCAGAATCTCCCGCCCAAGTGAGGACATTCTCCGTCCAGTCGGCCATGAGTTCGCAATAGAACTTCTCCTTCTGCAGAGCGGTATCGTACATCATGACCGCCAGTTGATCGGCCTGGCTTGAGAGCTTTTGGTAGTAGCTCTCTTCCCAATGGACCTCTGGAAATCGATGCCAAATGGTGGGGGGAGGATACGCTGCTACCGAGAGGATCTTGCCCTGTGGCATGGCCGCCTTCAGCTCCTGGAACAACAGAAGGAAATCAGGGTTCCCAGTCGGCATCGGCTCGATATTCACATGAATACCCGCCAAGCCGGGATGCCCCTCCAAGAGATCCACAACCGACGCAACGAATTGGGCCCGCCAAGTCTCCAACTCCGGCCAGCAATGGGTTCCCAGCACGCCTCCTACCCAGGGCAGCACCTCGATTTCCTCCATTCCCGCCAGGAAACGCTCCACCTGCTGCGGGTCGGAAGGCGCAATCGAACCTCTGGGATCGCAGGGACAGAGGTGTGGAAAGGCGTAGCGAATCCCATTCGCTCGAAGCAAAGCGGCCGTTTCTTGAATGGCGCTTTCGCTCCTGAAATTGGCGGGATCTCTGCCATTCTCCTCGAACCATTCATCGGCTCCCAACCAGCCGTGCTGCATCCAGATCCCGTTCTTTCCCAAGTCGTGGCGACCATCCCTCAGATCCGTTCCAGGATTCCAAAGACTGTATCCGCCCAGCCCTCCAACAATGATGAGAAAAGCTAGTAGGATGGTGCGCCAGGGTGGCTTCAGTAGAACACGCCAAGACATCGCAACCGGTCCATTCTACCGGCGGCATCTTTCGTTCGGCAAGATCCGATCAAAGAGCGGTCACCCCGCCCTCATTGCATTTTGTGTCCTACCGCTTGCAAACCGGCCTCGCAGACCTATCAATCTAGTTTGATCGCTTTACCCCAGTCAGTCTTGACGCCGAACGGCGACGCCCGACGTAACCTTGAGGGACTCAACTGCCTCAAAACCAGCCCTGAAGCCGCGCTTTCCCGGCTCCTCAACCACGACCTGATAGCCCGATGAATTCCCTGTCTTCCACTGACCCCACGCTCTACGACATGCTCAAGCGGCATGAGAAGTATGAACGCACCAGCCTCAAACTGATCGCTTCAGAAAACTATGCTTCCGAGGCCGTGATGGAGGCTTGTGGCTCCGTGCTTTGTAACAAATATGCCGAGGGATATCCCGGCGCCCGTTACTATGAGGGCAACGAGATTGTGGATGAGATCGAGAATCTGGCGATCGACCGGCTCAAAGCAATTTTCGGGGCGGAGCACGCCAATGTGCAGCCCTATTCCGGTTCTCCCGCCAACCTGGCGGTGTATCGCGCCACGGTGGAGCACGGGGACCGCATCATGGGGATGCCGGTGACTCAGGGCGGGCACCTGACTCACGGTTGGAAGGTGAATTTCTCCGGGCATGACTATCACACCGTGCCCTATGGCATGGAAGAAGGCTCCGGCCGGGTCGACTACGACAAGGTCCGCGATCTGGCCAAGGCGGAACGCCCCAAGCTGATCTGGGTCGGCGGCACCGCTTATCCTCGCGCCTGGGATTACGAAACCATGCGCAGCATCGCCGATGAAGTGGATGCTTATCTCGTGGCGGACATCGCCCACATCAGCGGCCTGGTGGCCGGCGGGGCGCATCCGAATCCGGTGCCGCACTGCGATATCGTCTCCAGCACGACTCACAAGACCATCCGCGGGCCTCGTGGCGGGATGATCATGTGCAAGATCGAAGACCGCTTTCAGGAGAAGTATCATCCCAAGTCCAAGTTCAACCTGGCGAAGCGGATCGATCGCGCG
>JBHIXE010000045.1:0-222 GCA_041984905.1 Verrucomicrobiales bacterium | reverse complement strand
GGGCCGCACCTCAATCAGATCGCGGCTCTGGCCGTGACCCTGCACGAAGCCAGCCAACCGGCTTTCCCGGAATACGCCAAGCAGATCGTGACCAACGCCGTGGCTCTCTCTGAAGAACTGATCGGTCGCGGCTACAACATCGTGAGTGGCGGCACGGATACGCACCTCATCCTGATTGACTTCCGCGATCGTGACTTCTCCGGTAAGGACGTCGCGCAGGCC
>JBHIXE010000044.1:0-20361 GCA_041984905.1 Verrucomicrobiales bacterium | reverse complement strand
GCACTGTCGCACTGTCGCACTGTCGCACTGTCGCACTGTCGCACTGAACAACTACCACTGCGCCAACTGCTCGGGGAACGGGCAGTCCTCACACTCCGACCAATCCTCCAGGCAGTAGTCTTCGTAGACCTGCAACAACCCTTGCTGCTGGTAGAACTTGCGGGTGAATTGGCCGCTCTCGGGATGTTCGCCAAAGAGGCGAATACCAGCGCGTCGCAGCTTCTCGTTCTCCACGGAGGCGGGTAGCTCGCGATAGGCAGCCCACTGCTCCGGATGATCCGGAATGATCAGAGGGAAAACGGTGTTGCCCAGGATGTCGCGGATCCGGTCTTTGCCGATCAAGGCCATCTCCTTCTCCACAGGTTTAGACTGTAGAGTGTAATGGTGACTCCAATAGGGATGAGTCAGATTCTCGAGCACTTTACTGACGCGCCTGGGCCAGGACGGTACTGAGTCCGTCCCCGCTTCCGGGATCAGCTTCACCAGGCGCGTCCATTCGCCTATCAGGGACACCATGGCGCCGAGTCGGCGTTGCGGATGATTCAAAGGCCGGATGCCTGTCAGTGTCCATTCCAACTCGGGTATCGTCTGCCCGGAATCGCGGAGCTTCCACCAGCGATCCCAAAGATCGCGCAGGTAAGTCCGGGTCTCTCCTTCCGCCGCTTCAAACCGGTCATGGCTGAGGAAGCCCGCCGTACCAAAGAGTCTGGCCTCCGTCTCGAGCGCTTCCAGCCTGACCAACTCACGGATGGGGAATCGCTGCGCCAGCACGCGCATCGGGAGCTTGTTCGGCCGGTATCCCAGCGCTTCCGCGATTCCCTGGAACAAGGCTTCCTCCCGACCGTGAATCGTGGAGGTCAGATGGAGCCGCCGTCCCTTGGACTCCAAGCGATACTGAGCCGCCGAATCCAGGAGCGACTCGATCCGCCGGGGATCCATCTGGCGAAGCGGCGCCGCGCATCGGCCGAGCTTGGCCTCTGGCTGATTTTTCCAGGTGGAGGACGCTGTGAAAGGCTCCAGCTCTTCCACATCCAACGCCACCTGAATGACGTTCCGATGGTCTTCGGTCTGAGTGTAGACCCGGAGATCCGAGTCTGGACGACAGAACAGATGCAGCACCACCTTGTTGAACTCCGGATTGGTGGCGTGGCCATGGCGCTCCCAGTCCCGCGGATCCTGGTCCAGCTCAATCGCGCCGCATAACAGCTCTCCCTCGACCTCCACGGCGGACTCCGTGAAATCCGGTCCCGCCCCACGGTTCCAGTGTCCAAACTGACGAATATGCACCGGCTTGCCGCAGGTTGAGATGAACTCCCGGCCCCAAGCACCCGCAAACCAGAGACTCTGCAGTTCCAGCTCCGACTTGGTTTCGGGTAGGTCGAAGAGCGTGGGTTGCCGGACACTGCTACCTAAAACTTCCGCCAGGAAGGCCCGGTATCTGGCAGCGGATTCTGGATAGAATGGGCTCATGTGACTGTAATTCGTTACCCAAGAGGAAAAACAAACTAAGCCTATCTATTGCATCATACATCAACCTCTAAAAATCCAACGCAGCACAATTCACCCACTAAGCCTCCAAGAAATTAATCGGCGAATTATACAGATTCAATCCTTCACGCCGTTCAAGCGCCAATATCTGCCTCATGGGGGCAGTTAAATAAACCGCCCTCTTAAGGTCTGCATCCGACTCATAGTTATAACGCTCGAGTGTTTGCCTGACTACTCGCACAATATCATCCTGTTCAAGCGAAGTAGTCACCTCTTCGAAAAAAGGCAACAGGTGCGAGCCCCGCGGCTCGTCAAGGGTCAAGAAAATCCGAGACTTCCTGTTTACGACTCTTAGTGAGGGCAGTGCAGCCTTCAGTTTTGTCAAATGCAATTCAGTGCAATACGGACCATCCTTCTGCCTGATAAAGTATGCATTCGACATACGATGCCCGGTTTCTCTAACGGATAGATACTCTGCCAAGTAGAATAGCTTGTGGATTGCGAAATATGAAATCTCACCCTTCCTACGAAGGATCTCTTCTACAATTGACGCGGCAATTGAGCTAGACTTACCAAAAACCTTCTTTGGCGGCTTAGAGAACCCCCTAAGTTCCTCTGATACGAATTGATAGTCTGACCTCTGGTTAGCTGCGCTCCGATGTATCATGGCTCGTTGCCCCGGGTGATACAGAGGTATAAGCAAGCGCCCAAACCAATGGTTTGTTGTTCTAACATGCTCTCTGAGAATCAACTGATGTGACGCGACATCGTTCAGAGCTTTCAGTGCGGTTGCCCCCAGTGACACCACAACGGCGGGGTCAACCAATTCAATCTGTCGTTTGAGAAAATTGCTACAATTTGTCAACTCTTCGCTGTTTGGTGTGGAGTTGTTGCCATCCGAATCCTTCGGATTACACAACACCGCATTTGTGACAAAGACGTTCTCCCTTGATATATTGGCGAACTCAAGAAGCGATTCGAAGTTATGCCCTGCCTTATCACCATGAAATGGTATCTGTGTTGAGTCGGCGCCTAACCGCCCTGGCGCTTCTCCAATAAACATTAATCGTGCAGAAAGATTGCCAGCAGAGGAATTTAAGACACGCTTGCTATCACACATCCTAGCACATTTGCGACATCGTTGGACCCTTTGGGTTAGCTTTAGAAAGTCATGCTGTTTCTTGATCATTATAAAAATCTCTTAAATTTTTGAGGTCCTTCAATCTTGCATTTTGGTAGTGCGCCACCATTGAATGACATGTAAGAGTTCCAGGACTTTTCCCTGTCGCGGAGCAGATGAAGCTCAACAATCGAGATAGCCCCCAATAGTTACCCAAAGCTTTGTTAAAGTAGTCGTGTGATCGATAAACTACGCTGAAATGCAGTGTATCCTCCGGATCGCATGAAATCTGACCGTACTGCCAGCATGGCGCGCCCATCTTCTTCGGTTTGTCCAGATGTGCCCCGGAAAGGTGAAACACAAACGACGAGCGATAGGCCTTCTTCTCCCAATTGTTGAGAGCATCTATTACCATCTCCAACTGGCTCCTGCCTTCATTGCCAAAGCTGACAAGCCGCTGGAAATAGGTTCCCCATGCACCCCGCGTCCTTCTCAATCCTCTATCGTAAACTCCCTTGTAGTAATCTAGAAAGTCTTTAGGTGATTCGAAATTGGACGAATCTCGATCTGGAAATATAGTGTTCGCCACGTCCCGGATTGAATCTCCGTCGCTCCTGACTCTTGTAGGGCAAAACATTTCATAGTCTGATTCAGAGTTTCCGCATGGGGACTCAATGTTCACAAAGACATGGAATAGAGGATGCTCGGCGATCAATGCATCAAGAACACCACAGTAGGCTTCAACACAGGTGCGACCTGAAATAAACAGCGGGCTATTCATTTAACTATCGAAAGGTTCCTGTTGTCCAAATCAAGCAAAAAAGTTCCTTCGTGATGCTGCAAGAGATGCCGAAACGCAGCATACCCTTGAAGTATCGCTCGCTCCCAATCCCTCGAAGGAAGACTTCTAACCTCCAAATGGTCGACAAGCCTTTTTATGGTCATGAGTGCTTCCGTTTGAACATGCCTTACATCACAGAAGAACCGACGTTCCTTTGCCTCGTTGTAGACAAAAGCAACTAATGCTTCTTCAAGTACAATAGCCCTGCCACCGTCTTCCACTTCATCAAATTTTGGTTTACTCTTGCGCTTCCTTTTGAGAAGGCTTCGCATCACTGGGGACCACCCTAAGACTGCCATGTGAGCCAAGTGCAGCACGTCGTGAAACCTATACCCATCCTCTTGGAAAGCATTGTCGGTTAATTGGTTTCCCAATAGCTCACCTTGGGGAACAATGACCATTTGAGAAACACCTTCTGAGGGCTCATCAAATCGTATTTCAAATCTTCTTGGAAACCGCTCTTCTTCAGGAAAATCTGCATCAAAACTAGCCTTGGGACTAGCTTGGTCATCGGGTAGAGGCCAGCGTTCAAGATTCTTATACAGATTCTTGGACGCGACTGTTGAGAGTGCGATGTCTAATCGACTCGATAAGTTTGCCAGATACCACAGGACGTCGCCAAGTTCCTCTTCGACTCTTTCGTTGAACGTTTCATAGGATTCTCCATCTCGAATTCGCTTCTTAAATTCGGCAAGGAGAGTCCCCACCTCGCCCGCCAATCCCAGCAAAGGTATCATTACCTTGTCCGGATCAGCACCAGGCGGAAATTGATCTGTAATCAAAGCCTGATGTTGGTAGTCATCGAATTCCATAGGCAGTGCTCCAATTGGTTCGCCGCCAAGGAGACCAGTGAGGATCTGCTGATTTTCGCCCTGGAGGCAAGACTTTCATCTAGAATTCCTGAGTTTGGGTAAGTGTAGGGTCCAGGTTTTCAAACGAACCTTCGATTTAATGGCCTCTCATACACAGAAATCGAACCGAACGTTGAGCTGCGGGTCAAACTATTGCTCCAGCGTTCCCTGGATCATCGCGCCGAGGAACTGCACCGCATCGACCTCTGGTAGTCCGGCGTACTCTTCAACCGCGCCTCTCAGGAGCCTTAGAGCGGCCAGCTTGTCTCCCTGCTTGAGCTTCAACTCCGCCAGATGCAGATCCATCCGGAGTTTGTCCACAGGACTCTCGTAGGCGGTCTTGGCGCGCATGAACTGGATCTCCGTTTCGAAGTAGTCGCCCAAATCTTCCAGGCCTAATGCCAAGTGCTCGAGAAACTCTCCACGCTGCCACCTCGCAGAAGCCAATTCCAGGCGGTAGAACAGATTGCCTTCCGGAAGATCCTTCCCCTGTCCCCAACGCGCATAGATCACCCGCATGACCTTGTAGGGGTCCACTTCCACATCCACCTCCGCCTCTTCACCGAATTGCTCTTCGCTCAGCACTTCGTCGATCGCTGGAAAGGGTTGATACAGCGGATCGCCGACCACCACGCCCATCCAGGAAAAAGCCCTGGCAGATGCATAAGCGCTCTCGATCAAGGTGGCTCCTCGACAGAGCCGGTTGGTGAAGACGTCAGGCTGAAAGCCCATCTGAAGATCGGGGTCCTCGACATTAGCCAGGACTGCCGCCACGCCTTTCCCCAGCAAGGATCCAGACCAATTCGTCTTGGCGCTGTGCAGGTTGAGCACTGCATTGGCGTTCATGGCATAGGCGATCGCCCCCGGCCGGAACCGAAACTCGGGGATCTGGAAAGACTTCTCCGCCTTGGCGGTCCCATCGCCCAGGTAGAGAATGGGATCCTTGAAGGGATAAAGCTGAGAAAAGGGCTGATCAAAGTCATCGACCGTCGTGGTGATTCCGATCCGGCGAATGTTCTCGACCGCTTGCAGGAGCGCGGTATTCACATATCCCTCCTCCCCGGATATATCGACGTAGGCGTTACCCCACAGTCCGTTGCGCTCTGCCAGGATGGTTTCGTCGATCATCTCCTTGCAGCGCTGCGGCGAGGGGCCATCGACTCGTCCCACCAGAAGAATGGGAATGTTGATATCCCGGAACGGTTTGTCGCTCTGGAAGTATGGATTGCTCAAGGGCCCTTCCCGCGGCAACCCAGGCTGACTGAGAATCGCGAGCTCCGAGTCCACACTCGCCACGGTCGTCTCCTGGAGTGCTGCAGAGGCTTCTGTGGCCTGGATCTTCAGCGGAATTCCATACATCAGCGCGACGACCTGGATCTTGCTCTGGATATCCTGAGTCCCCGTCTTCGGATCGCGCTTGGGCACCCACCATCCCCGGCGCAGCATGGTGGCCCGCAGGGGTTTCTCGATCAGCCGCTCGAACTCATCCCGGGAGATTTCTCCGGCAGCGGTGCATTCCACGATCACGATGTTGGCTTCCGGAATGCCGCGGGCTTTGGCGTAGTAGCGCGCCAGTTCCACGGATTCAGGGATGTTCCGATTGCAGACCACAGCCGTGGCTTCGGAGTAGACCGATGGCTTCGGCTTGTAGGGCAATTCCACGTTCAAGGTCTGTGCCCAAGCCCCTGTGCAGCAGAGACAAGCAATGAGAACCAGGATGCTGCTAGGGATGAGTTTGCCTGCCATGTGTCCAGATCAGAACGAGAGTTTTAACCCATCGTAGGCGATTTTCACCCCTTCAGGCAATTCCGCTTCAAACTCCGCATGCCCGAGCCGGTCGGAAATGTGGGTCAGCCAGGTTTTTCCCGGTTTCACGATCTCCCTTACCCGCATGGTCTCCTCATAACTCATGTGCGTGGGATGCTCGAAATTCCGCAGGCAATCAATGATGAGACACTCGACGCCCATCATCGCTTCCAGGGAATGCTTCAGGACAATCTTGCAGTCCGGAAGATAGGCCAGAATCTTGCGACCGCTGCGTTCCAGCAGGAACCCCACCGTCCGGACCTTGCCATGCTGCACTTCCAGGGGGGTAAACCTGGAATCCCCCACCTTGAAGGGACCTTCGATCAAATTGGCCACGGGCTTCAGATAGCCGGGATACCAATTGCTCTTGTCGAAGGCATAGCGGAAGGAGTCGATCAACCGCTTGAGGCAGGATTCCGTGGCCCAGATGGGCAGCGTATCTTCCGCACCCACGCTAAAGCGGCGCAGGTCGTCAAAGCCCACGATGTGATCCGAGTGTTCATGCGTGAAGAGCACGGCATCCACCTCGGAAATGTTTTCGCGCAGACACTGGGTTCTCAGATCGGGACCGGCATCGATCAGGATCTTGCGGTCCGGAGTCTCCAGGTAAACCGAGGCGCGAGTCCGCTTGTCTCGCGGATCCTCTGACCGACAAACCTCACAGTCACAACCGATCACAGGAACTCCTACCGAAGTTCCAGTGCCGAGAAATGTGAGCGTGACATCGTCCATGAATTGAAAAAACAGGGAGTCGACCCATAGTCTACCTACGCCCGCCTCTCAATGCTGACGGTTCTAAAAATCAAGAATCTCGCCCTCGTCGATACCCTCATCTGGGAGCTTGGGTCGGGTCTTGTGGGCGTCACCGGGGAAACCGGGGCGGGCAAATCGATCATTGTAGGGGCCCTCAAACTGGTCCTGGGAGAACGCGCTGATCGCAGTCTGCTCCGCACCGGAGAAAGTCAGTTCACCGTAGAGGCCGTGTTCCGCCTTCCTCATCCCGAGAAGATTGACCGGCTTCTGGAAGAGGCGGGCCTGGATCCCTGTGAGGACAACGAACTCATTCTGAAACGGGTCGTGAGCGAGTCCGGCGACAACAAGCAGTTCATCAATTGCTCGCCGGCAACCCTGACCGTGCTCAAGCGGCTTGGGCAGCACCTGGTGGACTTGCACGGCCCTCACGATCACCAATCCCTGCTCTCCACTGATCGGCAGCTGGACCTGCTCGACGGCTTCGCCCACTCCCAGGATCTGGTAAGTGACTACCGGAAGACCTATGCCTCCTGGAAAGATGCCTGCCGGGCCCTGGCCGATCTTCGAGACGCCGAACAGGCCACGAGCCAGGAGATCGATCTTCTGAGGTTTCAGGTGGAGGAAATCCAGGAGGCCGATCTCAAGCCGGACGAAGACCGCGAACTGGAACAGCTCTTCAAGGTGGCCTCCAACAGCCAGCGCCTCATCGATTCGGCGGGCGAAATCGCGAACCGTCTCAATGAGGGACCTGCCGCCGTGCTGGGACAACTGTCCGAGATCCAAAAGTTGATTCGGGATCTGGAACGCTTTGACGAGGGTGCCGCGGACCTGGTCAAAGGCTTCACCACGGCGCAAATCGAGTTGGAGGAACTCTCGCGGGGGTTGGATGATTACCTCAGCTCACTGGAGGTCAATCCCGAAGAAGTCGCCCGGATCGGAGACCGGATCGACCAGGTGGAAGGCCTCAAGCGGAAATATGGCGGTTCCATTGACGCCGTGCTGGAGCATGCCGACGAAGCCCAGCGCAAACTCGAGTTGATCGACGGTCGCGACAGCCAGTTGGAGATTCTGGAGGAACAACGGCACAAGGCCCGAGTCGACCTGGAGAAACAAGGCAAGAGGCTGCAACGCGCCCGGACCAAAGCGGCGCCCAAGCTGGCGGCGGAGATCTCCCGGCATCTCAACGACCTGGGCTTTCATCAATCGGAGTTTGAAGTCACACTGGTCCCGGAAGAAGCCTCGGCTCACGGGTTGGAGACCGTGGAATTCCAGTTCTCGCCCAATCCCGGCCAGCCGCTGAAGCCATTGCGTGTGATTGCCTCCAGCGGCGAGATGTCCCGAGTCATGCTGGCCGTCAAGAGCGCCCTGGCGGAACAGGATCGCATTCCCCTCCTCGTCTTTGATGAGATCGACGCGAATGTCGGTGGAGAGATCGCCCATGCCGTGGGTCGCAAGATGTCAAAGCTGGGCGAGTTGCAACAGGTCATCGCCATTACGCACATGCCCCAGGTGGCCTCGTCCGCGCACCAGCATTTTGTGGTGACCAAGGAAGTGATCAAAGGCAGCACCCGATCTACCTTACAACGGGTTGAAGGACAGGCGCGAATCGCGGAAGTCGCCCGAATGCTGGGCGGCGGCGGCAAATCGGCGATCGCCTTGGCCGAATCCATGCTGACACCATAGCCGATGGCCACCCGATCACCTTCTTGCCGAAGCCGCAAAGCGCCGTTAGAGTCTCAGGTTATGAGACTCGCCTCCCTGACGCATCTGGTCTGTCTCTGCGTTCTTTGCTTTGGCTCTCTCTCGTTTGCGCAAGCCCAGGAGACCTGGGACGAGAGCGATACGGCCATTGCCAATCACTACATCCAGAGCCTGCAACGGGAGCCCGTTTACGGCAAAGTGTTGGATTTGCTCTGGGAACATTACGAGAAGCATGATCAGACCCGCCTGCTGCTGGAGTACTTTGATGAGGCGTCCAAGCCGGAAGATGCGCTGACCGCCAAGCTGATCTGCGGTCATCTCATGCGGAAGAAAGGGAATTCGGAGAAAGCCATCGAGCTTTATCAGGAGGTCCACGAGAAGCTCCCCGAGAACCTCTTTGTCATCAATGCGCTGGCCGAAGTGCTCAATCAGGAGAAGCGATTTGAGGAGGCTGAGACCTATCTCGAGAAGCTCGCCGAAATCCTCGATCCTCAATCTGATGAGTGGGTACAGCACCAGATGTCTCGTGCCGAGATCGCCCGCAAGCTCGAAAATCCAGAGGGAGCGGTGGCGATCTGGGATCAGATCCTCAAGAAACGTCCCAATGACCTCGCCCTTCGCCAGCGGATTGTGGCGTTGCTCCTGGAAGAGGGCCGCACCCGGGAAGCGATTGCCAGCTATGAGGTGTTGGCCGGGCAGGACAACGTGGAGTTGCGGATGCAGGCGCTTCGAGAACTGGCTCGCCTCTACGAGTTCATCGACGACTTTGAGAATGCCTCCAAGACCTACGAGACCGCGCTCGGCCTGGTGCACTTCAAGCACTACCTGAGCGACGAACTCATCGGCCGGATGGTGAACCTGCACGAGCGCTTTGGGGAGATCGGCGCGCTCGAGGAGTCCTGGCTGAAACTGGCTGAGGCCAAGAAGGCGAAAGAAGAGCACCTCTCCCGGATGGTCGAGTTCTACGACCTCACCGCCAACCTGGAAAAGCAGGAGGTCTGGCTCAAGAAACTGGTCGAATTGGTGCCCGCCAGCAGCGACTACCGCCAGCAACTCGCGGAACTCCTGGTGGAGAACGATCACTTTGAGGAGGCCGCCGAACAGCTTGAGATTCTGGCCAGGTCCAGTAGCTCCGTTCCGCTATCCATCCTTCAAATGCAGGCCAAGGTGGCCCTGACGCTGGATGGCGTGCCCGCTGCCGAAGAGCTGATTGCGCAGTTTCTGGACAAAAACAGCCTCTCCTCGGAAGGCCTCAATCAACTTCTGGGGTTTAGCCAGGAACACTTCCTGGATTCCATCGTGGAGCGCCTGCTCCGGGACCAGCTCGAAAACGGTTGGGGCGGTGAAGGTGAGAACCCTGAATTGCGGCTTGCGACCTTCCACCACGAGCGCGGGCGCATCAATCGGGTCAAGGAACTGCTCCGCGCCTATGTGGATAGCTCGCCAACCGAGGCCACCAAGGCCAAGCGGCTGTTAGAAGTCGCGCACTCTTACCGAGAGATGGACCTCCTCGACGAGGCTCGGGCCGCCTGCCAGGAATCGATCGATATGGGACGGGATTCTCGAGGGGTCTATCAAGTCCTCGCCGAGACTTACGTGGAGAGCTTTGAGGTGGCCCAGGCCGTGGAGCTCTTCCAGAAAGCCTGGGAACGCAGCGAGACCATCCGCGAACGAATCGAGATCGATCAACGCATCTTCAATGTCCTTCGCGCGAAGACCGGCGAGCGCAATGGCTCCTGGAACACTCCGCAGATTCCCCGGGTGCGACCTGATGTGCTGCTTCCAGGAGGCAATGCGAACGGAGTTGACGCCGAAGAAGCGGCTCGAACGGCGGACCTCTTCCGCTTCTACGAGAACATCCAGCGCACCGCCGCTACCGAACCCACTCGCGAGCACCGCTTCCGGGCGGCCTGGTGGGCCGTGGAACTTCAGGACTTTGACGAAGCCTACCGCCACCTGCCGGATCTTCACGATCCCCAGAATCCCGTGCTCGAATACGAAGAACTGCTCCTGAAGATCGCCGAGCAGGAAGAACGTCAGGGCCTGATCCTGCGGCAGTTGGAACTCATCTCCAAGATCGAGCCCGATCG
This sequence comes from Verrucomicrobiales bacterium, assembly GCA_041984905.1. Taxonomy (GTDB): domain Bacteria; phylum Verrucomicrobiota; class Verrucomicrobiia; order Verrucomicrobiales; family DEV007; genus JBHIXE01. The sequence continues at coordinate 9,711 of JBHIXE010000044.1, read as the reverse complement.
CGAAGAAGAGTTTCTGATCCGCAAAGCTCAGTTCCGGCTCAGTCTCGGGTTTGAAGACGAGGCCATCCGCACCCTGCAAGCCCTGGTGGAAAGCCCCACTTCTTCCCTGCGATCCGTGCAGGCCCTCGCCAAAGCTTACGAAGGACAGGAACGCTTTGGAGCTTTGCGAGATCTTTGGTCGAAGGTCTATGCCAAGGCGAACATTCTGGAGAAGCGCCAGATCATCAAGCCATATGCCAAGACCCTCATTCTGCTGGATCTCAAGGAGGACGCCGTCGCCCTCTACGCGGATCTCGTGGAAACGGAGACGGACATCATCCAGCGCCGCAAGCTCTTTGAGGATCACATGACGCTGGCAGCGCAGCATCATCTCCTGGATGACTGGATGCCGGAACGCTACGAAGAACTCGCCCGGCTCTATCCCCTGGATCGGTTTTTCCCGGAGGCGCTTTCCCAGATCTACCTGGCAACCGGTCGTACCGAGGAAGCATTTTCCGCGATGAAGCGGGCCTACTACATGTCCGATGGCGACTCCGAACTTCTGGAACGGCTTGGAGACCTCGCCAGCCAGACCCGGGATCTGAAGTCGGCCATCTATTACCAGCGCAAGCTGCTCTCCAGCGAACAGAACATTTCGCCAGACAGCTGGATTGCCCTGATCGAGCGGCTCGAAAAGGACATGCGCATCCGGGAGGCCGACCTGACCCGGTCTCGCCTGGAGAGCAAGTTCGCCCAGGACCCGGATTTCCTGCGGCAGTTGGCCCGTCACTACCTGGATGCCGGCGAGATCTCCGCCGCTCGAAGACTCCTCGGCAAGATTGCAGCCCTGCGTCCCTGGGACTCGGCCTCGCTGTTGGAGATCGGGCTCTTGAGTTTGGAAGAAGGTGATGTGGCGGAGGCGGAATCGATCTTCGAGCAGGTCCTGGAACAGACGGCTGAGTCCGCGCCGTTGCCTGGATCGCCACTGGTGAAGCTACCCATCAAGAGTTCCGACAACGAACGCACGCCCAAGGGCCATTCCGCCAAGCTGGGCCTGGAGGGCTATGCCGAATCGATTGAGGATTTCCCCCTGTTCCCAGCGGAGCGAGCGGACAAGCTCGCCGACTGGATGCGGGAGGCCAAGCCCGAGTTTCAGCGGATCCCGTCCGAGGTCTCCGACCAGCGCCTGCGGGCCCTTGAAGAATTGGGCCGTCTCAAGGCGAATTCAGCGGAGTGGGCGAAGCGCTGGGACAACTCTCGCACGGTCTCCGCTCAGGAACGGCTCTGGGCGCTCTACTATTCCGGGTTCTACGCGGAAGCGCAGAGCATTCTCGACTCCCAACTCCAGCCGCGCACGGGCCGATCCGATGATGATCGCTGGAAGCTGCTCTACGCTCTGATGAGCCTGCGCACCCTGCAGGCCCATTCCATCCATTCCTGGATTGAGGAAGATGCGGAGCGGAATCAATTCGTCACCATGGGGGTCTTCGTCCTGTTGCGAAACGGGGATTACCAATTTCCCGAGCATTCGCTGGAGGAGGTATTCTCTCAGGTGGCGCTCAGTCAGCAACAGGCGGGCGAACTGCTCAAGAGCCTGAACGGAGATCAACGCATGCTGGAGTCGTTTCAGCTTGGCGAGGCCATCGCGCTGACCCGGGAGATCGACAGCTATTTGTTTCTGGCCTCCATTGCCAGTCACGCCGAAGAACTGGGCCGGGAAGACCGGTGGCGGTTCTGGTCGGAGAGAGCCCTGGAAAACCTCCAGGTAGACCGGCTCCTGCCCTACTATTACCAGACCTACATCAAAATAATTCAGGACAACTTCCACTTCCAGGCCTCGCCGGCCGGGCAGCAAGAAATCCTGGAGACGGTGTACGCCAAGATCGCCGAGACACCATCCTGGCTGGATGGGGAGAAACTGGAAGCCAAGGTCTGGACCGCCCTCGCCTTTGGACGGACTGAAGAGGCGGTGACCCATTTCAAGGAGCTCATCGGATCGCTGGAAGACTCCATCAAAACCAATTTGCTCTACGATACGCCGGATCGCGACGAGCGACTGGCCGCCATACGCTGGGAGCGATTCTGGCGGCTCTTGATCACCATGGCGGATCAAATCGACGATCGGGAGTTGCTCGCGGACCTGGCCAATGCCGTCCCGGTGGAACGTTACGCCGTGCCCACGGGTGAGTCGGTGCGGGCCGAGTATGACGAACTGCAACTCATTCAACTGCGCTACCGCATGGAGGCGGCCAGTCCACCGGAACGCAATCGCCTGATCGACGAGTATCGCGCTCAGATCTCGACCACGGATCAGTACATGGACCTGGCGCGAGGCTTGGAGTCCTGGAACTTCGTCTCGGAAGCCGTGATGGTTTATCGCCAGTTGGTGGACATGGAGCGCAATGACTACTCCCACGTCCGCTCCTACTTCAATGCCTGCCGCCAGGCCCAGGCTTATACCCAGGCCCTTGATCTGATCGATGAGTATCTCAGTCAGCAACGATTCTTCCCGGAGTCGATGACCTCCTTTGAGCTACACAAAGATCGCTCCAATTTCCTTATGCTCAGCGGCAATGAAGAGGAACTGGCCTTCTACGCCAGTGCTCAGGACCTGACGGAACATCGCCTGCTCTATCAGAAGGAACTGATTCGGTTGCAGCTTCGCGCCGGAGACCGGGAATCGGCCATCTTGACCCTCGAATCGCTGGAAGCCGACGAGTTGAACCGGGCGGATGTCCTGCAACTGGCGGATCTCTACCTGGAGGAAGGTGCTCCGGAGAGAGCTCGAGAACTCTTGGAGGATCTGACTTTCACCGGCAACCAGGTTCCCGACCTGCAATTGCTGGAGCGGCTCACGGAAGTCTACAGCTCTGACCCGCTCCTGGACGGAGAAAAGCTGACCGATCTGGCCCGGAAAGCCCTGGAATATCGGGGGTCCGCGGAGCTGACCCGCAAACTGGCTATCCTGCTGGCCAAAGCGAACCGGCCAGGCATCGCGGACGGGATTTTGTCCCTCAAATCACGCTCCCTTCTGGATGCCCAGGCCCGCTTCGAGCTTCTCCTGGAACAGACTCACCTGCGCCTGACCGTCGAGGACGTGCCCACTGCGGAGGTTGAGAGCCTGGTGACGCTCTTCCATGCCTGGCCCGAATCCGAGTCGAGCGGCCTCTCCTTATTGGAATTGGTCGCCTTGACCGCGGAAGAGCATGCGGATCTCTGGCTGCAGGCAATCGAACGGACCCGGTCATCGCCGTCAGCGCAACTGTTGTCCCGGCTGGCACAGCTCTACCTCAGTCCTGTGGCGGACACCGCAACGCAGATCCACCGGGAAATCCTTCCGATGATCGACGGACTCCCCCCTTATCAGATGCGCCTTGCGGTGAATACGTTCCAGGCGATCGGACGACCTGAAGAGGCTTGGGATCTCTTGACGCGCCTCCACGACCAAGGTCATCGCCATCCCCGGGAAGATACGGATCTCGCCGTGGAAATCCTTCATGACCTGGGCCGGGAAGACCTGGTGCTCCGCTGGCATCGCTGGAATCTGGATTACTCCGGCACGCCTTCCCAAACGGTGCAGATTGCTCAGATCTACCGGGACGCAGGGTACCTGGATCTGGCGATGCGATTGTTCCGGGAGAAATACGAGTCTCTCACAATGTTCAACATCAACCAGCAGCAGTTCCTGACCGAATATGCCCGGTTTCTGCTGGAGCAGGAAGACTACCCTCAAGCCGAGCGGGTATTGAAAAACCTCTTCCAGAAGAACCTCAATGGAGATCCCAAGTTGCTCGTGGATCTCTACGGCAAGTGGGGGCGGCTCGACCGGTTGGAATCTGAACTGCGGAAGTTCTTTCTCAACCCTGTGCAGCTGGCGGCCGCGGAAGACGCCAGAATCCAGTATCCGGACCATTGGCCGGAAGAGGATGGTCTAGGGAAGAACGTGGGTTTTCGCTCGCGCTTTTAGCAGGATTGCCCCACAATAGGGCCCGCTTTATGAAAGGCATCCCCTTCACCCTTCTCATCACTCTGCCCCTGCTGGTGACTTCCTGTTCCCCGCAGCGGACCGTGGTTTCCGAGTCCCAAAGCTATTCCTTCGGCAAGCAATGGGCTTCTCAAACGGGCGACCGGGATGCTTTGCAGCAGACTTTTGCCTCCGGCTTCGAGATCGATAAGGAGCAGGGCCGCGCCGTGGCTACGGGGAACGGCCAGAACCCCTTCGACAAGCGGGAGTTCGCCGTGGAATCCTTTGACCGGAAGAGCTTCGCTGAAAGCGGAAAAAAGAGTGGCGACCGCAAGCAGGTCTATGATTCTGACAAGAAGTTCAGCATCAATCCCTTCAAGACCGACACGGCGCGGGAAAGTGGGAGCGTCTCCCCCTATGCCACTGCCGATGCCAATTTGAACCAGACGTTCGAAACCAGTGAGTGGCGTAATGCGGGTGACAAGTTCGATACTTCCGCCAGCAAGGATGCGGACAAGAGCTTTGCTTTCTGGAAGGGGCGCAATTCCAGGATGGACGCGCCCACCAATCATGTGGAAGCCCAGGGCTCCATGGATCAGCAAGGCAACGAAACCGGGCTGAGCGTGGATGAGGTGCGCCGCATGCTGAGCCCGGAAGAGGAGTAGCCAGAAAGCCGAGGGCCCGGCGAACTACTTCCGCCAGTCCACGTCTACCTCCTGCACCTGCCCAAATCGGTTGGTGTATTTCACAAACCCGTTCTCGATGCCGTACTCGTGGACCATCTTGGTCACCTTCACGTCGCAGCAGCAGTACTCGGCAATCTCCCTGATCTTGCCTTCCCGCCACCAGCGCAGTGCCTGAGTCCCTTCGGCAGTCTTGCCGATTCCCAAGGAAGCCGCCGCAACCGCTTCCAGCTTGGGACGGTGCCCCAGCTTTTCCTCCAAGTCGACCATCAGGTCCAGGCTCACCGCCGCACTCTTCAGATCCAGGATGGTGTATCCCATGAGGACTTCGTAGTCGAAGCTGATGTGGTTGAACCCTACCACCAAGTCTGCCTTGGTCAGTTGGTCCACCAAGCCGTTGACCTGCTTCTCGCCGTAGATCTCGTAGCGTCCGAGGCGAGTGCTGTAAGTCACACCGATCGACATCCCCATCCGGTCCTTGTTGTTCCAGCCACCGACATCATTGGCGGAACGCTGGGTCTCAAGGTCGAAGTAGACAATGTCCTGATCCATAACAACTCGAAACGCCTAACAAAGCCGCTTCAATCCCTCTAAGCCAGCGTTTTTTCCAGTTGAGCGCTTTCTCCAATTCCTTGCCTCTTTTGTCAGCTACAGATTCACCGAAACCGCTCTAACTGGATTCGGAATTCCGCTCCTCCGCCATTCGCACAGGAGACGCGGGAACGGAATCCAGGATGATCTTCCGGTCCGGTCCCAAACGTCCGAAACTCAGAACTCCGGTGGGGCATTGCTGCACGCAGGCCGAGCAACGCACGCACTGAGGATCCTCCATGGGGATGCCTTTGTTGGCGAAGTTCATGACATCGATCCCCTGGTGGCAGACCGAGGTGCAGACATTGCAGGAGATGCATTTCTTCTTCTCCGCGAAAATCCGGAATTTTCCGAAGCGGGCGTAGATATGCATGAGCGCCGCGAGAGGACATCCAAATCGGCACCAGACCCGGCCGGACAAGTGGAAATACAGGCCAAATCCAATGATGCCAGCCCAGATCAGATCGACGAAATAGGCGTCAAACGCTTCCAACCCTTTGTAGGGCCCTGCCAGGAAGCCCATCCCGGGAATCCAGGAAATCCAGCGAATGAGCAGGAGCAGAAGGGCCAGCGCCAGGAACGCTTGCCCAATCATGTTCGCCTTATTCCAGAAGGGACCGTGGGGCATTTTGTGACGATGAGTATCGCCCAGGGTCTCGGCCATGCCCCCACAGGAACAGATCCAACCGCAGTAGGCGCCTTTCCCCCAGCGCATCACGATGATGGGGATGATGACAAAAGTCTGGATGAGGCTGATCGCGAGCCAACCCCACAGAGGTTGATCCGTGAACAGGTTCCAAAGGAAGAGCGGCCAGGCCAGAATGAACCCAAAAGCCCGCCAATACTCGCGACCGTGCCCATACTCGGCAGGTGGAAACAGATCCAGGTGTTTCGTGAACCCCGAAGCCTTGGAGTCATCTCTCAAGTAACTCAATTGCTTGGGCGTATTGACCACCAGAGAGCGCTGGTGATCCGGCCAATAGATGGCAACGCCGCCGGTCCAATGCTCCCGGTTGATACTCTCCGGCTCTCCCCATGCCTGAGTTTCTTCCGGCAGGAGGTCCTGAATTGCGGTTGTTTCTTCGCTCGCCGCCGCTTGTTCCCACTGCGCCGTTTCTTCCGCGGTCAAGTTAGAGGTGATGACACGGTCTCCCAGCATTCCGTTATGACCCATCCAGGGGAAGATGACGTAAGGAAGAAAGAAGAGTGGAATGATCTGGATGAGCACCAGGGTCCAGGTCTGGCGAGTCACATAGGGCGTCTTTCGCCGGCGCACTCGCAGGATGCCGAAGGTCAGCATGAGCAAGCAATAGAGCGTGGAATAGTAGAATCCCGGATCCGCCACGGAGAGCCTCAGAGTTCCCACGACCGTCGTCAGGTCCGAGAATCTATCCCCAAGCGCTGCCCACGAATCATACAAATTGAAGGGAAACCACTTGTTGGCGGAAAAGGTCTCGTAAATCGGCAAAGGGGTTCCGCCTTTCTTCCAGTGATAGACGAAGGTCGCGATCAGTAGCGCGATGGCAAAAGTCGTCCACCACATGGCGGTGCGATCCCCGGAAACGTTGATCCCGCTGCGCCGGAAGAAATCGAGCGGCGCTTCCCGTCCGATCATGGCAAACACGAAATCGTTCTCCAGCGTTTGCTCGTTACCCTGACCGTCTTTCAACACTACCTGGTTCTCCTCGATCCGGGTAACGGTCGTCCCCAATGCCAGAGTTAAGGATCCCGCCGGGTTCTCGCCCCGCATGCTGGGGTCTGCCGCCGTGGATTGACGCTCGGAGGATGGCGAATCGACGGCGACCCTGGCCTCGGGATTCTCCGCCAACGCCATGACCTTCTCGATGTTCTCCGGCTTGGGGCGGGACAACTCCTTGCCGCGATAGCTCAGCGTGACATTGGCACCACAGATCGCCAGGGCAATGGCCGTTTCCATGGCAGTATCTCCGCCCCCCACCACAAGCACCTTGCTCTCGCAGAAATCCTTGGGATCGTGCAGGCGATTGCTGACCTTCTCCAGGTCTTCGCCCGGCACATCCAGCTTGCGAAAATTCCCACTGCGGCCGATGGCCACGATCACCCGCAACGCCTTGGTCTCTTCCCCGCTCCCGGCATGCTTGAGCAGCATGTAATTGGTTTTGCGCTCGATCTTCTCAATCCGCGCTTCCCTCACATGGACATCATGCTCCCGGACCTGCTGCTGCATCTCTTCCAGGAGGGACTCCTTCACGTCCGCCTTTTCCGTATACTGAATTCCCCCTTCAGGAGTCATTTCGGTGGGATAGGTGAAGATGGGTTTGGCCTTGGGAAAGTTGACCACGGTGGAGAAGAGCTGGGAGGCCTCCAGCAGGACGTAGGACAGTCCGGCCTTCTGCGCTTCGATGGCTGCCGAAACTCCTGACACGCCCGCGCCGATGATGGCGACGTCCACCACGTCTTCGCCCTTGGCATCCCGTTGACCGGCAAAGTTCGACTCCTGGAGAATCCCTTTGATGGCCTTGGCCCCTGTGTCTGAGGCGAACTTGAGCAGCGGGATCCCGATCAGATCTCCCACGATGCGGATCTCAGGAATGTTGGTCTGCCCGTTGTCTCCGACTTGAGGGAGCTTCTCCACCTTGCCTGCAGGCCATTTCCCGTGCAGCCATTCGTAGTATTTCGCCAGTCGATTCATGATTGGTCCCGGTTCGATTGTAACCAGGCTCTAGACGAAGCTCCCACAAACTCCTGACAAGCGGGAATGAGAAAATGCGACTGCAGAGAATACCACAGTTGCAGGGCGAGCCCTGGCAAATCGGTTTCCCTTTGCGTATCTCGCTGAGGTGCCCTACTTAGTTGCCCCTTCGCGACCTCCCTCACTTCCCAACAATGGCGGATCCGATTTTCTGGCAGCAGGTATTTGTAACGATTCTCGTGGGGGTGGTCTTCGTCTCTTTCATCAAGGAGTGGATCCGCCCGGACTTGGTGGCGATGGGCGCCCTCATCCTCTGTCTCCTGACGGGAATCCTCAAGGAAGATACGCTCGCCCACATCTTTGGCCGATCCGCCCCCATCGTGATCGCCTGCATGTTCATTCTCAGTGCCGCCCTGGAACGCACCGGAGTGATTGAGGCCATGGGCGCCCGGGTGGGCGACTTCGCGGGCAACTCGGAATGGAAGCTGATGCTAGTGCTGATCCTCGTGGTGGCGCCGCTATCCGCCTTCGTGAACAACACCCCGGTTGTGGTTGTGTTCATGCCCATCATCCTGCAGATCTGCCGAAAGTATGATCTGAAGGCCTACCGGTTCCTGATTCCCCTTTCCTATCTCTCCATTGCAGGCGGCACCTGCACCCTGATTGGGACTTCCACCAACCTGCTCGCCTCGGACATCGCGGTCAAACGGGGGCTGGAACCCTTCGGCATGTTTGAGATGGCCAAACTCGGCATCATCTTCGTCGCCATCACGGGAGCTTACACCCATTTCATTGGCCGCCGACTCATTCCCGAGCGCTCGACCCTGTCGACCCTTTTCGAGAGTTCCCAAACCCGGGAATTCCTCACTCAAGGCGTGGTGGGACCGGAGTCCCGGCTTATCGGCAAACTGGTGACGGACACGCCCCTGGCCACCCGAGGCGGCGTACGCATCGTCCAGGTCATTCGCCAGGGCAAACAGGTGCGCACCCCGCTGAACCGGCTGCGCTTCAAGGAGGGGGACCTCGTCATTTTCAAGAGCCCGATCTCAGACATGATGGAGATGTCCAATGACGGTGTGGGCCTGGAGTTTGGGCTGGATCGAATGACCACCAAGTCCGCGGTGCTCATGGAGGGAATCATCGGTCCAGACTCCAGCCTCGTGGGCAAGACCCTCAAGCAGCTGAATTTTCGCCAGCGTTTTGGAGTCATCGCCATCGCCGTGCACCGGCGTGGAGTGAATCTGCGAGAGCGGTTCGAGAACGTGAAGCTGGCCTTTGGCGATACTCTCCTGGTTCAGGGCAGCGCGGAAGAGATGAACCGGCTCTTTGCCCAGAAAGACTTCGTAAACCTCAGCCAACCGGTGCATCGCCCTTTGCGCCGGACGAAAGCCCCCTTCGCCATCGCGGCGATTCTGCTCTTCATGGTCTTCGGCTCCCTGGCGGGCCCGCTGAATATGCCCATTGTGGCTTTTTCACTCGCGGCGGTTTTTCTCGTGCTGGTCACCAACACGATCGACACCAAGGACGCCTACGATTCGATCGACTGGAAGGTCATCTTCCTCATCTTTGGAATGCTGGGCCTCGGTCAGGCCCTTCAGGCCACCCAACTCGTTTCCGCGATTGGCCACCTCGCCAAGGATACATTTGGTCACTACGACGGGCGGGTGATGGTTGCCGTGCTCTACCTCCTGGCGGCCATTCTGACGGAGATGATCAGCAACAACGCCGTCGCCACGCTCATGACTCCCTTGGCCTTCGTCATTGGCGTGGAAATGGGCTACGACCCTCGACCCTTCGTGATCGCAATCATGTTCGGATCCAGC
>JBHIXE010000043.1:0-21018 GCA_041984905.1 Verrucomicrobiales bacterium | reverse complement strand
TCCTTCACTTCCAGGATGATGCGTTCCTTGGGAAATAGCGCCGTCAGCTTGTCAAAGTGCTTGGGTGTCTCCCATTGCTCTTCCGGCACATCCTCGATCGTCAAAATCTGATCCAGGGCAAAGAACTTCTCCTTGTCCTTGGGTACGCGCACCGTGCATTTGATGCGGGTACCGGGCAGAAGGTTCTTCCGGCGAATTACGGAGGGCGACACATAGACGTCGTCCGGCAAAGGCTGGAAGCTGAATCGGGGCCAGCGCAGGAATCCGTAGCCGTTCCCCTCCTGTTCCAGAATGCCTTCGGCCGTAATTTGAGTGCCTCGCCGTCCATAATAAGAGACCAACTCAAACAGGAGTTGATGCTTGGATCGGATCCCGGCGACGCGAAGCTCAGCTTCCACCGCCAGGCGATGCAGCGCAGCTAGAGGGCGGGTATGCAGCTCATTGAGGTCCACCGCTTCGGGGACTGGCGGCAAAACTTTTTCCGGGGCCTTTTCTTCTTCCGTTTCTGCCGACTCATCATCGTGGGAACCCGAATGGGCTTCCGCGGTTGCGGGGGCGGGTTCTCCGGGAGCTGGGCTTTCGGCAGCGGATTTAGCCGGATCGTGAGAAGCATCTACAGGCGTTCCTGCAGGCTTCTTTTTGGCGGTTTTCTTCGTGGATTTCCGGGGGGCTTTTTTCGGGGGAGCGGCGTCCGCAGCCGCAGCCGCTTCAGTGCCTCCATCCGTCACCACCTCGGGAGCCTGGCTCTCGTCTGGTAACTCGTTACTCATTTACTCAAATATCTAATCCGCCGGGAAGCCAAGTGGGTTTGCCCCACCAGCAAGGCGTGCGAACCTTCATTCCAAATTACAAGGTTCGCGCGGCGAATCTTTTCGTTGATCGATAGCTGGGACGCAATTCGCGCTTGCGCGTGCTCAAGATCAATTTGATTGCGTTGCTGCAGCCGGTGAAGCTGGGTGGTTGGCGAGCACGCAACCACAACATCAAAATCTCGTTTTAACGGAAAATCAACTTCATAAAGCAGCGGAACCTCAACAATCACTGTTTCGTAGACGGTTTGTTCGGTTATCCAGCCCTGAATCCCCTTGAGAACGCGAGGGTGCAGCTGCCCTTCCAGCCAACTCCGCTCCACGGAGGATCCAAACGCCAGCTTGCCCAATTCCTGCCGGTCGACTCGTCCCTCTGAGAACACACCTGATCCATAGCGTTCCCGGATCAGGGCCTTCAGTTCATCCGATTCATAGAGTTGATGCACCAGTCCATCACTGCTGATCACGGGAGATTCATCGATTTCGGACAGCAACTTGCAGAAGGTCGACTTCCCCGTCGCGATTCCCCCGGTAACAGCGATGACTTTGCTCATGGAATAAAAAAAGCGGACTGACCTAAGTCAGTCCGCCACGGCTACAATATTAAATAGTATGCGTGAAGTCTTTATTCCGCACCAGGAAGGCCGCCAAGATCGGTCTCAATCACTGGCAGACCAGCCGGGTCAATCAACTGTGCGGTCACGAAGACGTTCAGGTTCCGCTTGGTCCGCACATCAGACTCAGTCCGGAAGAAGAAGCCAGCCAGGGGAAGGTCTCCCAGGATCGGCAACTTGTCCTGAACGGTTTGAATGTCTTCCCGGATCAAACCACCCACGGAAACGGTTTGGCCGTCCCAGATGGTCACTGCGGTAGAAACCCGGCGAGTGGCGAACACCGGCATTTCAATCCGGTTTTCGGTCAACTCAATCCGCACCGGCACGCCGTTGGCGACACCACCGGAGAAGATCGGGCTTCCGTAGTTGATGAATCCTTCGAACTCCACCACTTCAGGGCTGAGGTTCAAGTCGATCGTGTAACCATCAGGACCGATCTGGGGGTCCACTTCCAGAGTCACACCCACGTTCCGGGTTTCGAAAGCAGCCGGGTTAGCAGGCGTCACAGGGAAGGAGTTCACGGAAGAACTACCACCCAAGCCAACACCAGAGGTGTCGTTGATGGCACCGAATTCCTGGGGAATTTCCGGCGGATCGTATTCAGAAGGATAGATGAATTCGCGAATCACCTCGATCTTGGCGCGCTGACCAGAGCGAGCCACAACGCTGGGAGCAGACATGAGGTCTGAACCGGCGTGTTGGCTGATGGCACGCAGCACAACCTGGAACTGCGGGTCAGTGAACACACCTGCCAGCGAGAAGACCGCGGGAGCCAGAGTAGTCTGACCTGCCAGGTTCTCACTCAGCAGAGCGTCAATGCTATTGGAGTTCACCGCCGTGGTTCCGCTGCGGAAACCAGAGGTCACCGGGTTTTGACCAACCGGAAGTGTCTGTCCAGGAGCAATGAAGGGATAGTCCAGCGGATTGAGCTGGTTCCGAGTGCTCCCCACCGTGCCACCACTGGTGAACACGCGGTTGTTCCCTGGAAGGTTGGATTGGCCAAGCAACCAGTCGAAGCCGAAAGTGTCATCATCATCCTGGCGGATTTCAACGAACTTGGTGGTGATATAGATTTGCTTCTCCACCTCACTTACGAGGGATTCCACGTAAGCGTCGATCAGGTCCAGCTGGGTCTGCGTGTTGCGAACAATCAGCTGAGAGTTCGATTCATTGTAGATGGCACTACTTCCGGGAGGGAAGCTCACTCCAGCCTCTTCCAGAATCTCACGAGCGGACTTCTTAGCCTGCAGGCTGGAAGATGGGCCGCTGTCATCAAGGCCAGCGAACGGGTCGTCAGAGGCGCCGCCGCCACCGCCGCCACCACCCTGGGTGCGGAAAGACGGGGGAACCCGGAAAATTTGAGTGTAGAGATCGTCACTGAGCTCCGTGATCGGAATGACCACCACAGCATGAGGCTCAACCTTGTACTTCAGGCGGGCCAATTCCGTGGTGTAACGCAGAGCTTCCATCAAAGGAACGTTCGACAACTTCAAAGAAATTGGGGTGTTGGACGGATCATCGCCTCCACCGAATCCACCTGCGGCAGCACCGGCATCGGAGTCGAATCCGAGATCGCCGCCTGTACCTCCACCAAAGGCGCCACCACCTCCACCGCCACTGCTACCAGAGCGAATGATGATGTTCACCCCTTTACGGGTCGGATCGGGTTCCAGATCGTCGAGCTCACGGCTCTTGATCCGCAGGAATTCGATCGCGTCAGCCAGAGGCGTGTTCTCAAACTCGATTTCCGGGATGATGATCCGCTTCAGCTTGGTGTTGATGTATTCGATTTCGTCGCGCTCTGAGGGAAGCCCGCCAGCGCTGTAGTCTTGCTCACCCACGCCATAACGCGGAGGGGCCAGTTCCCACTGCTCGGCAATCTGACGCATGAAGGTGGCGCGAGTCTGGTCGTAGGCAGTGTCGAAATACTGGCGGCGATAGTTCTCGACCCGCTCCAAGCCACGGCGTGCGGCGGAGTTGTAGGGATCGTAGTTCAGCACTTCGTGATAGCTTCTTTCCGCCGAATCATAATTCCCCAGGCGAATGTGGCTTTCGGCGACTTTAAGTGCGGTATCGACCTGCTTGACCTTGGAGATGTGCTCGGGAGTCAATGCCGGAGAATAGATTTCCGGATCATTGAGGTCCTGCAAAAGGCGACGAGCTTCAGGATTTTCCGGGTCCACTCCAGGTTCCAGAACGGCGGTCACCAGCTGAATCGCTTCCGTGTAACGACCTTCCTCAGCCCGTTGCCGCGCAAGAGCCACGCTGGCATCGGCGAAGTAGGCGGTGTATTCCCGGCGGCGATCCTGAACTACGGGTGCGTCCGGCAACAGATCCAATGCCTTGCGGAACTCGCTGACTGCTCCCTCATAATCGCGATCTGCCATCAATCGTTGACCTCGCAACTGTGCCTCATCGGCTTTGGCCACCAGTTCCTGGCGCCGAGCCACCGCATTCTTCGCTGCCTTCGGTACCATGGCCGAAACCTCCTGATTCGATTGCGCATCAGACTGCTGAGTCGGAATCGCAATGAACGCGGAGACGCCCAGGAGATACCACCAGCGTCGATTAAACCTAGAATTGTGCATTATATTTTGAGCCGTTTTGGGGTTCCTACTAATTCCCTTTAATTAGGATGCCAAGCCTGGGAGGTAGGTGGAAGTTTTTAAAGTTCTAAGACCTGTATTGCAATCTTATTTTCAGGTTTTTGTGAACCAATTTTGCTAACTATCTCAAAAAAGCCAGGGCGACTGAAGCCTATACTTCAGCGCCCCGTAAAAAGTGCTTTATTGATTCTAGTTTTCCTCGCTGGAAGAGCCAGCTGCAGGAGCGGGAGCGGCGGTTCCCGGCTTAATCGTGATCGTTTCGCTATCGTCACCGCGACGGACCACGGCATGGTCCTCTTCCACCCCAACCAGGGTGTATTGCGTGTTCAGATCGAGCGGAAGTTGGAACGTATCCCCTTCTTTCACGTAGAATTCCCCGGGTTCGAGGAGGAAATTGAAGGAGGCGTAGTATTCTGGCCAATTCTTCTCCTGGCGACGAACCAGAACGAAGGTTTTCCCATTGGTGTTGTCCTGAATGGTGAGTTCAGACATGTCCACGTTCGCTCCAAGATCGTTCGTGCCCATCTTGTCCTCGTGGCTCATCACTGTGAACCTTCCCCCCGCAAACGTCTGGCCAATTTGGAGGAACTCACTCTGGCGACCACCACTCAGGCCCTTGAAGTTCACCTGGTAAACTCCAGGGTTCTTAGCCGTGTAGGTCAGGAAGAAACTCTTCTGCTTCCGTTCCAGGAACACCAGTTTGTCGGTGTAGGGAGGATGCACGTTCCGGTCGACAGGGCTGGTCTTCGGGCTGGTCTGGTATTCTTCCAGGTTGGAGAAGCCATCCCCATCCGTGTCCTTTTCCAGAACATTGGAGCTGAGGTAGTCCAGTTTGTGCTCCAGCAGCCAACTGTTGGGAATCGGCGGGCGCAAAGGTGGAGTCCGCGGATCCGCCATATCAAAGAGAGTGTCATCTTTCTCCACAATGGGCACGGACGTGAAGACGGGAACCTGCTTGCTGCGGCCTTCGCCGAGATCCATGAGCTTCACATTCCAGAGGAAGGGAGCTCCCACAATCCGTTGCACGGTTTGAATATCCCCTGTAGGCGGATCGGGAATGTCCCGTTTCTTGTTGGCAGCGCCTAAGTTGAACTGCCCGGAGTAACCCACCGCCTGCATGATGTGCAGCACACCAAACACAAGACAGACCAAGGCGACGACGGCCAAGATCAGTTTCTCATAGTTTACCTTAATCCAATCCATGGAGAGTATTTTTCTAAAGCTTAATTCGTTGATGTCAGCTGATCGTCCCCGGCAGCTTCCCCTCCCACATCAGGGAACCGGCAAATATCGATTACGGCGGTGATCTTCAGCTTTTCATTCCCCATGACCACCCGGGCGTCTTGCCGGGTCAGGTCTCCAAAGTCCAGTTCGATGCCCCCGTTTTCATCCAGGTCATCACTGGTAATGACTTCGCCGTCGGGTCCAATCCAGACTTCCTGACGCTGCACCACCTTTGGGGGCCCTTGCTTCTTCTCATTGTCGATCCGCAACACGCGCACCAGATAGAAATAATCGGTGCCATTGCTGACCTTGTTGAGGAATTCGCGGAATCCTTCGTGAGTGGTGCGGAAGGCGAAGGTGACCGGATATTTCACGACCCGCTGGGTCAATTCGGGATCTTCTTCACCCCGTTCCACGGCCGTCTCTTCCCGGGACAGGGAATAAATCACGTCTGCCCCGTTATCGACTGCCAGGTGAACCAGGTGATTGGTGGCCTCCAGTTGATACTGAAGGATCCCGGTCGCACCAGGCACGGGTTCATTGAACTCGTATTTATCAAATCCCAGGTAGAAAGGCTCCGGAGTCACCACCCGATTCTTGACCCGGTAATCCCGGAACTCCTCCACGGTCCGCTTGAGATCCTGAGGAAACTGACGAGCGGGAATCTGCTTCAGCGGAGATTGGAAGGCCTTCAACTGCTCGTGCAGTTTATTGACCTCCGTTTCATAAGCATCAATGGCCACTTCCATGGCTTCGACGTTCTGAGCGTCCGGATAAATCTGGTAGTTCTCCAGTTTCCGGAGCTTCCCGGTCAACATCTGATGCTGCTGATTGTTGGCACTGTAGGCCGAGTAGGCTTTGAAGAAGAAAAAGCCTGAGCCGCCGACCAGCACCAGCATGACCATGGCAAAACTTGTCCAGAACGATTGTTCTTTACCTTTCATAGAAAATTAGAGCGCGAGTCTTGGATTACTTCCTGAATTGGATCTGCCGCCACTCCGGCAAGGGGAGCACCATGTGGAAGGTGTATGCGTGTTTGTCGCCTGAGGCACCGTAGTCGATCCCGACAACACCAGGATCATTGACGCCAGGGAAGAGTTGGCTGTTGGACTGCAAATAGGTCCGCCTCCCATTGGTGAGCACGGGCTGACCATCTTCATCCCGCTCGACGAGATCAAAGAAGTAGTTGTTCGATTCCCGGAGGTTATCGATGAAGGTTCCGACCACGTCCGCTCCCTTGGGATTCTCCCGCCAGAGCCCCTTGAAGAGAATGGAGTCGATCACGTGAGCTCCAGCCAGAGCCTCTTCACGAGTCGCTGCCGTCACGTCCCCTTCCTTAAAGGGTTCCGCCAACAGGCTCTTGCCTTGGGTCAGGGGCTGAACTTCGACCAGCCAGACCTTGTCTTCGACCAGCTTGTCATTGAGTTCGTTGAGCGTGGTGATCCAGTAAACCCGGTCTTTGGCCGCCTGAGAATACGGGTCGGCGCGCTGGCGGATTTTCTCCAGCCGCTCTTCCTGCGCCGTCACCTGATCGGCGACCTTTTGCAGGCCATTGACCTTGGCATTCAGGTCCGATGTCTGATTGACGGCATGAGTCGATGCCATCTGGAAAAAGACGCCGGAGGCCGCGATCATGGCCACGGCGGTGAGACCGCTCATCCAGAAGAAAGGCGCCCGGCGCTTCAGATCCCGCTCCCGCTGAATCACACGGGGAACCAGGTCGATTTCCATGGGGCAGTTGCCCAGGCCTCGAAGTCCCAGGCCCACCAACTCACCCAAGGCATGAGCCTTTTGACCGACGGAATTGTGGTCCGCTCTCTTGCCCACCTGCACATTGCGCAGGGAGTTGAAGTACTCCACCTGGATGTTGAGCTTCTCTTTGAAGAACTCGTTCAGGTAAGGAAGGCCCGCGCCAGATCCACACAGGAACGCGATGGTCGGCATGGAACCGCCCTGATTGCTCCGGTAGTGGTTATTCGTCCGGCTGACCTCACTATGAAGCCGGGTCGCCGCCTGGCGAATCACCTTGGACATGGCGGCGATCTCCGGATTTTCGTCATCCGCAAATCCGCCACCGAGGGCCACAAATCCGTCCTGGATCTTGCGCTCTTCCGCTTCCTGGAAAGAGATCCCGAATTCGTTGGCGATCGCTTGAGTGATATCCCGTCCTCCGACGTTCACGCTCCGCATGAAGACCTTGGAGCCTTCGATGTAGATGAGATTGGTGGTCCGGGCACCGATATCGATGAGAACCGCAGGCTGATCGAGGTCCGGATAGTTGTAGCGGAAGGCGTTGTAGAGCGCCATGGAAGCGAGGTCCACCGTGACAGTCTCCAATCCCTGGGCCCGGACGGCGTCGTTGACCTCATCCAGGTCATCGGACTTGATCGCCACAATGACGGCTTCCATATCGTCGCCGAGGGATTGGTAGTCCCACACGGCTTCTTCGATCGGGAACGGGACCTGTTGCTTGGCCTCAAAGCCCACGATCTCTTCGACTTGATCCACATCCAGAGGCGGCAGGGTCACGAACCGGGTGAAGACGGACTGAGAGGAGACCGCGAAGCGGACATCCGCTCCCTTCACCTTCAGAGTCTTGACCAGCTCTTTGATGGCGCCCTTGAGCTGTTCACTCTGGGTGCCATCCGCGGCCGGATCCGCCACAAGATCCACGCTGTGGTAGGCATCCAGGATCAACTGGTCACCTTTTCCTCGGGAGAAAACGGCGCCACCCACTGATTGGGCGCCCATCTCCAGAGCTACGATATTTTTTTCCGATGCCATATTCCTTGCTAACGATCAGTCTGCACAGCCTATCACTTCCGAGACTGTGAAGGCCATCTCAAATGGTAAGTGCCACCTAGTTTTGCTGCTGCTTCAGTTCTACGTGGCGGTCAACCCAGAGGTTGTTGAAGGGGGTTTTCTCCTTGGGCATGAGGAATCCCGGAAGGCGAGTGCCCCCAGTGCTGTTCCACCAGTCCCGGCCACCGCTTGAGGCCACACCAGAGATGGCTCCATTGAAGAGCAGCTCCACGCCCCAGGCTTTCACGTCCCCTTCGTCAAATTCGCCAAACCCACCTGCAATCCGAGCCAGGGAAGAGGGTGACACATACACGACGGCGTAATTGGCGCCATCATCCGGGATATTGGTGTAGTTGAAGGTGTCCGTCAGAATGTATCCCTGATTACCCGCGCCAACGACGGCCACGTAGAAGCGCAGGGAGATTTCCGGAATGATTCCAATCTTGGAGTCGGACTCGGTGAATTCAAACGGCACCTCAATCTCCAGCCATTCCCGAGTCCGTGGCGAGCGCTTCTCCTTAACATTGCCGGCTTCATATTCCGGTGTGTTCTGCATGGCGACTTCCGCATCCTCGATATTTGCCTTCACTTGCGTGACGACGATGGGGAGCTGCGCTTGAGCCAAACCACCAGAGAAAACCAGGATTGCCACACCCAGACAAAGGGCCGCATTACGGGAAACAGATTTCATAGAAATATCGTGAGGATTTTAAGGAATGGACGGGTATAGGACTACCCCCCCGCCCTTTTAAGGCCAAGCTCCCTGAATTGGCAACATTAATCGGTAGGGATTTCCGCGATGGTGCGGCCTACCGCTTAGGCGTCTTTCGTCTGTAGGAACTCTCGAAAGTATTCGACGGTTCTCACGATCCCGTCTTCAAAAGGAACTTGCGGTTCCCAGCCTAAAAGTTTCTTGGCCCGGTCAATGTTGGGCTGCCGGATCTTGGGATCATCCGTGGGCAGCGGCCGGAAATCGATTTTCGAGTCGGTCTCGATCTCCTTGAGAATCCGCTCGGCGAATTCCAGAATGGTCATCTCACGCGGGTTGCCAATATTGACGGGCTCGTGGCCCTCATGCTGAGAAAGCCGGTAGATCCCGTCAATGAGGTCGGAGACATAGGTGAAGCTGCGAGTCTGAGACCCGTCACCAAAGACAGAGAGAGGTTCCCCACGAAGAGCTTGTCCGATAAAAGCGGGGACCACTCGGCCGTCTTCCAGACGCATGCGGGGACCGTAGGTGTTGAAGATCCGCACGATCTTGGTATCGACTCCGTGAGAACGGCAGTAGGCCATGGTGATGGCTTCCGCAAAGCGCTTGGCTTCGTCATACACACCGCGAGGACCAATCGGATTCACATTGCCCCAGTAATCTTCGGTCTGAGGGTGCACCTTCGGGTCGCCATACACTTCGGACGTGGAGGCCAGGAGGAAGGTCGCTCCCTTATCCTTGGCCAGGCCCAGGGCGTTGTGGGTTCCCAGTGAGCCCACCTTCAGCGTGGGAATGGGATAATTCAGGTAATCGATCGGGCTGGCAGGTGATGCGAAGTGGAAGACCATGTCGATCTTGCCCGGCAGATAGATGTACTTGGTGACATCATGCTTGATGAACTCGTAGTCCTCGTTGTTGGCGAGATGCTCGATGTTTCTCACATTCCCCGTGATGAGATTGTCCATCCCGATCACGCGGTAGCCCTCCGAGAGGAGGCGGTCAGTGAGATGCGAACCGAGGAAGCCTGCGCCACCGGTGACGAGAGCGATTCGCTTGGGAGTGGGAGAATGGATATCGGTGCTCATTCGCCAAACCCAATTGCCAGAGATTTACGGGAACGCCAGAAGAAATCTAAGTTCACTTAAGGAGGAGTGCGGTTAATACCCCGAAATATCCACCCGGATGCCTACTTGGCGCAACTGATCTCTGACCTCTTTTTCTAGTATTTCGTACTCCCTTCCCCGTAGCAGGTGATCATCCAGCGCTTTCCGCGGTTCTTCCCCACTGTTCAAGGCGGCGAGATACCGGGCCACCGGCGCTCCATCACCGTCTTCATCCAGGTGCAGGAAGTAGAACATGAGCAACGCAGAAGAGGGATAGTTGTATTGAGCTTGGCCGGAAACGAGCCCCTCAGACCACTCCATGGGAGTCATCAGCATGAGTTTCTCGACTCCCACCATGGGGAATTCCCGTTCATCGCGGTAGCGGAAAACCGCTTCTTCGATGGAGCCGGACATGTTCTTGAGACTGTAGCGTCCCTTGCTGTAGCGGGCGGCTTCCACATAGTCCGCCATGCCTTCGATGAACCAGATGGGCAAAAGCGGAAGCCAGCGGCCCATCACTTGGTGGGTGATCTCGTGCTTGAGCGTGCCATTGTCTTCCCGCGGTTCCATGATCCAGCGGGTGCCGGTCCACTCCACCCCCAGGAATGCCAGGGGAATCATGATCTTGTTCCCGTTACTAGTGTATACGCCCGCACTGCCAACTGGCCCACCGGCCTCGTAGTACTCTTGAGGCGTCTCATAGAGTTCGGTGAGGTAGTAGCCACTTTCCTGAGGTGTCGGTTTCAAGCCCACGGGTAAGGCCTTCACCACCGCAAAGGTCGCCTCAAAGATGCGGGAGAAGTCTCGCACCACGCTCTGAGACAGTCTGGCGTTGGACCGGAACTCAAAGTGCTCGCTGCGATAAACGTATTGGCCGGTGTCTGCATTTTCCTCGACGATGGTGACCTCCAGATCGAGAGGCACTTCAACGAACTCCGGCCACTCCCCCACTTCGATCGGCTGGTTGTCGAGCCAGGCGTTCAAGTAGTCATTGTCCTCTTTACTGAGGCGGGAGACGGGAAACTTGTAGACGCCCTTGGTGGTGCGTAACTGGACTTCTTCCCCGTCAAAAGCAATGAGAACGGCTGGAATCTGAGCACCATCGGAACTGGTCCAGGTACGCTCCTCTTCAACAGCCTGGAGAGGGAGGAGCCCGAGCGAGAGAAGTGCCAGAGCACCGGAGAGAATTCTGCTTCGCATGAGTTCAACGATCCTAGAAGCCAGAATCTCCGAAGTAAAGCCTGCAACTGCCACTAAACCAGAGACCTAACGAAATCCCCAGAAGACCGGCACCAGGAAGGTCGCCACCAGCCACAGAATGAGATTCAGCGGTATCCCAACCTTGGGAAAGTCACTGAACCGGTATCCGCCGGCGCCATAGACATAGGTATTCGTCTGGTAACCAATGGGCGTGGCAAAACTGGCGCTGCATCCCAGCATCAGGGCAACCACAAAGGGCCGGGGATCCACCCCTATGGTTCCCTGCCACTCCAAGGTCCTCGCCATCTCGACAATGACGGGAGTCAGCAAGGCCGCGACAGCGTTGTTGCTGATCAATTCCGTCAGCACCGAACTCAAGAGATAGACGACCGAGAGAATGATGAAAGGCGACGCCCAGCCAAACAGGCCGGAAATACCTTCCGCCAGGAACTGGGCCGCTCCAGAAACCTCCATGGCTTTTCCCAACCCCAGCATGCCGAAGATGAGGAATACAATGCTCCATTGCACGGATCGATAGGCGTCTTCCGCCGCGATGCACCGAGTGACGATCAACCCCAACGCGGCCATGATGGCAAAAGCTGGAATCGCCTCCGGCCAGATCGTGGCCCCCAGCACAAACCCCAGGGTCAACGCCGCCGCGACCCAGATTCCATTGGTTTGCTGGGTGCGCCCTTTGGATTCGGTGATGGAGACAAAGTCGTTCCCCTTCTGCAACTCATTGATCCGATCCACCGGACCTTCCATGAGCAGGGTATCGCCGAAGCGCAGCTTCACATCCCCGAAGTCCGCTCGCTTGCGCAGGTCCTGGCCTCTTCGGTGGATGGCGAGGACATGCACCCCAAATCGCTGCCGGAACTGAAACTCCCGCAACGTCTTGCCATGCAACTGGCTGTTGGGGCCGATGATGCCTTCCATTAGCTTGAGTTCCCGGGTTTCCATCTCCCTCAGATTCAGGCTGCGGTATTGATCGAAGCGGATGCCGTCCGTATCCCGCAGTTCATCCACACTGGTGCTGTAAAGCGTGATCAGGAGACGGTCGTTCTGGCGGATCTTCAGTTCGTTCAGCGGAGTTTGCATGACCCGCCCTCGCCGACGCACCTCGAGCACATCCGCTTCGGGAATCTCCCGCAGGAGCGTCTCTGGCAAAGTCTTGCCGATCAGGGGCGAATCTCCTTCCACGCTGAACTGGGTGAGAAAATGCCGCCTTTCCGGAGGCTCCAACTCCCCGCCGAGGGTATCCCGCTTGGGCAGGAGTTTCCGCCCTATTGTGGCCAGATAAGCAGCTCCAATGATGGCATAGAGAACGCCGATCTTGGTGAGCTCAAACATTCCGAAGCGCTCCAGTCCCTGCTGCTGGGCCAGGTTATCGATGATGAGATTGGTCGATGTTCCCGTCAGGGTGCAGGTGCCGCCCAGGATCGAGGCGAAGGAAAGCGGCATGAGCAGGCGGGAAGCCTTGAGCCCCAGGCTCCGGGCCAATCCTTTCACGATGGGCAGGAACACCACCACCACGGGGGTGTTGTTGATGAAGGCGGAGAGAACGGCCGCAGTGCCCATCAGCGATAGCATCACCCGCAACTCGGTCTTCCCTGCCACGCGCTGGAACAGATTGCCTATCACATCAATGGCGCCGGTCCGCTCCAGAGCCGCGCTCAGAACAAACATACAGGCAATGGTGATGGGCGCCCGATTGCTGAAGACGGCGAGCAAATCATTCGTGCCCAGAACCGTCACGAAAGCTGCCCCCAAAGCACAGAGGGCCACTACATCCGGAGAAGCCCACTCCTTGATGAAAGCGGTGGCCACCACCACGACAATCAGGAAGACAAGCCAGACCTGGATGGTGGAGCCTAGAAACGGAGTGTCGAGAAAGCTCTGGTAGAATGGGAGCAGTTCAGGCATTCAAAAAATGCCCGAATCTACGGAGCCATACCGGCACCTCAAGCGCGGACTGTGTCTTATTGCGCTTTTGTCAGGTCAGTCGGAATCGCGATTCCAGATATTCTTCTTGGAATCCTCATCATCCCGCTTCTTGCCCAGTCCTTTAAAAAGTCCGGCAAAGGGCTTCGAGGACTCTTCGTCGGCACTACTGGAACTCGATGAACTACTCTTCGAACGGATGCTGGGAAGAGATGGCGCGTCCAGTTTGATCGGCTTGCCGTTGAGGGTGAGCTCTTCACCTTCGGGCTTGGAGAAGATGAGGCCTACGGCAACATCATCCTCCTTTTCCTCAATGGGTGTCGGAAGCTTGAAACGCTGGTCCGGGTCGAACTCGCCTGCAAAGTCATCCTGCAGCGGATCCAGTGGAGAAAGCTGAGTCTCGATATCCCGCAGCACGGCATCGGCATGAGAAGATGATGCCCCCTCTTTGCCCTCGCGAGTGCGAAGTGCCGCAGCCTCCAACTCCAGGAAGCTCTCGAAAGACCCTTCTGGAGCGGGATCTTCTCCGTCCACCGACAAAGACCCCACCCGGGGAATTTCCACTGAGGTGGTGCGATCTCCTTCCACCCGAATTTCCAGATCCACTTCCGCTTCCTCTGGCCGGATGATGGCGTTCGACGCCGCAAAGATCAGGTCATCGTCAAGCTTCGGAGAAGGTTCCTCCATGGGATCCAGAGCAGGAGTTGCTTCGGTAACTTTTTGGGGCGCGACCGCGGCCAACTCTTCGCCGGATTCCTGGTTCATGAACTTGGCGCCCAGAGCCACGACGACCGCCAACATCAGCGCAATCGATCCACTAAAGATAAAGGCCCGTTTCAGACCGATCGATTGCGGCGGCTTCTCGTCCAGAGTTTCAAAATTGAGATCAGGCCTCATCGCTCGTGGAAACATTACGCGCATTTATCTAAGAATCCAAGCTTTTGAGAGCTACCATGCCATGGCACCACAGAAATTCTAAGCAGTCACCCCCACCCGCTCCGCCAAGAGGGCGAACACGGACAGATCCTCCCGAGAAACGTAGAGATTTCGTGCCTGCATGTCGCTGAGGGTCTTATACGCTCTCTGCCACCATTGCCCAGCCTCGGTTCCCCCCACTTTCTCGGAAATATCGGCAATCCGCCAGCACAGCACCCACAGGTCTCGCTGCCAATCCGGATTGTTGGGATTGAGCTGGACGAGCCGCTCCACGATCTGGAGCGCGTCGGAGTAGGCTTTCAACGCCTGTCCCAATCGGCCTAGGGAGCGGAGGGCGTCTCCTACCTTGCTATGACAGACGGACAGATCCCGCTGCCAACTGGGGTTGTTCCGCTCACTGTCCGCGAACCGTTGCCGGAGTTCCAAGGCAGTCGTGTAGGCGGCCAACGCCTCTTCTCCCTTGCCCAGAGCGACGAGCACATCCCCCATCTTGTTCTGGCTCACGCTCAGATCCCTCTGCCAAAGCTGATTGTCTCTCGCCGCACTCACCAGCCGTTCGGCAAGCGCGAGGGACTCTCGATAAGCTGCCAGGGCCTCATCCAGTTTTCCCTGAGCCCGCAGCGCATCGCCAATCTTGTTGTGACTGATGGAAAGGTCATGCTGCCAAACCACGTTGTCGGGCTCCAGCCCAGCAAGGCGTTGCCGGATAGCGAGCGATTGGCGGTAGGCACTCATGGCCTCATCAGGCCGGCCTTGAGCCCGGAGCATGTTGCCGACTTTCTCGCAGCTGACGGAGAGATCCCGTTGCCAGAGCACGTTGCTTTCGTCGTATTCCACCAGCTGAGCCCGAATCGCGAGCGAGTCGCGATAGGAGCGCAGCACCCTGGAAGAATCCCCCTTGGCACGGTAGCTGTCTCCAATCCGTTCGTGGCTGACGGACAAATCGCGGTTGCGATCAACACTGCGCGGTTCGAGGCGCACCAGGGCTTCCCGAATGAGTAGGGCCGCCCGGTATTCTGACAAAGCGTCATCCAATGCTCCCTGAGCACGCAGCACGTCGCCAATCTTGTTATGGGTCACGGAGAGATCCCGTTGCAGGTCCGGATCTTGCGGATCGACATCCACGAGCCGTTCCCGCAGTTGAAGGGAATCGCAGTAGGCCTTGAGCGCGGGATCGAGCGATCCCTTGGCAAATAGAACATCGCCAAGCTTCTCCCGGCAGACAGAGAGGTCATGCCGCCACAACGCCTTGGCCGGATCTGAATGAACCAGCCGTTCCACCACGGGAATGGTCACGCCCAGAAGATCCGCAGCGGGTCCCAGTCCGCGATACGTGATCACCAGCCCGACCACGGCGGAAGCGGAGGCGGACAATTCCCGCTGGTAGCGGCTCTCGATTTCATCCCGGCAGAGCAGATGCTCCAGGGAAGCCGTGAGAGCCTGCATTTCCCAGCGCGGAGGTGGGGAAGCCTGTTTGGCGAGTTTAAAGCCCCGGTTGCTGACAAATTCCAGCAGTTCCGCCGGAGCCAGAGTCTCGTCCTTGGAACGCAGGTAGTTGGAAACGAGCCGGTGCATCCGTCCAATCTGCTCAACCCCGGAGACATTGAGCAGATGCAGTTTCTCCAGCTTCTTCCTCAGGCTCTCCCAGATTTGCTCCGGTTGATCGCGAAGCTCCGGATGCTGCTTGAAGACCAGTTCCTTGACCCAGGGCCATGGCACGCAATCTGGAGCAAAGTGCGCCGCATACCGCGCGGCCGTCCGGGCAGGCGGCGACAGCACTTCCAGGGTCGGTCCCATGACGGTCGCGAGTTGCTTGCGCATCTGCACCTCGCCGTTGTCCACGTCCTCCTCCAGATCCATGGTGATTGCCGGATCCAGGGACTTCACGCCGGATTCCCGATACCGCACGAGATACTCGGTCGGTTTGACCTGCGGATTGAGCCCCAGAAAGAGGGCCACGGCTTCCACTGCCAGGGTGAATCCCCCCAGTTCCTTCACAATCTCTCGAGCGGCCGCTTCCTGCCCGGGAGTCTCAAAGGCGCCTCCTTCCTGGTGGCGGCGAATCATTTCCAGCGCCTGTTCGCTCGTGAGCATTCCGAGCTCAATGGAAGGCCCCGCCACGCCCAGTTCCTTGGGTTCCAACCGGGTGGTCAGGAGAATCTTGAGCCAAGGCTCATCCGGCAGGTGTTCCAACTGAGCGGAGCTGACCAGTCCCGGGTCGGTCACATTATCCAGGATGAGCAGGCAGGTTTCAGGCACTTGGGGGTTGTCACTCGCCGCGCATGCGCGATCCCGCAATTCATCGATGACTGTGCGGAAATACTCCATCTCCGTTTTCTCACCCTGCAGATGCCCTAAGTCAGGCCCAAGAGAAGAGACAAGAGCCACCATTTCCGATTGCCCCTCCGCTCGCAACAGCCAGCGTCCACCCGCAAAGTCCGTGGCGCAGACATTGGCAAAAGCGATCGCCAACTCGGTCTTGCCCAGACCGCGCAGTCCGCGGATGGAAGTGATCTGGCTGTTGTCATTCTGAAACCACATCGCTTCCCGCAACTGCCGAAGTTCCGAACAACGTCCCACAAAGTGCTGGGTTGTGGGCTTCAGATTGCCATTGCCAATCTCCGGCTTCAGGGACAGGAGGCGCCGCTCCACTTCTATCTCCTGAAGCGCATGCACCCCTTCATCAAACCAGGGCTGCAGATCCGCCCCGCAATTCAAACGCCCCATCTCCGCGACCCAATGGGCAATCTCCTGCTCAGGCGCTTCCGGCAACTCCACAAAGTAGATCAGCGGTCGCTCGCCCGGCTCGACCCGATGGTGAAAGCGGTTCCTGACGTATTCCTCCCACTCCCAGCGGCAATGATGGCTCGCGAAATAGTGCGACGACAGACAGACCAGCAACAAGCGACTGCGCCGCAGCGGTCCCTGAATTTTCTGAAGCCACTCATCCAGACTCGCCACCTCCTCTTCCTGAAAGAAGATGGAAGGCTGATGACTGGTAAACTTGGCCTGATCCGCCAGGATCTGATCCCTCAGCTGACTCGCCCAACCTTTGCCTCCGGCCGCGTCCGGTTTGTTATCGGCAATCGCGCAGGAGATGAACAGATCGTAGTCGCACGATGTGGTGGGGCTGTTAGGCATGGGCGACACACTAGCGCACCCTTACCGACTCGCAACCCTGACAATGCTAGCAATTTTGAGAATCTCGCGAGAGAGCCTAACAATGGCACAATCAGGAGCCTCCGCGGATCCTCACCACCCGGTCAATTCCGTGGCGACTCACCAGATTCCCCTTGCTGTTCCGGTTCTTGATCGACAGGTCGGAGAAGTCGAAATCAAGCTCCAGATTTCTCAGTCGCGGCGCGGGCTTCAGATGCACCCTGACCTTGAGATTCGAGGACTCTTCGTCATCGTGAGCGGAGAAGTAGAGAACTCGGGATCCGGCCCGGCCCTGCGTCAGCGGATAGACCCGGTCCCGGGTGATGCCGGATACCTGGAACTTCTTGGCGAACACCTTGCCGTCCCGCCCGTCGCGATACACCAGGTTGTAGACCGTGGTGTCATCCGGCACCCAGATGGCGATGTGGAGATTGTTGGCTCCCACGAATACTTTCTCGGCGTTCCGAACCACACGCAGTTCCCCATCCCGGGAGATGGCAATGATATCGTCCAAGCGTGAACAGGCGCCGATCTCTTCGTCCCGCTTGAGGCTCCAGCCGGCAAAGCCTTCCTTGCGATTCACATAGAGCGTCTCCGTGGCGGCGGCGACTTCCCGGGCAACGACGCGGTCAAAGCTGGCAATCTCCGTGCGACGTTGGCGGCCTTGGCCGTATCGCTTCTTGATGTCCGTGTACCAATCGATCGTGAACTGGGTAATCTGGCGCAGGTTGCGCTTCACTTCACGAATCTCGTCTTCCAGAGCACGGATCTGTTCGTCGGCGCGGAAGGAGTCAAAGCGAGAGATCCGCTTGATCTTGATCTCCGTCAATCGTTCCACATCTTCGTCTGTGACTTCCCGCTGGAACCAGCTCAGGAAAGGTTGCAGCCCTTCCCAGATCTCGGACATCACTTCTTCCCAGGTCTCGCACTCTTCAATCCGGCGATAGATCCGGTTCTCGATGAAGATTTTTTCCAGGCTGGAGAAGTGCAGCCGGTCCTCCAACTCGCCCAGCTTGATCTCCAGTTCCTGCTTCAGCAGGCTGCGAGTCTGCAGCGCGCTCTTGCGCAGGATTTCCCTCACGCTGAGGAACTTGGGCTTTTGATCCTCAATGATGCAGGCGTTCGGAGAGATCGAGACTTCGCAGTCCGTAAAGGCGTAGAGCGCTTTCACGGTTTGTTCCGGATCGGCGCCCGGCGCCAGGTGAATACGGATCTCCACTTTCTCGGCTGTCAGATCCTCAATCTTGGAGATCTTGATCTTGCCCTTCGCATTGGCGTCCGCGATCGAGGCCTCAATGCTCTCCGTCGTCGTTCCGAAGGGAATCTCGTGAATGGTCAGCTGCTTTTTCTTGGTGACCTCGATCTTGGCCCGCACTCGAATCCGGCCGCCACGAAGCCCCTCATTGTAGTCGGAGACATCCACAATGCCTCCCTGCGGGAAGTCCGGGTAGATCTCGTACTCCTTCTTCTCGAGAACGGCGATACAGGCATCGATCAACTCATTGAAGTTGTGAGGCAGGATCTTGCAGGCCAAGCCTACCGCAATCCCCTCCACGCCCTGCGCCAGGACGAGCGGAAACTTCATCGGCAGAGTCACCGGCTCCTTGTTACGCCCGTCATAGGAAGCCGCCCAGACCGTGGTCTTGGGATTGAAAGCGACGTCATGGGCGAACTTGGAAAGACGACACTCGATGTATCGAGGGGCCGCGGCGTTGTCTCCCGTGTGGATGTTCCCCCAGTTTCCCTGGGTATCGATGAGGAGATCTTTCTGGCCCAGATTCGTCAGCGCATCCCCGATCGATGCGTCCCCGTGCGGGTGATACTGCATCGTGTGCCCCACAATGTTAGCGACCTTGTGAAAGCGGCCGTCATCCTTCTCAAAGAGCGAGTGGAGAATGCGGCGCTGCACTGGCTTACACCCATCGTTATTGTGCGGTACGGCCCGTTCCAGGATGACGTAAGAAGCGTAGTCGAGGAACCACTCGCCATACATGGCGTTCATGGGCGTGCCGGCATCAGGGGCAGATGGAGAAGGCATAAATCGTCGGGTCGAGTCTTGTGGGCGTGTAGGAGTCGCTAACCTAGATGTTGGGGTCCAGCTAGGCCAAGAGTAGTCCGCCGTTCTTGAAATTCAAAGTAATTTTAGTAATCTCCCTGACAGAAACACCACCACCTGGCCGGTCGTTCCCAGACAGAGCGCCTCCTTTCGAGCAAGGCTTGCAAGACGACTACTACTTCTTCTTGGGTGCCTCCAGAGGTGGATGCATTTGTTCCTGCCATTGCTGGAACTGGCTGGCCAGTCGTTCCGTGATCTCCGGGAATTCGGAAGCGACATCCTGCAGTTCACTGGGATCACGGCTCAAGTCATAGAGCTCCCAGGGGCGATTGTCGGAGCCCTTCACGGCCTGATCCTGCTTGATGGCTTTCCAGATGCCATTGCGAACGGCGAAGGTATAGAGGTCGTGTTGCTGAGGAGGAGGTCTCCGGTTAGGCCGCCGCCGATCGATGTACAACTGTTGCCAATAGAGGTATTGGTGCGGATCCCCCTGGCTCTCGCCCTTCAGATAAGGCAACAGATCAACCCCATCGCAGACCCTTTGCTGGGGGTGAGGGACGCCAGCCGCGGCAAGTGCTGTGGGAAAGATATCCAGGCTACTGGACAGCCCATTGAAGGTCGTTCCAGCTTCAACCTTACCCGGCCAGCGCACGATCATGGGCACGTGCACCCCTCC
Organism: Verrucomicrobiales bacterium; assembly: GCA_041984905.1. Taxonomy (GTDB): domain Bacteria; phylum Verrucomicrobiota; class Verrucomicrobiia; order Verrucomicrobiales; family DEV007; genus JBHIXE01. The sequence goes on along the minus strand of JBHIXE010000043.1, from coordinate 1,183 downwards.
CTCCTGAACATCGTATTTGTGGCCCCGATTAGGAAGATTCCTCGCCGTGTTACGCGTGTGCCACATGGCATTGTTTCCGCCGCCTCCATTGTCGTTGAGGAAGATCAGCAAGGTATTCTCCTCCAAATCATGCTTGGCCAAAGCATCCAGCACCCGGCCCACATTGCGATCCACAGCGACAACCATGGCGCCATAGATGCGACGTTCGGCACTGACCCAATCCGCCGCAATCGCTGCCTGGTCCTCTTCCAACCCGTGAAGTGGTGCATGGGGAGCGTTGAATGCCAGATAGAGGAAGAAGGGATTCTCTCGATTGCGCTCGATGAAGGCTTCAGCTTCCTGGCCAAAGAAATCCGTGAGGTAGTCTGGCGACTCAAAGATCTGGTATTCCTCCTCCTGGTAACGGACCAAGGTGGTCCCCTTCCAGAAGTCGTCCATCCCGCCTTCAATTCCCACGAATTCATCGAAGCCACGCTCATGAGGAGGCGGAAGGACCCAGGGCCATTTGTTACCGCTCAGATGCCACTTGCCAATATTCGCAGTGCGGTATCCGTGATCCTGCAGGACGTTCGCCAGGGTGATCTCTTTCACCCAGAGCCGGTTTTCCTCCGCGGTGTAGACGTTGTCATAGACTCCGTAGCGTTGCTGGTAACGTCCCGTCATCAACCCCATGCGGGAAGGAACACAGATTGGCGCACAGACGTAGGCATTGGTGAGCTTGATCCCTTCCTCGGCGAGCCGGTCGATATTCGGCGTGGGAATTTCCGATTCGCCAAAGACGGGGAGATCCGAGTAGCCCATGTCATCGGTGAGGATGACCACAATGTTGGGTTGGGGTTGGGCGAGGCCCAGGTCCTGAAAAAGCCCCCCAAAAAGGAGGCAACAAGTCAAAAAATAGAATCGCATGACACTGCGTCTTAGGGTTGCTGGCCCAGGTTCTCAAGTGCAGTTCGCAGCGAGAACTCGAATCCATAGTTAATCCCCTCGGTCTTTGCCTTTCGTGGATCCTTTGGCACCCGCGCATTGAATGCTGCTTGCATGGACTCCGCCTGGGAACTTGCCCGGTCTCCCAGCAGCTCCAAGGCCCGTGCCGCTCGACAGGCCGCCCATTCATTTGGACTTTCAAGCTCTGTGGCCAGGAGGTCCAGGGCTTCGGGAGAATCCGTCAAAGTTGCTAGGAGTT
>JBHIXE010000042.1:20844-21068 GCA_041984905.1 Verrucomicrobiales bacterium | reverse complement strand
GGGGTCAGGCTCAGATCACGGACGCTTCCCACCTCGTGGTCATCACGGCCAAGACCAATGTTTCCGCCGATTATGTCGATCACTTCATGGATGCCATCGAGAGTATCCAAGGCCGCAGTAAGGAAGCGTTGAAGGGCTATCGAGATGTCATCGTAGGTGACGTGGTCGAAGGTCCACGAAGCAAAGACGTGGTGAACTGGGCCAAACGTCAGTGTTACATCGCG
>JBHIXE010000042.1:9684-20834 GCA_041984905.1 Verrucomicrobiales bacterium | reverse complement strand
AAAGGGCTGACTGCGGCGGTTCTCTGCACCCTGGGATACCGGAGTGACGAAGACAAGTATGCCGAGGCCCCCAAGGTCCGCTTCCCTGCGGAAGAGGTCATCGAGCGCATCTGAAGATGCACAGGCCGGAGCGCAGATCCATTCGACGCTCCGGCCAAAACCAGATTCCTTATTTCGCCTTGGAAGACGAGCCCTTGATCTCCCGGTTCGTTACTCCCGTGGGGATCTCCATACCGAGCTTGCGCAGCTTGGGATGAAGCTGTTGATGGAGGTAGGGATTGCCAGGATTCAGCCGAGCGTAGTTCTGGTGGTAGTCTTCCGCTTCATAGAACTCCATGGCGGGTTCTACCAAGGTCACAATATCGCCGGAATCATACTCATCAGAAGCCTCCAGCTTCTGAATGTACGCGTTAGCGGCTTCCTTCTGAGCATCTGAATGGTAGAAGATCACCGAGCGATACTGGCGACCGTAATCGGGTCCTTGGCGATTCAGTTGAGTCGGGTCATGGGCCTTGAAGAATACTTTCAGGATGCCATCAAAATCGATGGTTTCCGGATCGAAATGGACTTGAACCACCTCGGCATGATCCGTGCCCCCTCCGGCCACCTTCTTGTATTTGGCGTCGGCCTTGGTGCCTCCCATGTAGCCGGAAATCGCCGCATAAACGCCATCCACCTGATGAAACACTTCCTCGACACACCAGAAGCACCCTCCACCGAGAGTCACCACCTGCGCAGTCTCGGGGATGTTCGACTCGTCGAAGATCCTGTTAACGTCGGAGTCCGAGGTATTTGCAGCCTGAGTTTGTTCGGGCGCGCAACTGGATAGCGCCAAGGCGATCAAGCCGCTGAGAGTTAGCGTGATGAGGGAGGTTTTCATAACGTTGGGGACGATGGATACGGGTTCTACCTTACCGGATGAAGGGTTCAATTCCGATTGTTTTGAAGATTGTTCCTATTCCTTCTGGGCCTTTTTCTTGGCTGGCTCTTCGTAAGGGCGCTCCACGATGGGAGGCATGCTGTCCAGCACGGCCTGGAGCCTGGCTCGGACGGCGGCGGTCTCCTCACTCGGAGGAAGCGGATTCTTCTCTTCCTCGTCCGTGGTCAGATCATAGAAACTGCCATCCTGGTAGAGCTTGTAGTGATGATCGCGAGCAAAACGGGCCAGGGTGAATTTCCCCCAGCGAGGTTCGTAGTGGCAATACACCCATTCCCTAGGGTTACCAGTCTCGCCCTTGAGTTGAGGAAAGAAGCTGTGCCCGGGCAGGTTTTCCGCACTCACATCCACGCCGGCCACATCCGCCAGAGTCTGGTAGAAATCGGTGAAGTCGATCAGGTCCTGATTGACGACGCTCGGGGTAGTGCCGCGCCAATGCGCCACGAAAGGCACATGCGTTCCCGCGTTCGGAGTGGTTCCCTTGCCGCCCTTGATCGTGGAACCGTCCTGCATGGTGGAGGTAATGGCCCGATTGGTCCCGTTGTCCCCCGTAAACAGAAGGATGGTGTTCTCCATCAGGCCATGTTCCTCCAGTTTGGCGACAAGCTTCGCCACCACGCCATCCGTGTAGGCCACCATGTCCTTGAAGAACTCGTTCTTCTGCTTGTGCCGCAGCTTGGGATTCTCCCATTCCGGGCTATCAGGAGTGGGGACAAAGGGGTTGTGCACCAGCACCATGGGATAGTAGACGAAGAACTCCTCGTCCTTCTGCCGGTCGATGAAATCGCAGATGAAGTCCGCAAAGACATCCGGCCCATACTCGCCCTCCAGCGTTCCCAGCACCTCGCCATTCTTTTCAATAAGCGGATCCGCGAACCGTTCGCCCTTGCCCTTGGTCTTCGCCTGGGTGACCTGCCAGAGACAGGCTTCGTCAAAACCTGCCTTGAGTGGAACCGTCGTGTCCATACGAAACTCCTCTGGGAACTGGTCTTCATGGTAGAGCCCATTCAGCTGCCATTTGCCCGCGATACAGGTCTTGTAACCCGCTTCCTGCATCAACTTACCAAAGGTCTTTTCCTTGGGATCCAGGTATCCGAACTCCTTGTAGTTGGAGTGGTTGTACTTCCCCGTCATGATCTGAACGCGGGAAGGCGTGCAGAGAGGCGTGGAATAGCAGTGCTCGAAACGGATCCCCTCCTTGGCGAGCTTATCGAGGGTCGGCGTCTCATAGTCCGCGCTGCCATTGGCGCTGAGGCATTCGTAGCCCATATCATCCGCCATCATCAGGATGACGTTGGGACGAGCCTGGAGATGGTGACACAGGCAGGTAAAGGCGACCAAGCAGGCCAGGGAAGACTTGATGAGGAACATAAGGGAGTTCGAAGTGGGGTTGGTTCTGCCTCCATCACGAGGACAGTCTCCCCACTTCTTGCAGGATTTCCCGGTCGTCAAGGACCGCTCGGCAGGTGCTTGTCGGCGAAGTCAAAGAAGACCGCCCAATCCTCATCTCCCACACCGTGTTTCCCTGGCCGGATGTGATAGCCGATCGTGCTGTTGATCAGATCGTTGTTCCCTGGCATCTCATCAGCAGCGAACCCATCGGTTCCCAGCAGTTTATAGACCGGATCTGCGCCCTGACAGGAGCCGAATTCTCCGGGTGGATCCGCCCACTTATCGCCTTCCGCGCTGCACACCAGAACGGGTCGCGGGGCGATCAGGCTCAAGAGCATGTGCTGATCGACCGGCAGATACTCCTCGCGCTCGTTGAACTCGGGGAAGTGGTCGTTGAACCAGTGAGGAAAGTTCTTGTTGATATCAGACAGCTTCTCTCCTTCCCGCCGTCGGCTGAGCGCCGCTCCGCCACATCCAGACTGGTTGCTCACGACCAGGGCAAAGCGAGGATCCTGAGCGCCGGCCCAAAGGGCGGTCTTGCCATTCCGGGAGTGCCCCATGACACACACCCGCGCCGGATCAATCCGTTCATCCTCAATGAGGTAGGTGGCGATCATGCTCAAGCCCCAGGCCCAGGCGCCAATCGCTCCCCATTCATCCGCCTTGGGCTCAGTCTGTCCGGCTTCGTAGAAGAAGGGATGCACCCCATTTGTGAAATCCGCGAAGTCCGGGTCCAGGTCTCCATGGTAAAAGGTCGCCATGGCGTAGCCGCGCTCGATCGCCAACTCGAAGGGCCAGCGCTCCTCGGAAATCCCCCGGCAGGCTTCGGTTGCCTTGTTGTCCACCACGCCTTCGTAGCGTTTCGGCAACCACACTTCCGAGAGCTTCACGTCTGGATCGTCGATCGTGGAATGATTCGCGGCAAAGTTGGGGCCGAGAAACACCGGAACCGGTTTGTCGGACTTGGGGATCGCCATCAGGACATAGACCGGCGGCGTGCCTTCCGGCGGAAAGTGGAGGATCACCTCCCGCAAGAGCCCTTTGCCTCCCGCGAAATCTTTCTCGAACCGGGTTTCGACTTTGAGCGAATGAGGTGGCGGAAGTTCCGGAGACTTTCCATACACATAGTGTTGGAACAAGGAGAGGACTTCACTCCGTCTCGCCTTCCACTGGTCCGGCGTCTTTACGGGTGTGCCGTCCCACATCACGAGTGGGTCCGGCAATTCCGGCCGCGCTGGCAGCTCAGAGGGAGCGGGAAAGGGAGATTGCGCCTGAATGGACATGGCAGCCGTCAGAAAAATGAGGGAGAAGAGCGGAATAAACCGCCGGGAAGCAGATGGGTGAGTAGACATGGGGTTGCTGGAAAACACGATCCGAACAGAATGGACCTTTCAATACCAGCAATTAGGAGCTGGGACTGTTGCCCAGCCCCGGTCACAGTCACCAGCTCCCTTTGACACAATCTGTCAGGGGTTGGACTGGGACTCGCCAATCTAGCTTCAATAAAATCGAGACTTTCTACGACTCCTTGGTTTCCTCGCCAGGATCTTCAGAATTCACGGGAGATTCCTCACTGGTTTCTCCCGCACTTTCGCTTTCCCCTTCGACCGGCTGGGGCTGGCTCATCTCTTCCAGCAATCTGGCCACCTCATCCTGGAGGGCATCGACTTCGTCCAGTCGCACTTCAGGATCCGTCACCATGATGACCTCTCCTGTCTTGCGATGTTCGTAAATCAGCAAGCGCCGGTCCTCAGTTCGCCTCTCCCCGACCTGCCGGAGCACCTTACGGCGTTCCAGACTCAACACCAGGATATAGCGAGCCTTGTCCATCCGAGGATCATCCTCCTCAACCATGCGATTCAAGAGGGTCTCGGCATCGGCCTGCTGCGCGGCAGCTTCCTCAGAGTGAGAATGATCCGGCCCTTCGTACTTGGAGCGCCAGTAAGAGAAGGTGTCCGCGCCCAAGGTCGGCTGCACCACTTTCCAGGCTTCCTCACAGTAATCATGGCGGACAAAGGCGTCCTCCGTCTCCGGATCTTCACTGATGCAGGTGTAGAAGAACTGCCCTTCCTCAAAGGCGACTCCTGTCTTGGAGCAATGATGGGCCCGGCTCCGGATTTTCCAATGCTGAACAATGGCCATGGCGTGCGTTTGGAAGAAGCACAAGGCGCGGTCAAGCCGTCGCTTTCCTGCGTGAGAAGAGGCTCTTGAGCTTGGGCACCTCCTTACCGGCGGACCGGATGTAGAAGAGATAGCACCCTACAATCAGCAGAAGAATGTTCGGTCCCCAGGCCCCAAGCCAGGCCGGAATTCGAGCCGTCTTGCCCATGGATAGAAAGAAGCTGTCAAAGAAGATCAACCCAAAGAAAATCCCCATACAGGCTGCCACACCACCCAGGACGCCACGGCGACCGTGAACGATGCCGAGGGGAGCCGCCATCAGCACGAGCAGGATGCATCGCAGTGGCTCTGCCCAGCTGTAATGCCAGTGAGTCCGGTAAGGAGACAGCTTCTTGTCCCCGATTGCCTGATTGGATCGGAGGTAGTTGGTGAGTCCAGGTACCCCGAGGTATTCCGCTTTGTAGGACGAACTCACCACGTGCCAGGGTGTCTCTTTCCATTCCGATATCGTGAGAATGGGATGCTCCTTGATGGTCGCAAACCCGTATTCGTTGTAGTCGAAGGTGGTGCACTTGCTCAGGGTCCAGCTCTTGGTGCGGTAGTCCCAAGTCACGGCTTCTGCCCGGTAAGCCTGATTGACACGCCCATCCCTGCCCTGTTCCCAGATGGCCACATAGCGCATGGGAGCTGAAGCGAGATTCACGGGAACCCGGCCGACCAGCCAGGTCCGATGCGCCATCCCGTTCCGGTACATCCAGGCAGAGGCGGCGTATTCCTCCTTGTCGTCATCGTCATCATCTTCTTTGGCGATGTCTTCCAGCTTGTTGAGAATCCCCTCTTTGCGGGCCTCGGAATTCGGCGCCCATTCATACTTGAGGACCACGCAGACCACGGAGAAATACAGCCCGATCAGCAGCAGCGGTTGCAGGACGCGGCCGAGGCTCAGGCCCGATCCAAGCATGGAGATGATCTCATTGCTGCGAGACATCTTGCTGAGTCCATAAAGGAGGGACAACAACAAGGTGATGGGGAGAACCATCAGGATAATCTGAGGTAACTGGACAAGGTAGTAGTACCCCAGCATTCCCAACCCTGCCCCAGAGGAGATGAACGCCTTCCCGTTATCGGTAAGGTCCATGATCACCCAGATGGAGATGATCCCCACAAAGCACATGGTGAAAGGCATAATGACCGCACCCAGGACATAGCGATCCAGGATCGGTGCGGCATGGAAGGCCCAGATCAGCATGGGCGGGCTCAGGATCAGGAAAACGACCAGCCCCAGCTCCATGTAGTAAGCCGCGGAGGAAGGGTTTTCGCCGACTTTGCTGACGCCCAGGTTGGGCAAGTTCTCCACCAGGCTATTGGGAACCCACATGGCTGCCATCGCGAGACAGACTAAGGACACGCTCAATACCTGTCCCCACTTGGTCCCTGCCAGAAACACGCCGATCACCGCACCCAGGCCCGCGAGGATGGCTGCGGCGACATGAGCCTGCATGAGCCAGCGCGGAGTGAAGTTGACCGTCTCAATGGCGCCTCCATCCTCCGCTCCCATCAATTCGGAATCTCCCTGAATCAGCGATAGGACCCGTTCCGCTTCATTGAACTCGGCAACCGTATCGAGAGTCTTGTTGATGATGATCAACGCGGCGAGCACACAGACCAGCCTCAAGAAATGGGCCGGCAGGCTCGCCATGGAGAAAAAGTTACGAACGGGGCTAGCCATTGATGGTTTGGGAGGGGACGCTAGTACAGAGGGGCAAAATCGCCTCTGGGTCACATCCGGTCAAGTTTCGGTTACTCTCCGGAAAACTTGAAAAGATGCAATCCCTAACAAAGCCTTTCGTTGCCTGATCTGCCTGACAACATAGTCGACCACCGCTCAGATGAGGTATTACTGGACTGGCGTCAGTGGTGGAAAGCGCCCTAGGCTATATCAGTTGCGCCTGTGGCGCTGGCACTCTCATTTTGACTCAGGCTCTGAAGCGCGCCCGAAAAGTCCCCAGCCCACGCTGAGGACGGCGAGATGGAATGCTCTTGATTCCAACCTCACCGCCCGAAAAAACGTTTCCTAACTCACCGAGGCAATCGACCCGAGAAGCCGATCCCGTTTCCGGCGAGCCTCCTCGAGCGAACGAGTCTTCAGGCTGAGCCGGATCCGCTCGGTGGTGTAGTTGGGCTTGTGAAGGGTGAAGTGGCACCACCAGGTCCCACGATTGTTCCAAAGGTGGTGATTGGGGTTTTCCGCATTCACGCGGACGCTGAGACGAACCCGCGGCTGCTGGGCTTCTTCTTTCTTTGGTAAGGTATGACTCATAGTTTTGATGCGATGGTTCGGTTCGATTTTGCGAATTCGGATTCACCGCATCAGGAACTGGGCGAAAAAAAGGCCGTCAAATCCATCAGGATCGGACGGCAAGAATTCCGCTGGAGAATTGCTGTTCGAGCCTCTAACGACTCGCACATCGGAGATCGGCTTTGCAGCTGATTTCCAAGGCACCTTGGCTTCTCCATGGCCAGGTTGCCGGATCCCGCAAGCCCATAAGCCTACGGCACCACTCCTGATGCTGGTTCCATGCTACATGCTGGCGCAGAGAGTGCAATAGGGAGTTTTGTCATACCCCTTTTTCTCAGACTCTCAGCCGTTGCTTGACGGTCGCGCCTCTCACCCTGAGGCTAATTGCTCGTCAGGAAAAGGTATGGGCAAATCACGTTGGAACCCCTTCACATGGATCGCTCCCCCGGCTTTGCCTCGCCTCGAGCCCACTCCCCATGGGATTTTGGAGCTGCCCCGAACGGATTCTTCCACCACCGTTTTCACGGGAACGGCTTCCGAATGGCTCCACTATCTGGACCTGCCCCGGCCACAGCGCTATCAGATGGAATGGGCCATCGACGTGAAGTGGAATGGCCCCTCCCGTCATCTCTCTTTCGCAGGACACAATGAACAGTCCCAGAAGTTGGCCAAGGCCCTGACCGAAGGAGTGCAGATTCTGCGCGAGTACCTCGAACCCAAGCCCAGCGTTCTCAAGGTGCTCCATCAACTGGTCTTTGAGAATCCGGCCAACGGAGAGACTTCTCTCACCCTGCACGCCAGCCCCACCCTCCCCAGCAAGGCCACTCGGGAGGTCCTCATCGATGACTTTCTGAAACCGACAGAGACCTGCCTGGTTCTGGATCTCCCCTCGGTGGAGAAAGTGATGAAGCATCTCTCCGAACATCAGGGGAAAAAGAATCAGGAGGTTCGACTGGCGCTGGTCTGGCCCTTGCTCCGACGCGTCATCTCCCAACTCGCCTACCCCAGCTATCCTCGCGACCGTTACCTGGAGCGCATTGATCTGACGACCAGGCTGGCCCTGTTGAACATCCACGTGCTGTTCCAGGGCAAGCGAAAGGGTCAACTCATTCCGACTCGGACCGGGGAGATTTATCAGGACTATGTCAGCAAGCGAGATGGCGTGCCGGTCAAACGACTCCAGGACGATCATCCCTACTTCAAGATGCTCAACAACCTCGGCTTCATGCTGAATGAAGACTGGGAACGCAACTACCTTTCCATCGCCCGGGTGATCGTGCGGGACTATCTGGACACGCGTTACGTGCGCCTTGGGATCGCCAGTGTCATGCCAGACATCAGCGATGGCATGCAACCCATGGAACTGCGTTGGAGCGACAAAGGCAAACCGCGAACTGGCTCCGCTCACATCGGGCGTAATGGCATCCTGGACCGGGAAGACCTGGACGCCTGGAACAAGCTGGAGGGCCGCCTGAAGGACCAGGGATTCGTCCCGGTGCGCCAACTTGGGATGGGGCAATATGGCCGCGTCTATGAGTGCGTGAACTTCAAGAACAGTGCGATTCCCCGGCGGGTGGCGATTAAGGTGGATCGGATCCGGAAAAAGAAACAGGAAGAGGCCATCCTGGCAGCCGAACTCATTCTCAAGACCGGTCAAGATCTCGCCTTCTGCCCCCACGTCATCCGGATTTTTGACGCCGGCAACATGCCGAAGGGCCGCCACACCTATCACGTCCTACAAATGGTCGATGGCGACACCCTGGACAACCTGATTGGTCTCACGGGTAACGAACATGCCAGCATCCTGCGCCCCCAACGCTCTCATACCTCAGTCCAGCAACTGAATCAGGAGATTCGCAAAGCGCTGAGCGGAAGCGCTGGAGAGGCCTGGCGGCGTGAACGCACCTCCCTTCCTTTCACGCATCCCTTGAGCGTCTCCCAGGTATTTGATCTGCTCACCAGCATTCTGCTGTGGGTCGAGGAGATTCACCGGCTCAAATACGCCGTGAACGATCTCAAGAACGGCAATCTGATGGTCAGCCGCCGAGGCCAGTTGAAGGGCATTGACCTCGATTCCTACTCCCCGGTCTTCAGCCCTCTCGATCGGCAGATGGACTTCCACTTCCTGGCCATCTCCAGCCTGCTCTTTCTCTTCCATTTAGGCAATGCGGACCCCGAACTCAGTCTTGCGGGGATGCTGACCGATGAAAACCGGCTGCGCCCGGCCATTGCCAGCTTGTGGCCCGGTCATCTCTTCGACAACAATCCGCGAATCTCCGCCGATGAGCTGACCGACTTTCTCACAGGCTTCCTGCTCCGCAGTCGAAATGGAGACTACGCCGAAGACTCGGCTCTCTTCGCCAAAGACATTGACAATGTGATCTACCTGAAGCGCCGTATTAGAGGCGGCGAGATCGTTCTGGATTAAGGGTCACCAGTACGACTCATCCCTGAATTCGCCCAAAAGCCGCGTCGAATTCAGGCCGCGTCTTCCTTGTTGGACTTGGTCTTGTTCTTCCGCTCCAGGTCCGCGCGTTTCTTGGCTACGGACTTTTCCACTTCATCCATCAGTCCCAGATAGTTGTGGATCTCCTCGATGGTCTGGTGCGTCTCTGTGACTCGCGCGTAGCGATCTCGCAAGGTCTTGATGGAAGCCTCGTGAAGGTCTGGCGTCACCGTGGTGCAGGCATCTTCCACCAGGGTTACAAAATAGCCCAGGTCGCAAGCGTCACGCACGGTGGTATCGACGCATTCGTTGGTGTAGACCCCCACCACAAAGAGCGATTTGATGCCGAGATTTCGGAGCACGTAGTTGATGTTCGTGGAGGCGAAGACACCACTGGCGGTCTTGTTGATGATGATCTCATTCTCCTCGGGAGCCACCTCGGGAAGAAACTCCGCTTCCTTGGAACCAGGAGCCGCCAAAAGGTTGAGCCGTTTGTGTCCTGCTCCGCGATCCCGGCCATCATTGGTGAGCGCCTGGATGCGGACGTGAATGACTTCCAGTCCCGCACGCCGGAAGGCATCCTGGAGGGAACGCACATTGGGCAGAACCCATTCCTTCAAGCTACTGAAATAGTACCTCCGTCCCTGCCGGGAAATCCCCACATTGGCATCATCCGCAAACACCCCGTAACCGTCCGCGGCATCCAGATACTGAAGATCAATGCAGAGCAGAGCGGCGTCCTTCGTAGCCAACAGATCCCGCTGACGGGCCACATCCACGACGTGCTCGATGTAGGTTTCCCTGAGGGGGTCACCGCCATATCTGCTGTAGAAATCACTCATTCTTACCTGGGTCTCGCTTGTTGCTGATATTCAGGAGCATGCAGCCCGAATCGCAGTTCTCAAGAGAAGGTTTGCACCGGCTTCAATGTGTTTCCAGTCCGTCCACTCGGCGGGGGTGTGACTCTGCCCATCCCGGCTGGGAACAAAAATCATCACCACGGGAGCAATCGACGCCACAATCTGCGCGTCATGAGCGGCCCCACTGGGCATCCGGCGCCAGGAAAGATTCAGCTTCCTGGACTCCTCTTCCATCATGTCTACCAGTTCTGAATCGCAAGGAACAGGCTGAATCCAGCTTTGCTCCTCATATTCCATCATGAGATCCCGCCTACGGCCAATCGCGGAGAGCGCTTTCCGGCAAGCCGAAGACAACTCCTGGAGAATATCCGGATCCGTATCGCGGACATCGAGGCTGAACTCCACTTCTCCCGGCACTGTATTGGGAGCGCCCGGAAGAATTCGCGCCATCCCAATGGTCGCCCGGCTCAGGGCGGAACCGTTTTCTTCCAGCAGGCGGGGCACTTCGTGGGCAAAGTCCGCCAGGCCCATGAACGCATCATGCCGCATCTCCATGGGAGTCGTGCCCGCGTGGTTGGCCTCACCCCGGAATCGTACGAGCCATTTGAACAATCCCGTGATATTCTCGACGATTCCCACGGAGTCGCCGCTCTGATCGAGAACCGGTCCCTGCTCGATGTGCAATTCCAGGTAAGCCTTGATCTCCCCTTTCTTCCGGGAAGCTTCCAGAGCTCGCACCGGCTTCATCCCGCGCCGTTGCATCTCCGCTCCCAGCGTGACGCCATCCAGGTCCGTCTTGTGGAGCGTTTCCGGGGTGATCATTCCGCAGAAGGCCTGCGAACCGAACATGCCTCCAAAGCGTCCCTCTTCATCGGCAAAGGAGATCAACTCCAGCGGTCGTTTCAGGGTGATGTTCTCTTCCTTGATCCGGCGCAGGCATTCCAATCCACAGAGGACGCCCAAAGCTCCATCAAGCATGCCTGCCCGCGGCACCGTATCCGTATGAGATCCAATCAGGATGCTCGCCTTTTCCGAGTCGGATTCTTCAGATAAATGCACTTCTTTTCTCGAGCCCTTCCCTTTCCCAAAGTAGAA
>JBHIXE010000042.1:247-9674 GCA_041984905.1 Verrucomicrobiales bacterium | reverse complement strand
GATTCCTTGGGCCCGATCTTCCCGAGCACATTCCCGGCACCATCCATCCGGTGCAGGATTCCTGCCTTGTCCAGGGAGCTGGAGAGCCACTTCTTGCCCTCCATGTCCGCCTCGGAGAAGGCCATGCGGTAGATGCCTCTGTCCTCGAGATTTCGACCAATTTCCGCCAGGCTCAAAATGTCCGATTTGAGCCGATCCATATCTATTCGAATCTCTCCATTCGAATCAGGATCCATTACAGAACTGGTGGTGAAGGATTTGAAGGCACAGCAAATGGTTCAGGAGCGTGTCCTTGCGGACGAGGGAGGTCGGATCGGTGTCATTCCGCCATCCATCCAGGAAACTATCAACTTGTTTGGTATCCAACAACCCCGCATCGCTCACTTTTTGTGGCGAGAGGTACTCGGAAATCAACGCTTCGACATGGGCGGCCTTGGCCTTGTCCGTATGAGCCGGAGGCGCCATGAAGGCGAATTTCTCCCGCTTGTAGAGCACTTCCGGCAGGACTCCCTTCACCGCTTCGCGCAGGACCCATTTCTCAATGTTCCCCTTGATCCGGAGGTTTGGCGGCACTTGAACCGCGGCCGCCGCCACATGATGATCCAGGAATGCGGGACGGCTCTCCATGGAATTGGCCATGTCCACCCGGTCGCCGCCCCAGTTCAGGATCTGCCCCTCCAACTGGCACTTGCTCCAGGTGTATTGAGCCTTGTCCAGCGCATGGCGTCCTTCGAGTTGGGCAGGGTCAATCTGCTCCGCAATCGCCGCAATGGGGTCGTAGCCATCCAGTTCCTTCTGCAGATCGCCGGACAACATCGGCCGGGCAAGATCCAGCGTGGCCATCCAGGGCTGAATCCAGGAAGGCGTGAACCCGCAGATGGCATCCCAGGCGGGGTGTGAGGCCTGTTCTTCGGCGAGAATCGCCCCCTTGAAGATCCGATTCGAGCGTTCCAGGGCTTCCATGTATTCGGCCTTGGTCTCTTCGGACTCAGAGGCCAGCCCGTGCATGAACATGTCTCGCTTCAGGGCGGGATAACCCGCGAAGAGCTCATCCGCACCCTCTCCGGTGATCACGGTCTTGTAGTTGCACTCATTGACCCGGCGGGACATGAGGTTCTTGGCCACGCCCAAGGTGTTGTAGAAGCTGCGTTCCGCGTGCCAGACGGTCTTGATGTAATTCTCACCATAGAGATCTTCCGCCTTGAGATTGATGACCTCCTGGTCGGCTTCCATGCTCTCCGCCATCTCTCGGGCGATGGAGGCTTCGTCATAGTCATCATGGTCAAAGCTGATGGTGAAAGCCTTCACCGCGCTCTGCATGGCGCCGGTTGCCAGGCCCAGAATGCAGCAACTGTCGATCCCGCCGGAAAGATAGCAGCCCACCGGCACGTCGGCTTCCAGGCGGAAGACAATGGCGCGGATCAACTCTTCCCGAACTCGCTCGATGTGTTCCTGAGGGTCGACATCCGTGGGACGGTCCTCAAGCAAGGGGAAATCCATGTCCCAGTAGCGATGGGTCTCAATGTCGAAGCCGCCATTCTTGGGACGGATCCGCATCAGGTGCCCCGGCTGAAGGGCGTGCACATCCTTGAAGGCGCTGGTTCCGGGAACAATCGTCTGCATCAACTGATGCAGCACCGCGGCGGAATCGAGCCTGGGCTCCACCTTCGGGTGAGCCAGCACGGACTTCACTTCCGACCCATAGACCAGGGTGTCTCCCTGAACGGAGAAAAACAGCGGGCGAATCCCAAAGCGATCCCGGACGAGAATCAACTCCCGGGTCTGAGTATCGTAGAGCGCGAATGCAAACTCCCCACGGAGATGCTCCATGAAGGCCAACCCGTGCTTCTGATAAAGGCCCAAGGCGATCTCACTATCTGACTTGGTGTCCAGACGAGCCCCTTCCGCCATCAGCGTGGAGCGGTAACGCTTGAAGTCGTAGAACTCCCCATTGGTCGTCTGGACGAGACGCTTGTCCCGCGAGTAGAGAGGCTGACTGCCCCCTTCCAGGTCATTGATGGAAAGGCGAGTATGCCCCATGGCAATGCCCTGCTCCGAATCAATGTGATACCCATGCCCATCCGGACCCCGGTGGTGAATGGTCTTGAGCATTTGATCCAGGATAGCCTGGGACTCTTCCCGGGGAATGGGACTAGCAGAAAAGAAACCGGCGATACCGCACATAACAAAAAGAGATAAACTTGGGACTTCGGGTCTAGCCGATCGTGGGAATCTGCTTGGGAAGACGATCAAGGCGATTGAAGACCGCCAGCATGAGTGCCTGGCGAATGAAGACTGCGCCGTGGGCCTGGGAGAAATAGAGATTGTGAGGTGTCTGATCCAAGGACACGTCCAGTTCGTCCTGGCGCGCCAAGGGATGCAAAATGACGGCGTTCTCCTTCAGATTGCTCTCCGCGTTCAGCTTGTAGCGGGAATCGAGCAGCTTATAGCTATCTCCCAGGAAAGCGATGGAGTTCATGTAGATGACATCCAATTTAGGGAGAATATCTCGGATATCATTCGTCACCGCGTAACGAATTCCAGCTTCCGACAAGCTCTCCGTCACATCCGCGCCAAAGGGATCCGCCATTTCCGAAATCACGGTCACCTTTTCAATGTGATCCTGGAACAAAAGGGACATGAGCAGGAAACTCTTCACCGCACGCATGGAGCCCGGAGTTCCGAGGATTCCGAGGTGAAGCCGGGAAACCTTCTTCCCTTTCTCGGCCTTCACCGCGAGGTTGTGCTTCCATTTGAGAAGGCAATACCAGTCCGCCAGCGCTTGCGTGGGGTGCTCGCCACTGCCATTGCCCGCATTGATCAGAGGGATCCTCAGGCTCTCCATGAGTTGCTGGGGAGCGTCCGTTTCCGTGTGGCGCATAATGACCAGGTCCGCATAAGCATTGAACATCTCTCCGATATCATGGAGTGACTCCCCCTTCGCTTGCCCCGTCGTACCGCCGTCTGGAATGCTGATGATCTTGCCGTCCAATCTCAAGACCGCGCTCTCAAAGGAAAGCCGTGTCCGGGTGCTCGCCTCAAAAAAAGCCGTGATTGCCAGTTTCCCATCAAGCGGGTGAAAAGGAGCGATCTCGATTTTCTCCAGCGTGGCCGCCAACTTGGCGAGTTCAATGACCTGCTCGAGGCTGAACTGATTGGCACGGAGGATGGATTGGCCGCTCAATTCCCGAAGAATGGTCAGGTCGATCGGGTTGTCAGTGAGGAGATGGTCCGGCTGAGGATGGAGCGCCTCCGATCCTTTTGGATGGAGTACGTGACCCATTTGGTTGGGAGGCAAGTCGGATCCCGGATCTTTCATGAGATGTGATAGTTAGAAGTTGTGGAGCCAATCGCTACCAGAGTTCCCCTTTTTTCCAGTCGCGGACCAGCATGACTACGAGTGTCACCACGCCCAAGGCTGTCCAAATCAGACCAAGAATGACCAGACCGTAGAAAAAGGCTTCTGAAAACATTTCAGGCAAAAGGTTAGAATTAGAAATTGGGAGGAGTTCAGGCCTGCGAGGTCTCCTCGGAAAGATCGAAGGGCTTGGGCGACACCACCCGAGACAGCAAGGTAAATGCCATCGAGACCCCTGAACCGGTCAAAGCGGCAATGTAGGGCTCAACCTGGAAGAAACAGACATAGCCTGTGATGCAGCCGAGTATGATCCCTGCGATGACCAGGTGGGTGTTGCATCGCTTCCAGAACAACCCGGCAATGACCGGCCAAATGAGACTGGCGACCAGGCCTCCCGCACTATAGAGAACGGTGGCCACATTCCACCCCGCCGTGGCAATAACCCATGCGATGACTGCCACGCTCAAAATGGCGGCTCCGGACACCTTGCGGAACGTCTGGTCGGTGAGCTCTTTCTTGAGCACACCACAGTAGATATCCTTAACGAGGAGGTCGGAAGTCGCGGCCAAAAGGGAATCAATGGAGGAAGCGATCGAGCAGAAGAGCACAATGAGAATGAGCACCCCGGCCATGACACCAAGACCTGCTTGTCCCAAAACGTGCTCCGCGACCAGTGGTCCCACCTTGCTGGCATCAGTGATATTGAGTTCCAGTGGTCCTGCCGCCAGTGCAATGAACCCTGCGGCAATGGGAATGGGGAACCAAAGTAGACCAGAGATGAAATAGGCCTTGGGCGCCACGTCATCCCGCATGGCAAAAGCCCGGCTCCACCACACGTTGTTGTGGAAGACCTCGCCAAACCCAAAAAGCATGTTGTTAAAGAATGCGAGCAGCGCCACGGGCATCATTACGTCCAACAAGGCTGGTTGGTATGTGGAAACGTGTTCGTAGGTGGCGCCGAAATCCAGATTCACCAGGACGAGCGCCCCAATGGTTACCACGCCGATCAGGATGATGAGGCTTTGAATGAAATCGGTCCCAATCACCGCGTAGAGCCCGCCAAAAAGGGTGTAGAGCACGCACACTACCAGGATCAACGTCATGCCTTGGAAGTAGGGAATCCCACCAATGGCTTCTAACAGCTTGCCACCGGCGATCGCCATGGTGACCAGCCAGGTGATGGAGTAGAGCAGCGTAATCGTGAGGAACAGCGCCCAACCCACACGTCCGTAGCGTCTTCGGAAGAAATCGCCAGCAGTGAACCCGTGAGGCAACAGCCTCTTGATCCGCATCGCCAAGGGCGCGAAGAGCATCAGGCCAAAGGCAGCGCTGGAGTAGGCCAGCATTCCCCAGATCCCTTTTTCCAGGGCCAGCACCGGAGCGACCATCATGGTATTGGAGGTCACCCAGGTCGCCATCGCCGTGGCTGAGCCCAAGGAGAGTCCCACGTTCCGGCCTGCGAGCATGAAGGTCTCACTCGTTGTGGCTTTCCGCCCCCAATACAGTCCCAGCAACACCCAAACGACGCCTAACGCAATGACAATCCCCCATCCAAGCGCCGGAGAGATCGACGCCGCCAACAGTCCAGAATGGTTCACGCCTTGCCCCCTTCCTTCCGTTCTTTGTTATAGCCGGTTAAGATGGCTCCGACAGTAAGCGCCGTTACCAGAAAACCCACGGCCAGCAGCCCGAGCATTTGACCTCGATTGATAAAGCGGACCTCCAGCTTTAAAGGAGCTGACCAGGCTTCGGCGTCCTTGACCCGTAGCCGGAAATAGTGATCGCCCTCTGGAAGTCCTGTCAGGATAGAAGATCGCTGCACTCCATGATAACGAACCTTCGGATCGGTAAAACCCTCGTTGTCAGCCTGTTGCAACTCAAACTCCACAGTTTGCTCAGGAGCCTCCAAACTCCAGATCAGGTTTACCACCCCGTTGTTGGACTTCATCTCCGACACTTCTTCGCCATTGGCGTCGACAAAATGTGGCGTCTCCGCGAGGAGAGAAACAGGTGCACACCACGCCCCTAGAACTACCAGAAGTAGAAAAATAGCGGGGGAGAGGGGTCTCTGCCGGTCAGAACAAGGCATTGAACTATGCCTAGCCGCCAATCAAAGCGCTGGCAACGATTAACTGGATAAATCCCGGACGGCATCGAAATAGTTGACGGATCATTTCGACCTTGCTGCCAACATGGAAAACTGTCGAAATAACGGGCTTACGTGAGTTCCCAACCTCCAGCGCTGCAACGTTTTTTCAGTTCACCTCTTCTCTGGTATTTCCTGGCGCATGGATTGATTGTCGGCCTCAACCATTGGAACGACCTCCGAGAAAACCCTACCAGTGATCTGGCTGGAATGTTGCAGCGATGGTTTCTGGTCTACCTGTTGGCCGCCTGGGTGCAGCGGGATGTCTGGCGGCGCGGGAATGGGTTCCCTTATGACTGGACCTTCCTCCTGAGCTGGCTCTTTTTCCCGGTGTATCTGCTTCACTCCCGCAGATGGAAAGGATGGCTCTTCCTCATCGCATTTCTCGGTGGACTTGCCCTTCTCTACTTCGCGATTTTCTGGATCAGACTGGCCTTCTTCCATTGAAGGACCCCGCTCCTTTTTGCTAGGACAGCCCCAAGACCTACGTGTAACTGCCCATGAGAACGCGCCCCCTGTTCCTATTCCTTGCTCTCTATAGTCTGTCACCGCTTGCCGCTCAGAATTCTGGCGACGACCGGCTCAATGTTCTGTTCATCATTTCCGATGACCTGACCGCCACGGCTCTCTCCTGCTACGGCAACACCGTTTGCCAGACACCGAACATCGATTCCATTGCCGCTGAAGGAGTCCGCTTCACGCGAGCATATTGTCAGGGGACTTACTGCGGTCCTTCCCGGGCATCCTTCATGTCCGGCTATTACCCTCATGCCACCGGAGTTCTGGGTTACAAGAATCCCCGGCCCCAGATTGGCGACCGCGCGACCTGGTCCCAGCATTTCAAGGACAACGGCTACTACGCCGCCCGGGTCAGCAAGATCTTCCACATGGGCGTTCCCGGTGGAATCGAATATGGCGGTGATGGTCGCGACCATGACAACTACAACGGCGCGGATGACGAACTCTCCTGGACGGAACGCTTCAACAGCCCTGGACCCGAGTGGAAGGCCGAAGGTGAAGGCGAGACTCTGGAGGGCAATCCAGACGGCAAGAAACCCGTCGTGGGCGGCAATACCTTTGTGGTCGTGGAAGCCGAGGGTGATGATCTGGTGCATTCCGACGGAAAGACCGCGGTGAAGGCCGCGGAGCTGATCGCCGCGCACAAAGACGAGCCGTTTTGGCTCGGCGTTGGATTTGTGCGCCCTCACGTTCCGTTTGTCGCACCCAAGTCGTACTACGAGCCCTTCCTCCCCTATGACTCCATGGTCCTGCCGGAAAAGATTCCCGGCGACTGGGACGACATCCCCAAGCCCGGCATCAACTACAAGACTAGTGAGAACATGAAGATGGACATCCGCCGCCAGAAGAAAGCGATGGGCGGCTACTATGCCTCCGTGGCCTACATGGATGCCCAGGTCGGCAAGGTTCTGCAGGCACTACGAGACGCCGGATTGGAGGACAAGACCATCATCATCTTCACCAGCGATCACGGCTATCACCTGGGCGAGCACGATTTCTGGGCAAAGGTGAGTCTGCGGGATGAATCCGCAGGAGTCCCCCTCATCATCAAGGTTCCCGGCAAGAGCCCCGCCGTCTGCAATTCCCTGGTCGAGATGCTCGACCTGTATCCCACCGTGGCCAGCCTCTGCGGCCTGGAAGTGCCCGACAGGCTACAAGGCAAAGACATCTCGCCCCTGCTGGACGATCCTTCTCTGGAAGTGCGGGATGCCGCCTTCAGCGTGGCACCATCGCGCAAGGGCTTTCTGCTGCGGGAACAGGACTGGGCCTACATCCAGTATGAGGAAGACGCCTCCAAAGGAATCGAGCTCTTTGACATGCGCAAGGATCCCAAGCAATACACCAACCTCGCGGAAAACCCGGAGTATGCGCTAGTGGTGGAACGGTTCAAAGCCAAGATGGCCCGCAAGCTGGAAGAGGTGCGGACGAACGACTTGTAGTTCAGACGTCCATTGCGGAGGTCTCCCTTAGAAGGGGTAGCTGCTCCAGAGATGTCACCTGCTACCCGCTCCCCATCGACCTAGTCGGCAGGTTCAATCACCACAGCTGTTCCCTCAAACCGGTGACGTGCTCCCGCTAACGAGGTGGTGTAACGGAAGGCTTCAGAGAGAGGCACATTGGAGAGCTTCAACGTGACGGGAACGTCTTTGTTGACCTCGGGGTCCACCACGAGATTGATACCCTTCTGCTCTGGATCCAACCGTTTGCTTTCCGCCACCAGATACTCCATTGCATCCTCCAAGCGCAGTTCCCGGAATTCGATGCTTGGGATGACAATACTCCGTGCTTTCACTTCAGCAGCCGGATCCGGTTGAGGACCGCTGGTGTCTTCCATGACTGGATAGTGAGATGTGAAACCATCCACCGTCTTGATCCAAGCCAGTAACTTTCCATGCTCAGCAGGAGTATTGCGCATGAGCAGGACTTGCTGAGCGTCCGTGTACTTCACACCCGACCCGCTCGTCCACTCGAGCCCCTGCTTACTCAAGAGATCCTTAGCCGAATCAGCCTCTGCGGCCCTCAGAGCCGCATAGTAGCTTTCCAACTCAATCTTGTAGGCGCGGGTAATGAGGAGAGTATCCTTCGACTCTCCACCCGGCGAATTGCTGGCTCCTGCTGACGTCGATTGCACCCACTCTTTGATGATCGTCTGATGCTCTTCCGTGGCTCTTACGATCAGCTGTCCGGTTGTGGAATTGTAGATCGCAGACTCGCCCTCCAGGACTTCAAAGCCAAACGATCCCAGCCAACCGCGCGCATCAGGAACGCCCCGCTCTCTGAGGGCTTTTGCAAAAACCTCCATAGGGATGGCGTAGACATTGGTGAACAGCTCAATCTTCTCGGGCAAAATCCTCACGGCAGCCTCTTCAACCTGAAATGTCGCACGAGCAAGCGCGGCGGTGTAGCGGATGGCTTCACGAAGCGGAACGTTCGTGAGCTTGAGACTGACTTGAACGTCAGCATCCACCCCGGGCGAGTTAATCACATTCAGTTTCTTCCCATCCGGATCGAGATTGTTTGCTGCCTGGACGAGATACTCCATGGCGTCCTTGAAAGGAAGGTTCTCAAATTCCACGGACGGAATGATGACAGTCTTGAGCTTCCCTTCCAATGTGTCTGTAGAAAGCGCGGTTGGAGACTTGGGCGGAGAATTGTCGGCAAGAGCAGCACTCGGTTTCTGGAATCCTTCAATGGTCTCTCCCCATGCCTGGAACCGTTCATGCTCTTCCCGGATGTTGCGCATTATGAGAACGCCTTGTTGTTCGGCATAGATCGCAGATGAGCCTGGAGGAAACTGAACGCCCTGCTTCACCAAGAGTTCCTTCGCGGAAGCAACGCCCGCAGCCTGTTCCAGTGCTCGAAAGTTCTCGCTGGGAATTTGATAGACCCTGGTAATCAGCAATGCGGGATCGACTGGCGCCGAGATGACCGTAGGCGGCTTCGTAGGGAACGGCTTCAGAGTCTTGATGTATCGCTCCGTATCCCGCTGCCCCACCGCAGTGTGGCGTAGTACGAGCAACTCCTGAGCCTCGTTGTATCTCACATCCGCGCCGGGCACCATGGTGATGCCCTTTGCTTCCAGAAGGGATTTGGCATCATGGACTCCCGCTTTTTTCAGTTCCGCCTCAAACACCGTCTTCGGGAGTGCGATGGTGTTGGTCACCACCTCAGGAGCTTCCTGAGCCACGAGGCCTACCGTCCCGGCAATCCCGCCGATCAGCAACACTGCACCTACTATGGCTAACGTAAAAATATGTCCAGGTGGGCGGAGCCCCACGTGTTTTGGAAGTGCGGCCAGTCTCTTCACCACGCTGGGGAGACGCAGAAAGGCCGTCGCCGTGGAAGTTCTCACAGGCACCAGGGCAAGCGCCAATTTTGCCAGGGCCGACTGATAGGAGTCCGCG
>JBHIXE010000042.1:0-237 GCA_041984905.1 Verrucomicrobiales bacterium | reverse complement strand
AGTCCGCGCCCCCGCGTCTCGCTGCTTCCGCATCGCAAGCTTCCTCACAAGCAGCCAAGTGCCGCGTTGAAATCCACCAAGCCAGCGGATGAAACCAAGCCCCCGCCAGGAAGACACGAATCAAGAGCATCCAATACGGATCCCGCCCCTTCAAGTGTGCTGCCTCGTGCCGGAAAACATGGGTTATCAGTTCTTCATCAGCCTCTGTCAGCAGGGACGGAACCACCAACTCGCAAC
>JBHIXE010000041.1:20888-21124 GCA_041984905.1 Verrucomicrobiales bacterium | reverse complement strand
AGATTGCCGAAGCGCCAGTTCTCGTCCGTGCGCCTGGGCCAGTCCAGCGACTCATACAGGGCGAGAGACTTGGCTTGAAAATCCTGAAGCCAGGGAGCGGAAGATGGGAAAGCAGGTGTGATGACCACGAGTTTGTTCGCAGAAAAAACTGGGATAAAGATTGCGGTGAGATAGGCCGGTTAACCGACGGATCCTTCCATTTCCAGATCGATGAGGCGCTTGAGCTCCACGCTGTA
>JBHIXE010000041.1:16880-20878 GCA_041984905.1 Verrucomicrobiales bacterium | reverse complement strand
GACCGCGCTGCTGCATGTAGAAGAGCTGTTCTTCGCTCACCTGGCTGACGCTGGCTTCATGCTGCGTGGCGTTCTGATTCCCGCGCACGGAGATGGCAGGGTAGGTGTCTGTCCGGCTCTTGGAATTGATGAGCAGGGCATCGCACTCGGTGTTGTTCTTGCAGCCCTTGAGGTGCTTGGGAATGTGAACCAGGCCCCGATAGGTGGCGCGACCTTCGCCCACGCTGATGCTCTTGGACACCACGTTGGAGGATGTCTCGTCAGCGGCGTGGATCATCTTGGCGCCGGTATCCTGGTGTTGACCGTCATTGGCCAGGGCAATGCTGATGACCTCGCCCCGCGCCTTGCGGCCTTTCATGACCACGCCGGGATACTTCATCGTGAGGCGGGAGCCGATGTTGCAGTCGATCCAGCGGATCTCTGCGTTCTCATGCGCCAACCCTCGCTTGGTCACCAGATTGAAGACGTTGTTACTCCAGTTCTGAACCGTGATGTATTGAATCTTGGCGTGCGGCATCGCGACCAGTTCCACCACGGCACTGTGCAGAGTCGCCGTTTCGAACTTCGGCGCGGTGCAGCCTTCCATGTAGGTGACTTCCGCCCCTTCATCGACGATGATCAGGGTGCGCTCGAATTGGCCAAACTGCTCGGCATTGATCCGGAAGTAGGCCTGGAGCGGATGAGGCACCTTCACGCCCGGAGGCACATAGATGAAGCTGCCTCCGCTGAATACAGCACTGTTCAGGGCGGAAAACTTGTTGTCGCCGGTAGGGATGACCTTCCCGAACCACTTGCGGAAAATCTCGGGATGTTCCCGTAGTCCTTCCGATGAGTTCACGAAGATCACGCCCATCTTGTCGAACTCCTCCTTGATGTTGGAGTAGGCGGCTTCGCTGTCGAACTGGGCCTCCACGCCGGCGAGGAAACTCCGTTCCTTTTCGGGAATTCCCAGCCGTTCGAAAGTCTCCTTCACGTCATCCGGCACCTCGTCCCAACTACGGGTCGGACGTTGTCCTTTGGAGAGGTAATAGCGGATGTTGTCGAAATCGATATTCTCCAGGTCCTTGCTCGCCCAATGGGTTGGCATGGGCTTGTCGAGGAAGGTCTTGAGGGCGCGATGCCGGAAATCCCGGGTCCACTCATCCTCCTCCTTCACGTCGGAGATGTAGTTGATCGTCTTTTCGGTCAACCCACGGCCAGCGTCGTGTTGGTAGGACTCCGGATAAGAGAAATTCCCCGAGTCCTTGTCGACGGATACCGCTTCGATGGTTGCTGCTTCCTGACTCATCATGAAAAATTGGGTTAGGGGTTAGGCGGTGGCGGGTTCTTCCTGGTTGATGACCCAGTCGTAGCCTTCAGCTTCCAGTTTCAGCGCCAATTCCTTACCTTCAGACAGGATGATCTTCCCGTCGGACAGGACATGCACCACGTCGGGTTCGATGAAGTTTAGAAGGCGCTGATAGTGGGTGATGAGAAGGAACCCGCGATCCGGTGACCGCATGCGGTTGACTCCTTCAGCCACGATTTTCAGGGCGTCGATATCCAGACCGGAATCGGTTTCGTCGAGGACTGCGTACTTGGGCTCCAGGATGGCCATTTGCAGGACTTCATTGCGCTTTTTCTCGCCGCCGGAAAAACCTTCGTTGACGGCTCGACCGGTGAATTTGCGATCGATCCCGAGCTCGTCCATTTTCGCATACATGCGCTTGTAGAAAGCGACGGGGTCGAGTTCCTCACCCTTGCCCAGGCGTGCCTGGAGGGCTTCACGCAGGAAATTCGCGTTGGTCACGCCGGGAATTTCGTAGGGATACTGAAAGGCGAGAAAGAACCCGGCACGGGAGCGCTCGTCGACTTCCATCTCCAGGAGGTTCTCGCCATCCATGAAGATCTCGCCGGCCGTCACCACGTAATCTTCGTGACCAGCCAGGACTTTGGCCAGCGTGCTCTTGCCGGAGCCATTGGGGCCCATGATGGCATGCACTTCGCCCTTGGGCACTTCCAGGGTGAGGCCCTTCAGGATTTCCTGACCGTCAACGGTCACATGCAGGTTCTTGATGCTTAAGGAATTCATCAGTGAGTAAATGGTTTCTGGTTTCGCCCAACCGGACTACGCGTTCTCCTCCGATTTGGCAGCGCAGCTGGCGCACTTGCCCTTCATGGCGACTTCCACCTGCTGCACGGTGTTGCCCTGTGGCAGTTGCCACACATCCAGGATCCCTGGTGCGGTCATGGGATCGATGTCTTCCACGGCCCCGCATTCCGTGCAGAGAAAGTGGGCGTGTTCATGGAGATTGGGACAGTAGCGGGAAGGGGAGCGATCGATATTGACCTGCTTCACCAGCCCCGCATCGGTCAGTGTCTCGAGGCAGTTGTAGACCGTGGCCAGGGAAATTCCGTCCATGCGTTCCTTGGACCGGAAAAACACCTCGTTCGCGGTCGGGTGATCCTTGGTTTCAAGGAGCACGTCATACACGACTTTGCGCTGTCGAGTCATGCGGAAGCCTGGACTGCCCGCGGTCGGGTCCGTCGCCTCCACATTCTGATTTTCCTGGGTTTTCGGGGCCATCAAAACAACCTACCAATGGGCTAGTTGAGATCAAGAATTATTCTAAATCTAATTTGGAATTATTCTAATTCACTCTTCCAAAGGACGAAACGCGATAGCGCTTCTTACGCTTTGCGCAAACTTTTTTCGCCCCTCCTCCTCACATCGGCGCGATTCGGCGCGATCCCACATCCGTGGTCAGCAGCACGTGTTGATCGAAGCTTTCCGCGATCAGCTCATGCTTTAGCGATTGATGTTCCGGCGAATCCCAGAGGTTGTTGTGTTCCCAGGGATCTTTCTCCAGGTCATAGAGCTCTCCCAATCCAAATCCGTGGTAGATGGACAGCTTGTAGTTCCCACGGAGATACATGGTGGCGAAGGCTCCGGGACCACCCGTGAAGTGTGAGTCCAGAGAATCAAAGTATTCGCAGCGCACGGAATCGCGAAAGTGAGCCGGGGACTGCTGAGCTTCCAGAATCGGGCGGAGACTACAGCCCTGAAAGTATTCGGGAACTCCCACGCCGGCGTAGTCGAGGATCGTGGCGGAAAGATCCAGCAGTTCTACTAAGCCGGGCGCTTCCAGGTTTTCCTGAAAATGACCGGGCCAGCTCAGGATCAAGGGAACCCGGATGAGCCCTTCATAGAATCGGCAGCCCTTATACATCAGGCCGTGATCTCCCAGGGTCTCTCCGTGATCGCTGGTGAAGATGATGATGGTGTTCTCGCGTTGGCCGGTTGCATCGAGATGCTCCAGCAACCTTGCCAACTGATCGTCGATGAGCGCGATCATGGCGTAGTAACGGGCCTGCGCTCCTTTGGCATCGTGTTCCTCGGGCCGGCGGATCTCGTCCTGGAAATCGATCCCCTTCAGCTTCTCCTGGGTCTCCAGGTCGCTCTCCTCAAAATGGGGCCCAGGCATGGCTTCGGGAGGGAAGCGGTCCGCATAGGCTTGGGGGGGAATGAAGGGTGGGTGAGGGTCGTAGGGATTGACCGTCAGAAACCAGGGTTTGTCCCGCTCCATGCTGGTGAACTCGATGGCTTTCTCGATCGACCAGGTCGTCTGGTGAAACTCGGCCGGCACTCGCTCTTCGGATTCCCGCATCTTATTGAGGTCACCGCCTTTTTCCCGAACCCACTCCGCGTAGTGATGGCCCTCTTCCCAGTCATCGCGAGGCGCATGGCTGAACTGCCAGTAAGAGTAACCGTCATCGAGCCTCGGCTCGGTACGCTTACCGGAACTGGTGAGGTGAAACTTCCCAATATTGCCGCAGTCATAACCCGCATCGGCCAGGAGCTTGGATATCAGTGGCGGTGCGGTCGGAGGGAAAGACTCGTTCCCGTTCCGGGTATTGTGAAGCCGGGCCGGATAGAGGCCGGTCATGAAGCTGGCCCGACTCGGCGTGCAGATGGGGCTCTGACAATAGGCATGGGTGAAGGCGGTGCCGCGGCTCAC
>JBHIXE010000041.1:0-16870 GCA_041984905.1 Verrucomicrobiales bacterium | reverse complement strand
GGGATTACCCAGCGCGCCAATTGTATCGAAGCGCTGTTGGTCGGTGCAGAAGAAGAGAATATTCGGACGATCAGTCGGCATGAGGCACCCATGCTAGAGCGGGAGGGAATCAGGTCAACGGCTTCCCGCGCGGGAACCATCGTCGCCAGGGCAGAAAGGGCCCCACCAGAAGTCCGACGGAGATAAGGAGAAAGATGAGAGAGATTGGCCGGGTAAGAAGCGGCCAGGCATGTCCGCCGGTCGACATGAGGCCCGTGACCAGATTCTGTTCGGCTATGGGGGCGAGGACAAATCCAAGCACCACGGGCGCCAGGGGGATGCGAAGCTTATCCAGAACCAGGCCCACACCACCAAAGAGCAGCATGACCCAGACATCGAACATCTGATTGCGAAGCGCGAAGGAGCCCACCACGGAAAAGGTCAGAACCAGAGGGACCAGCAGGTAGTTGGGCACATGGATGAGTTTGCTCAGTCCGCCCAGTCCCAGATACATCACCACGGCCATGAGCAGATTGGCGAACAGATAAGACCAGACGATCACGGACACCACTTCCGGACTGTTCTCGAAGAGCAACGGACCGGGCTGAAGGCCGTGGATCACGAAGGCACCCAGCAAGATAGCGTCGATCACGCTTCCGGGAATCCCGAGAGCTATGAGGGGCACCAAGGCTCCGCCCACCGTCGCATTGTTGGCGGACTCACTGGCCACCACGGCCGAGTCGGCGCCTTTGCCAAACTCATCGCGATCCGAGGCGGTAACCTTGGCGGCGCCGTAAGCAAGCAAGGAACCAATGTTGGCGCCGATGCCCGGCAATACCCCAACAAAGGAGCCAATTGCGGAGGAGCGAACCAGGTTTCCTGCCTGGGTGCGCCACTCTCGGAAACTGGGAGCCTTGCCGCCTCTGGCGGACGCTTCTCCCATATTCTCCAGAGAACGGGACGCGAGCCGGATGCTCTCCGCGACTGCGAAGAGTCCAATCAAAACAGGGAGTTCCTTCAACCCGTCGCCCAATTGGGTCATCCCGAAGGTGAGCCGTTGTTGGCCTGTGGCCAGATTGATCCCCGGCAAGGCGATAAAGATCCCAAGCGAGAGGCCAAGAAATCCGCGGGCGAGATCCCCCTTGCTGATGGCTGTGATCAGGACCAGGGCGACCATGACCATGGAGAAATAGTCGAATGGGCCGAGGAGGAGGGAGGCCTGCGCGACAGGTTTGGAGATGCCCCAGAGAACCGCCCAGGAAAAGATTCCTCCCACCAAGGAAGCCAGGATACCGATCACCAGTGCTCGCCTCGGCTCGCCGCGAAGCGCCATCGGGTAGGCGTCCAAGGTGGTCATGATGGACGCCGGAGTTCCGGGAATCTTCAGCAGAGTCGCCGTGATGAGCCCACCGCTCACCGAGCCGACATACATCGCGACGAGCAAAGCCAGCGCATGGCCAGGTTCCATCGGGTAGGTGAGGGGGATTGCCAAGGCGATCGCCATCGCCCCGGTCAGGCCTGGGATCGCTCCCACGACGATTCCGGCGACCGTTCCGATGACGGTCCAGAAGAGCAACATCGTCAGTGCGTCCATCATGGGAGATCAATCAGGAGCACACGTTGAAAGACAATCTGCAGGGTCGCAGCCAGTGCCAGGGCTGTGCCGATTGCGATCAGGCTTTGTCGGCGGCTCTGTGCCAGCAGGGCTCCCGCCCCAGCGGCGAATATGATGGTGCAGATCCAGAACGGCACGATTCGGAAACCCAGGACGAGTGCATAGGCCAGCACGAAAACGGCGATCCACCATCCCTTGGCCCTGACGCCTTCTGATGGACGGGCCGAGCCTGCTGGAATCAGGAAACAGGCGATTGCACTCAAGAACACCGCTCCCAGAACCACGGGAACTACCGGGATTGCCTGGATCTCCCCGCGAATTGACACTTCCGCGAGCTGTTGATCGAGGTCCTGGACGATCTGGTCCAGTTCAGCTCCCCGATGAAAGTCGGGTTCCACGGAAAGGCGAGCATACTCCTGCTTCAGCCACTCGGAATTCAGCGCCTTCTCCAGAATATCGGCCAGCTTGTCGACTCGATCCGCTGGGGTTCCCTTAGGCGCCCACCAAAACTGAGTGGTCCCGGTTACCAGGTCTACGCCCATTTCCTTTCCGGTGGGGATCTCCGGTATGGAAGAATGTCGCTTGGGACCAAGATAACCAAGCGCCTTGAGCCCTCCCGACTGGAACTGAAGGTATTCAGAGAGCGAGAAGATCGAGACGTCCAGGTGACCGCCGGCGAGGTCCGAATACCGGCTGGAGCCGCCGCCGGCTGCCACAAAACGGAATTTGGCGTCCTGGCGCTCGTTCTCCAGGAGGAGGCCGACAAAGTGACTGGGCGCACCGAGGTTTGCACCGAAGCGGATGGTATTGGGCTCCTTTGCTCCTAAATCTAGTAACTCTGTCAGGTTTTTGATCGGATACTGAGGGCCGGCGCAGACGAGAGTGTTGGAGGAACCTGAAGTGCCGATTGCCTCGAAGGCTTCCGCACCATAGTTGACCATCCCTTGATGCTTGGCCGTGAGAATGCCGTCATGCAGGTTGAGAATGGTGTAGCCATCCGGTTTGGCGTTCTTGACCCGGTAACTTCCCAGAGTGCCTCCAGCTCCCGGAACATTATAAATTACAAAGGGTTGCGACGACAAGTTCTCCCGTCTGATTGCCTCCTGAACTATCCGCGCCAGGACGTCGCTGCCGCCTCCAGGACCAAACGGGACGATGACCTTGACCGGCTTCTCTGGAAATTCCGCCGCAGGCAAGCTGCAGAGGGAGAGTAAGAAGAGTAGAAACGTGTAGGGAAATCCCCTTGCACCAAAGCAACTTAGGGTGTGAACATACTGCATGAAGCGTCTCCTCATCATCGCGGGGGTTGCCGTAATCGGTATCGTGCTGGTTGGTTGGCTGGCCCTCACCATGTATGTGAGGGACCTGACCAATCCGGACAACATCGTCGCGAAGATTGAAGCATCACTCAATTGCCGGGCAGAGATCAAGGAAGCAAGCCTGAATCTGTTCGAGACTCCCATGCGGATGCAATTGACGGGCTTGGCATTGGGCGAGCGGGACGCCTTTGTGAACGACGGAATCAAGCTCTCGAAGCGGACGGACGAACTGAACGCTGCCGTCTCCGTCGACACCATTTTTGTCGAGCTGGACGCCTTCCCGCTTCTGAGTAAGAAGCTGGTCGTCAACAACTTCGTGGTGGAGCGCCCGAGCATCAAACTGCGCGTCTATGAGGACGGCAACACCTCTTTGGATGAGATCTTCCGTCCACCAGTGGGTGCGCCATCCACGCCAGGCAAAGAACCGGGCGAAGAAGGGAAGAGCAAGACGCCCAAGACCTTCACGGCGGATCAGCTTCCTGTGGCCGCGATGGCGGATCGCGT
The DNA here is from genome assembly GCA_041984905.1 of Verrucomicrobiales bacterium. Lineage (GTDB taxonomy): Bacteria > Verrucomicrobiota > Verrucomicrobiia > Verrucomicrobiales > DEV007 > JBHIXE01. Next base: position 13,453 of record JBHIXE010000041.1, on the reverse strand, counting down.
GGCAGTGGAGGACGCCACCATCTACGCCACGATCGACAAGACGAAATACACGGTGCAGCTGGACCGGGCGATCGTGCAGTTCATCAACATCGACGTGGATCCAACAGAGTTGGAGACTCACAACTCGGCGAACCTGGAGTTTGGCGTGAACATCTCTGTCGATAGTCTGCGTCACAACCAGCGATTCCTGGAACTCGCCCTGGATGGGAGCGGCGCGATCCAGCCCTTCGATCCGGTGACCCGTGAATTCTCCCCGAGCCTGACCGCATCCGTGACGGTGCTTCGGGATTCCTTCATCGAGGCCATGCCGATGCTGGATGAGATCGAGGACCTGATCGAGAAGTTGGAAGAATACGGCGCCAGCCTGGAGGGCGTGCGCTTGCGGGGCGACTTTTCCGAAGACACCACACTGTCCTTCAATGCCAATCGTGAGCTGATCACGGTAACCAACGATTTCCTGGTCCCGATTGATGAGAACTTCCTCATCATTGAGGAGGGGAGCAAGGTTCTCCCTGGCCAGAACGATCACGAGTTCAAGGTCACCTTCGTAGCTTCAGAACGCCTGACGAACAAGGCGGAATCAGAGATTGAGAAGTTCTTCGTGGATCGCATGGGTGAAACGGCTGGCGTTACCTTCAAGGACATGATCATGAAGCAGCTCAAGGAAGAGCAATTCCTGGTGCTGCGCTTCGGTTCCCGGGGGGACTTTGGAGATCCGGAGGTCTATGCCGAGACACCTTTCGGGACGGACATCACCGCGGTCTTGAACGATTCCCCGGATGAAGCCGCCAAGGAGATGAAGGAGAAGTTCGAAAACCTTCTCGATAGCCTGATCGAAAGCAATAAGCCGGACATGCCTGAAGACAGCGCCGTGCCGGACAAGCCGGAATCATTGGAGGAGGTTCCGGAGGAACCAGAGGCACCTGCGTCCAGTCCGGATACGATTACGGAAACCGTCGAGGAAACGGCGCCTCAGAGCTAGGCCAGAAATCCTGCGACCTCATCCGCGACCATCATTCCCTGGAGCGTGAGCCGGAATCGGTCATTCTCGATGGTAACGAGCCCCATCTTGTGAAGTTGCTGTATTGCTGCTTCGGGGAAATCGAGAGTCGGCAATCCCTGCTCGGTTCTTAGGGTCAACCCGAGTTGTTCCAGTCTCCGGTCCTCTTGATTGAGGGTTTCCTCCTCTGTCTTGATCGGTTGGCCATTTTCCAGGGCCGCGACATAGCCTGCCGTGTCGCAGACATTCTTCCAGCGCTGACCTTGGATCGTGGACACCGCGGATGGGCCAAGCCCCAGGTAGTCCTGACCGCTCCAGTAGGCCTGGTTGTGGATGCTGCGATAGCCCGGTTGGGAGTAGTTGGAGACCTCGTAGTGCTCGAATCCTGCGGCACCCAGTTTCTCGTGCGCCAACAGAAAGAACTCCGCATCCTGATCGGAGTCCACGCTCCAGGTGCCGGACTGGAACTTCTCCAGGAATGGCGTGTCCTCTTCGTAAGTCAGATTGTAGGCCGAGACGTGATGACTCTCGAGATCCAGGGCCGCTTGCAGGGTGGAATCCCAGGATTCCAAGGTTTGTCCGGGAATCGAGAACATGAGGTCGATGTTGACGACCGGCATGCAGGCTCTCCTGAGAATCGAGACACTTTCTGCCGCCTCGTCTGGAGAGTGATCCCGCCCTAACCGCTCCAGGATCTGAGGATCGAAGGACTGCACGCCCAGGCTGGTTCGTGTCACTCCGGTTTCGGTCCAGGCCGAGGCTTTGGCATCGTCAAAGGTCTTGGGATTCGCCTCAACGGTCCATTCCTCCAGGGCTGAGCAATCGACGGCATCACGGATTCCCTGAGCAAAGGTTCTCCACAACTCGGAAGGGAAGATGGATGGCGTGCCGCCGCCCATGTAGATGGTCTTGGGTTGAACCGGGTGTTCCGCTGCGCGAGTTCGAAGCTCCTGCACCAGTGCATCCGCCAGGCTGTGGAAAGATGTGCGTCCAGGCTGGTGCTTGTAGAACCCGCAGTACGGACAAATCCGGTGGCAAAATGGAATATGAAAATATAGGTGATGCACCATGGCCTAACGCGCCTATAATTCCGCCGTTGCGGAATTTCCCTCAGGGACAGCAACCTCAAGTTCAGCGGAGCCGTGGGCAAGTCGAAACCTTCTAGTGAACCTTTCAAAGGAGAACACCTTCTCCGTGATGTCTCCCGCTCATTCTACCTGAGCCTGCGCCTGTTGCCCGCCGCCATGCGACCAGTTGCCAGCCTGGGCTACCTCTTGGCGCGGACCACAGACACGATCGCCGACACCGAAGGTCTCAAGACTGAGGTGCGCCGGTCTTTGCTGGAGCGCCTGCGTCGTTACCTCCTGGAAAAGGTGCCTGAAGAGCGAGCCAAGAAGGAACTGGTGATCGAGATCCAGGAAGATCTCTTGCCGACCATCAAGAATCGAGGAGAACGGCGCTTGATCGAGAACCTGGACGAGTGCCTGAACTGGCTTTCTGGCGTGGATCCAACCAAGCGCTACATCCTGAATGAGGTGCTGGATGCGATTTCCCAAGGCCAAATCTTTGATCTGGAGCATTTCGGAACTGCCTCCAGCCAGCATCCATCCTTCCTGCGCACGGCCGATCAATTGGTTCAATATGCGGACTGGGTCGCCGGCAGCGTGGGGCGTTTCTGGACGGAACTGGCCAAAGTGGCCGTTCCGGACTTCGCGGCAGACTCCGTAGAGGTGATGCTGAAGCGAAGTGAAAGCTACGGGCGCGGCCTGCAATGGCTCAACATCATCCGTGACCTCAATGAGGACCTCCGGATGGGACGCTGCTATCTGCCACTCAATGAATTGACCGAAGCGGGGTGGCGGGAAGAGGAAACCTGGAATCACAATCAGGCGGCGTTGATGGAGGTTGCCAGCAACTGGATGGATCGAGTCGAGACGGCGCTGCGAGACGGACTGCACTACTCACAGTCCATGCGAAGCCGTCGCCTGCAGTTGGCCAGCGTCTTGCCCGCGCTTATTGGGGCGCGAACCTTGCGGGAGCTGCGCAAGTCCCAAAGCGGCTATCTCGCCAAGCGAGTCAAGATCAGCCGGGCTGAGGTGCGGGGAATTCTCGTCGGCGCGATATGGTCGGTCTATTGCCGTCGTCCCCTGGACCGGTATTTCCAGAAACTGCTCTACGCTTGAGCCTGGGTCAGCAAGGCTTCCAGAGACTCTGGCAAGGGCGCCTCAAAGCTGAGCTCTTCACCGCCAATGGGGTGAGTGAAGGACAGCCTCCATGCGTGCAGCATGAGACGACTCGCCTGCGCATGTTTCAGGGTTCCCTTGCCATAGATGACGTCACCCAGGATCGGGTGTCCCAGCCCGTAAGCCATGTGAACCCGGATCTGGTGGGTGCGGCCCGTATGAATTCGGCACAGCACCGCCGAGTAATCCGGGCCTCGCCCTAGAATCTGCCAGTCCGTATGGGCTCGCTTGCCGATCCGCTCCTCCACGAGGGCCATCTTCTGGCGGTTTCCGGGATTTCTCCCGATGAAGTTTTCTTGGGTGCCAGAGTCCTGCTTCACATGACCTGCCACGAAACACAGGTATTCTTTGCGAACATCTCGTCCGGCGAAGGCCGCACTCAAGGCTTCGTGAGTCGCATCATCCTTCGCCGCAACCAGGCAACCACTGGTATCCTTGTCCAGGCGATGCACGATGCCCTGGCGATCCATGCCGCCCATTGTGGAGAGTCGGCCCTGACAGTGTGCCAGCAAGGCATGCACCAGCGTTCCATCGGTCACGCCGGCCCCGGGGTGCACCACCATGCCTTCCTCCTTGTTGAGCACCAGCAGGTGATCATCCTCATAGAGAACGGAAAGGGGAATCTCCTCAGGCTCAATGAGACTGGATGCCTCTACCGGCACGGTTATGGACACTTCGTCGCCAATCTCCAGTTGAGACTTGGCTTTGGCCGGAGATTGATTGATGCGTACTCGACCCTCCTTAATCCATGACTGAATCCGGGATCGTGAATATTCCGGCAGCTCATGCGCCAAAAAACGATCCAACCGTTCCAAATTGACCGCTCCTTCTGCTATCCTGATGTGAATCGGTTCTTGAATTTCCTCGCCCATCCTGATTTTGAATCCCTGGCTTTCTGATGTCTACTCCTGAGAACGACCAACTCCTGAACGGTTGCCCTGAATGTGGCGGCGTGATTGACGTCGGTGACGTTCGCCCGTTCGAGAAAATCCTGTGCCCCTATTGTAGCAAGGCAATTCGCGTTCGCACCAATTTCAATAACTTCACCATTGTCAGCGAAATTGGGGAAGGGGGGATGAGCCGGGTTTTCCGGGCTCACGACAACACCCTGGGCCGGGAAGTGGCTCTCAAGATTCTGCACTCCCACTTTGGAGACAAACCGGAGCGTCTGGCGCAGTTCGAGCGCGAAGCCAGAATCACCGCATCCATCACTCACCCCAACGTGGTGCAGGTCTACACGGTGGGCCGGGATCAGGGATACTTCTACATTGCCATGGAGTTGCTGGACGGGGAGAGCCTCGACCAACTCATTCACCGTCAGGGCAACGTCAACGAGATCACTGGACTTCGGATGATCCACGATGTCGCGCTGGGTCTGGCGGAGGCCCATGAGAACGGCCTGATTCACCGGGACATCAAGCCGGGCAACATCCTGATTGATAGCCAGGGAACCGCCAAACTGGTGGACTTCGGTTTGGCCCTCGTGCAAGGCGATGACGAAGATCATACGGGTGAAATCTGGGCGACTCCCTACTACGTGCCGCCGGAAAAACTGCGCCGGCGTAAGGAGGATTTCCGCTCGGATATCTACAGTCTCGGCGCCACGCTCTATCACTTGCTCGCGGGACGGCCGCCCCACGATGTCGCCACCAATTCGGTGGAAGAACTCATCACTCTGAAGTCGCGCCCTGTGGATCTGGGGGGAGCCGCGCCAAACCTGACCGCCAACACGGTGGATCTGGTGCACCGGATGATGGCCCGTCAGCCGGATCAGCGCTATACCTCCTATCGGGAACTGCTCGGCGCCATCTCTCATGTGCGCTCGGTCGTGGACCCCAATTTTACCGCGAGATCCAACAGAGGCGGTGTTCCCGTCTGGACCAAGGTTCTTGGGGGTGCGCTCGGGTTGGCCATGGTTGGTGGCGCGGCCTTCTACCTGCTTCAGATGAATCAGGCGGAGCAGACGGAATTCGGAGAGGACGACAACATCAACTTTGGCGAAGCGGAGATCGTTGTGAGCACCGCGGATCTCAGTTTCAAGAACGACTTCGTCAAGGCTCAGGAGACCATGGCTGGAGGCGACTTGAATCAGGCGGCCAAGCTCTTCCTGGTGATCGCGGAAACGGAGCGGGCTCGAGCGGATGTGAAGGCCTGGTCCTACTTTCACCTTGGACTCATTCATCTCTTCCTGGGAGATCTGGAGAAAGCAATGGCGGTTTACACGGTGATGCGGGAACCCCTGGCAGACATCAAGGAGAGCGATGATCAGGCCTTTCTGACTCAGTGCGCCAATTACATGGCGCCGGAAGGGGAGGTGGCGACCAAGGCGGTTGAAGGTGGCAGCTATGCTCCGCTGGCAGGACTGGTCTACGGACTCAAAGACTGGCACCTGGGAGAGTTCAAGGCATCCGCCAAACTCTTTGATCACTACTCGAAAGACGAGAGCAACGAGTGGTGGCAAGGCTATGCAGATCTTGCGAAGCCCTATCTTGAGGATGCCAGGCTCATCGCCAAATTGCCGGATCCTGCACAAAACGGCGTCACTGCGGATGCCCTGGAAGCGATGGTCAAGGATTTGGAGACTCGGGCCGGCAAGGCCCAGACGGAAGGAGCTCGCACCGCCATTGCGAAACGAAAATCAGATGCCGTGGCCCGCCTCGAGATTGTGACCATGGAGATGCAGGCCAAGAAAATCGAGGCAGCCCGGAAACAGTTGGCGCTGGTCCAGGAAACGCTCGCAGATCTGGCTGCCAGGCGCGCGTTCGATGAGGGTGACGAACTGCTGGCCTCCATCGAGCCCAGTGGCGAAGAGATGATTCGCCAGACCGAGCAGTTGACCGAAGTCTGGAGCAGCGCTCGCATCTTCTTCACGGCTTTCGTCGAGAAACTGGGGAGCTATCGCTATGAAGGGGAGATTCTCCGTGCGGATCCGTCCAAGCCCGCGTTCCGGGCCAAGGTGAGCGGCATCCGGGACAATATGATCCTGGTGGACCTCGGGTTTGGGGATACCCCGATGAACCTGAATGAGATTTCCTCGGAAGGACTCCTCAAGATCGCCTCGGCGACGGTGCTCACGGATGGCGAAGCCGAAGTCCGTGAGGGTGGAGCCTTCTTTGCCTACCTCATCGGAGAGAAGGACCAGGCTGCCCGAATGGCCGAGGGGCTGCGCGGAGTCGCTGGATTTTCCGCGAAATGGAATGCACTCACTTCCGCTCCCCAATCGTAAGTCGCCATTGCAGGATCGAGTCTGACCCTCGCATCCATCCTTGAAATCGGTTGTTCCCGGCACGAAACCCGCGTTAGTTACCCCTCTATGTCTGAAGGCGACGAAAGACCTCCAACGCCCGACGAAATCGCCCGGAAGCTCCAGGACCTGATGAAGTCCAGCTTTCCCGGCGGCCAAGTTACGTTTGCGAATTTTGGAACTATGGATGATTCCGAGGAAACCGAACAAGCCCCTCCACAGCCCGTTCGAGACCGGAATGAGATATTCGATTTCAATCTCCGGCCGAGGGACGTGAAAGCCTATCTGGACCGTTTTGTGATCAAGCAGGACGAAGCCAAGAAGGTGCTCTCGATCGCGGTGTGCGACCACTACAATCACGCCAAGTACCTGCGGCGGTTAGAAGAAGAGAATCCGGAACGCGCCAAACAAGTTGAGTTCGCCAAGCAGAATGTGATCGTGGTGGGCCCGACCGGCGTCGGCAAGACCTATCTGGTGAAGCACATCGCCGAGATGATCGGCGTGCCCTTTGTCAAAGCGGACGCGACCAAGTTCAGCGAAACGGGATATGTGGGTGCGGACGTGGATGATCTGATCCGCGAACTGGTCCAGAAAGCCAATGGCGATGTGGGCCTGGCGGAATACGGCATCATTTACATCGATGAGATCGATAAGCTCGCCACCTCCGGCGACATGATCGGCAGGGATGTGAGCGGCCGCGGCGTACAGACCACACTGCTGAAACTCATGGAGGAAACGGAGGTGCCCCTGCGCAATCCCATGGACATCCAGTCCCAGATGCAGGCCTTCTTCGATGGTCAGCAGCCTGGCAAGAAACAGGCGGATACCGTCAACACGCGGCACATTCTGTTTATCGCCAGTGGCGCGTTCTCCGGGTTGGAAAAGGTCGTGAGCGAACGGATGCGGGAAGGCATGCTCGGTTTCGGCGCCGGCCAGCGCGAGATGCCGCTGGACAACGAGTTGTTCCGTCATGTGACCACGCAGGACTTCATCGACTTTGGCTTTGAAGCGGAGTTCATCGGGCGTCTGCCCGTCCGGGTCGTCTGCGAACACCTCACTGCCGAGGACATGTTCACCATCATGAATGAGTCCGAAGGCAGTTTGATTCGCCAGTACGAACGCGAGTTCGAGGCCTATGGGATCCGAGCCACGTTCCAGGAATCCGCTCTGCGGGAGATTGCCCGGCGTGCCGCGAACGAACGCACGGGAGCCCGTGGTCTCCTGACCACCTGCGAGCGGCTCTTGCGGGACTTTAAGTTTGAAGTGCCAGGCACCGCCATTTCCGAACTCATCTTTACTGACGAGGTGGTCAAGGATCCCAAGAAGGCACTCTCTCACTACATGAAACAGGGCGGGGGATTGCTGGACCAGAAGACCGTCTCCGAGGTGAATCTCTTCTGCCGGGACTTTGGCGAACGGCATAACGTAGCCATTAGTTTTGAGGTCGAGGCGATCGAAGCGATCGAGGAAACCGCCAAGCGGGACAACATCAGTTCCCTGCAGGCATGCAAGCGGCTCTTTCATGACTACCAGTTCGGTTTGAAGCTGATTCAGAACAATACGGGGCAACAGTCCTTTACACTTCCCGTGCAAGCAGTCTTGGATCCGGACAAATACTTGAGTAATCTAGTCGTGGAATCCTACCGTTCTGCCACCTAGGGCGGAACTCCCGGGCTGTTGCAATACTGGCATGCGAAGATATTTCCTCCTGGCACTGATCATCGGAGCGCTGAGCGCCTGCGTGACCTATCTCTTGTACGAGTTTGGCATCGTAGGGCGTGCCGCCACGAAACTGGCGGTGCTCTACACGAATATGGGACTGCTGGAAAGCACGACTCAGCCGGTCCGCATGATCCATGTAGGCGTGTTCTCGCTTCTGGCGGTCTGCGCCGCCTGGGCCGTCATCGATATCGCTCGCCCCCTGGAGAAAGGAATTGTGATCGTCAGTTCCTGCATCCTGACGATGATCATGTCTCCCTTGTTGGCTCTGTTCGGCATCTTCTTTGAGCCTTTTTCCTCTCTCATCGCCATCACCGCTTCCGCGCTTCTGGGCTTGGTCTATTCCCAGACGGAACCTGGCCGCCGCAAAGGGGTGCTGGAACAAGTCCTTGGCGGACGAATCTCGGTGCTTTCGAAGAGCTCGCTTCTGGATGGGGCGCCTCCAGAGTTCATGAACGGACAGAATCGAGATGTAACGGTTCTCGCTATCCGGACCTTCAATCACACCCAGCTACGGGAAGCCACTTCACCGGCGGAAATGGTCGAGATGACCAACTTGTTCCTGAAGCACACGAGTGATTTCCTGATTTCCCGTGGCGCCTATATCGATGAGTCGAGTCCGGACTGCGTGAGAGCGTTCTTCGGGGTATTCGGCCGCAGGGAAGACAATGCTCCCTTTGCGGCCTGCGAAGCGGCCAACAAGCTGTGCCAGCGGATGGCGAACCTGAACAGCGAACTGGAACGGCGTTTCTTCAATCGCCTGGATTTCGGGATCTCGATCGGAACGGGCCAGGTGACTTTGGGCGTGTATCGCTCTGACCAATCTTACCGGCTCAGCGCCGTCGGAGAGGTGATTGAGCAGGTGCGGGTTCTCTCCGCTGCCAACCATGTCTATGGCTCGCAGATTCTCCTGAGCGCCAAGATCTACGGCCTCATCCGGGATCAGTATGCCGTCCGGCCCATGGAGATGATCCTGGATCCCAAGACTCGAGTGATGTCCGAAGTCTATGAATTGCTCGATGCCAAGCAGCGCTTGACCGCCGAAGACGAGGAAGCTCGCAAGGCCTTCTGGCAAGGGGTCATTCTCTACCGCGAAGGGAAAGGGGAAGAAGCCCTTCGGATCTTCAGCAATCTCAAGACGCGGTATCCGCATGACAAGCCCCTGCAGTACTTCATTGAGCGTTCCCAACTGACCTTGTTCCACGACGACTCCAGTTCACGCTCTCAATCGGAAGAAACCATGCATGGTCACGCCCGTGTCATGCCAACCATGTAAGGACAGAGGGTGAAGCTCGACTATCCAGAGGCGGTCCGGCAGTTGATCGGTCATCTAAAGCGGTTGCCGGGAATTGGTCCCAAGAGTGCGGAACGAATGGCCCTGTGGCTGCTGCAGCAGAAGAACCATGTGCTGGAGGAGTTCGCCAGCGTCCTGAATTCCGTCCAGGCCGAGGTGACCTGCTGTCCGCAGTGTGGCTTCTTTGCCTCCATCGAACGGGGCTGCGCCCTTTGTAGCGATCCAGACCGAGACAACACCATCATCTGCGTAGTGGAACAACCCACGGACATTCTGCCAATTGAGAAGACTGGGGCTTACCGCGGTCACTATCACGCTTTGGGAGGTCGCTTATCGCCCCTGGACAACATTGGGCCGGAAGACTTGAGGATCCGGGAGCTTGATGAGCGGCTCAACGATTCCAGTTTCACTGAAGTCGTGCTAGCCCTCGGAGCGGACGTTTCGGGAGAAGCCACCGCCAACTATCTCGTCGACCAGTTTGAGGGCCGATCGCTCCGAATTACCAAGCTCGCCCAGGGAATGCCTGTTGGCGGTGGTCTTGACACGGCGGATACGTTGACCGTTCATCGCGCTTTTGAAAACCGGAGAGGCGTTGACCCGCGCTCCGAACCCGCATCATCTTAATTCATGTCCGCCTGCAAGATCGATCCCAACCTTCATCGAGAGAAGAAACCTGAATGGATTAAGGTCCGCTTGCCTAATAATCCGGTCTTCTTCTCCACGAAGGCTCTGATTTCGGACCTGAGGCTCCACACGGTCTGCGAAGAGGCGCAATGCCCCAATCGCTGGGAATGCTGGGGCCAAGGCACCGCGACCTTCATGATCGCTGGTGATCGCTGCACGCGAGCCTGTGGATTCTGCGCGGTCAAGACCGCCAAGCCATTTGCCCTGGAGGCGGACGAACCTGATCGCGTCGCTGAAGCGTCCAAGCGGATGAACCTGAAGCATATCGTGATCACCGCAGTCGCGCGGGATGACGTGGCCGATGGCGGCGCGGAACATTTTGCCCAGACCATCACCGCTGTGCGGGAGCAGATTCCGGGGATCGTCGTCGAAGTGCTGGTCCCGGACTTCAATGGCACCCGGGAGGCCATCGAGACCGTGCTCAAAGCCAAACCGCATGTCTTCAATCACAACCTGGAGACTGTGCGGAGGCTCACCCCGCTGGTCCGCTCCCGGGCCAAATACGACCGATCTCTCGAAGTTCTCAAGACGGCAAAGGAGATCGAGCCTCGGGCCGCCACCAAGAGTGGACTGATGCTGGGGCTGGGCGAACAGGAGGATGAACTCTTCCAGGCCATGGACGACCTGCTGGCTCACGACGTTACCGTGCTGACCCTGGGGCAGTATCTGCGTCCCTCCGAGAAGCATCTGCCGGTGGTGGAATACATCCACCCTGACAAATTCGCAGAGTTTAAGGAAATCGCAGAAAAGAAGGGATTTCGACACGTCGCATCCGGTCCTCTGGTCCGTAGCAGTTATCATGCAGCGGATTTTCAGCCAGAACCTGACGAGCTGTACTAAGTTAGGGCACTCAATTTTTTGGAGCGCAAGCGTCTTGGTTTCAGGCGCTTGCGCTTTTTTGTCTGTTAGGCCCTGGAGCCGTTGAAGGTCTTTGCTTTTCGCATATTTGCGAAAATAAATTGCAAAGTTGACAAAATTATCATTTCTCGTGAAAGTTTACGCGTCTGTGTGGTCTAATAGTGTGAGTAACCTCCAACCAACTACCCTCCAATGATCGCCATCCCTCTCGAATTCGAGTTCACGGCAAGAGAAGCCGCTGCGGGAGCCACCTTGGCCAAGGCCAAGCAGGACGCACGCACCAGTGTGCTCCTTGGATACCTGAATCAGATCCGGGCCGCCTATGAGTTGGGCGAAACCAGCCTGGTTACGACTTGCATGCATCACGAGGTCGCCTGGCTTAGTCAGGAACTGCGCGAACGCGGCTTTGATGTAGATGCGTCCACTCAACTGATGCATGGCAAACTGGCCATCAGTTGGGAGAGCCGTGCCTGATCCTGCTGTCCACCACGCTGTCCACCAATAGCGTCTTTTGACGCGCTTCCTTGGGGTCCTCTGGCCCAAAGGCGTTCTCTCGGTTTTCGTTCAAGTCTCTCGAAAGCCAAAATTCCCGGAGATAAATCGAAGGGTTATCCTTTCCAATGTCGTCCAATAGGGCCACACTACTGGGATCACTATGAATTGCTCGCGTTGCCTCCTCTTTCTGGGCCTGCTCACGCTTTCCTTTCACCTCTCTGTTCCGTCGGCTCCGGCTCAAGACGACGCCAAGGCCAAACCCAAACCTGTAGCCAAGGTTGAGAAGGCGGAGCCTCAGAAGCAATCGCTCACGTTCGACGAGCTCAAGACCAAAATGAGCTTTGATCTGTCGCCGTTGAAGCCGCAGGAAGAGTTCGTCAGTTCCTACGCCGACGTGGTCGACAAGGCGGCGCCTCCGGTGGTCACCATCTACTCGGATCGGGAAGAGGATCCGGAATTGGAGGAGATGATGCAGGATCCATTCTTTCGCCGTCTCTTCCCAATGCCCGAGTTGCCTCGGGAAGACCGGATCACTGGTTCCGGAGTGATCCTTTCCGCGGACGGGTATATTCTGACGAACAACCACGTGGTGGAGCATTCCAAAGGCATTGAGGTGCTCGTGAATTCCATCAATACCACCTTTGAAGCCACCGTCATTGTCAGCGATCCAAAGACGGATGTGGCGCTGATCAAGGTGGAGGGAGCGGGGTTGCCCATGGCGGTGATTGGTGACAGCCAGAAGTTGCGGGTGGGGGATGTGACTCTGGCAATCGGGAATCCGTTCGGGTTATCCCAGACGGTCACTCAAGGGATTGTGAGCGCCCTTGGGCGGGGAACGTCTCAACTCCCCAATCTCGTGGACTATGCCAGCTTCATTCAGACCGATGCCTCGATTAACCGCGGTAATTCCGGCGGTGCTTTGGTGGACGCCGAGGGGCGCCTGATTGGGATCAACACCGCCATTCAGGTTGGCGGAGGGGGCGGAAACATCGGGATCGGCTTTGCGATTCCGGTGGATATGGCGCTCAGCATTGTCGATCGACTGCTCGATGGTGGAGGCGTGGTGAAGCGTGGATTCCTCGGGGTGTATCTTCAGGAGATCGATCGGGATCTCTCCGACAAGCTCGGTTGGGGCAAGAATTACGGAGTGGCAGTCGGCCGGGTGATGCCTGAGACTCCCGCTGAGGAAGCAGGCCTGCTTAAGGATGATGTGATCATGGCCTTCAATGGCATGGAAGCGCGGGATGTGGATTCTCTGCGGCTGTCCATCAGCGACACACCTCCGAACAAGGAGGTCACCTTCAAGATTTTCCGGGACAAGAAGGAGATTTCCGTGCCTGTCACCCTGGCTGAACTGCCGGAAGATCCAACCGCCATGCTGGGAGCGCCTCCGCTTCCGCAGCTGCGTGGAGACTCCTTCCTGGATGGGGTTGAGATCGTGGATCTGACCGATGAAGTCCGCAAGAACCTCAAGCTGGAAAAAGAGGCCAAAGGGGTTGCTGTCGAGAGCGTGGATCCTGAGTCCTCGGCCCACGACTCGGGCCTTCGTGCCGGGCAGTTGATTGTGGAGGTGAACCAGCAAACGGTCAACACCGTGGCTGATGCCGAAGAGGCTCTGGCCATCACGGTTGGGCCGATTGCGCTGGTGCGTGTGCTGACGGATGGCAAGCCGAGCACGTTGGCCATTCCGCTACGCTAGGTTGATGCGGCGTAGTGCGGAGGTCATGCCGGAAGCTGTCGGAGCGCGAGCGGCTCGCTCGCCGGCGTCAGTGGTGAGCAGAGCCCCTGGTTGGAGTTCACGCTTCAGCGTGCGCGGAGCCTATCCGAGAATTGACTTCTGGAGAACAGATTACGCTTTCTTTGGATGGCGACATTCCACTGGTGTTTCGGCCGGATTCTTCGCGCACGCTGAAGCG
>JBHIXE010000040.1:4496-21213 GCA_041984905.1 Verrucomicrobiales bacterium | reverse complement strand
TAAATCATCTCCAGCAGGCGTTCGTAGCCAGAGATAAAGTCTTCTTTCCCGGCCTCACCCTCAAACGCGGCCACCGCTCCGTAACAAAGGATCACGACATTCGGTTGCAGCTCGCCCATCTGCTTGGCCAGCCGGTCGAACCCTTCCTGGGGCGGCCCAAAATAGGAACGGGCATCGCCATACACGGTGTCTCCACTCCAGCCGAGATTGCGGAAGTGCACTTTGGCGGAACCCGTTGCGAGGGTCAGTTCCCGCTCCAGGTAACCGAATTGCTGCGCCCGTTCGATGAAGGTATTGCCGAGGAGCACGACCATGTCTCCATCCTTGAAGGAGAAGGGCTCCGCGGTGGCGGTGCCAATCCATGCTAAGCCTAGGGCTAATCCGAAGGTGAGTTGTTTGAGGGCTCTATTCATTGACGACAAAGGTTAAGATGGCCGCGCGGGTGCCACCAGCCTGGCCTGATTCACGGGGCGCAACCCGCAGTGTCAACTGGTGATACTTCTGCTCCAGATCCGTGTAGAACATCACGGTGCGGGGATAGTTCAGATTTTCGCTAAAATGATGGTATAAATCCACGGCTTTGAAGGGCCCGTCATCAATGCTTGCCTCAAGAATTCCTGCGTCTGGACCGGCAAGAACAAACGCTCCCACCGCGCGGCCTCGAAATGGCAGGGTCAACATGGCTCCCGCTTCGCTGGCGACTGTGATGGTCCAGTCTTCCTGGTAGCGGCCGCGAATGGACCCTTCCGGCAAGAGTTCTTTGGTGACTGGTCCCGCCTCCCAGCCGCCCATCCATCCTGCGGTGGCGGGATCGAGAAAGAACCCGTCGTCATAGCTGTTGGCGTCCAGAGCATCGGGGATTTCGTGGGCAATCAGGCCCTTACCTCCTGCATCCTTCCAGGAAGCGTCCAGCGCATGGATGATCATGTCACTGGCGAGCCGGTATCCAGGCTTCTTGGGGTGGGTGCCCCCGTAGGTCTCCCAATCCATCACGCCTGCCGCAAGGGCTGCTCCCACGTTTACGGAGCTCAGTTGGTAGTGCTCGGCCACTGCCTCGTGCGCTTCGATGGAAATCGGTGTTTCTCCCGCTTCCAGCTTCTCGAGGATGGGCGGGTTCACATACTGCACCATCAGGATGTCGGCGTTGGGATTGTGCTTCAGAGTGTGGCGCACAACGCCTTCCATCCCTCGACGGGCCTCGCGATAGGCGTGCATAGCGTCCTGATCGTCATTGACCGCAAACTCAACGATGAGCAGGTCCACCGGTCCCTGCTTGAGAACATTCTCTTCCAAGCGGAAGGCGCCCGTGGTGGAACAGGTGGAGGAGAGCCCGGCATTGGTGAAATTGAACTCGGTGTCCGGAAAGCGTTCCTGGAGCCACTGGGCCACCATGGTGGAGTGTCCGGTCTTGTTTTCCGTTATGGAGCCACCCAAGAAGGTCACATGGCCCTTCTTTGTCGCTTCAAATTGTTGGAGCGAGTTCTGGTAGCTTCCCCGTAGCGAGATCGCGGAGAGCGCTTCCGGAGACAGCTCTGCCTGGAGGGAAGCAGAACAGGTCAGCCACATGGCCAGGGCAAGGCCGCAGGTAAAGGGGGTTACATGCACGAAGGGTTTCCTCGCATTTGGCGGGAACCATTTCAAGACGGAAGCGGCAAAAATGGAGGGACGCGAGCCTGAGTTCAGCCTCCATACTTTAGCTGGAGGCGATTATCCACGTCCTTGCCGACCTCCAGTTTCAGCGCCTGTTCACCGTATTTCGCATACTGGGAAGTGCCGGAGGTATGGATAATCTTTCCGGCCACGTTCTGGATAACCACGATGTAACCCGAGTAACGGTGCCCGTATTGGATGCTGCTCTGCTGATCGTAAGTCAGGGAATAGGTCTTGCCTTCCCAGGACTTGGATTCTCCTGGTCCAATGCTGAACTCAAAGGCATCCTTACTCATGACCCGGTAGGTATTGGATGCGTCGACATCTTTCGCGAGGGTCAGCACCGTTGCTTTCGCTCCCTCTAGCTTAAAGGCACGCTCCCGGTTGGTAATGGTGGCGGAAGGCGTGATGAGTTGGGTGACGTCATCAAAAGACCGATCCGTCGTGGACCGGGAGGACTGGAAGTCCACGTTCAGGTTGGGAACGAAGTTCAGCGCCTCCTTCTTCCGGAACTTATCAATGTAGAGTTGATCATCCGGGCTCAGGGTGTTGATGGGCACCGTGTAACTCTTCACTCCGACTTTGAGCACGACCTCAGAGGTCGTCGCACTGACGATGGAAGCAGTGATCTCATCGCCAGCGGTATTGGTGAAGATCCGTTCTTCGCCCAAAAGGAGGCCCGGAAGGAGCACAGAGACGAGCAGGAGCAAATGCTTCATGGATGTGCCGCGCTAGTAGATGCTGATGGAAACCGGATTGAGGTTCTTATCCACGTCTGCGTTTTCCTGCAATTCGAGGAGCTTCTGCGGCATCTTCTCAAACTTGGGATTTCCAGAGGAGTGGATGACTTTCCCGGACTCGTTTTGGATGATTACCACAGCGCCATCATACTTGTGGCCATGCTTGGCATACAGTTCGTCATAGACCACGAGGAACTGTTCCCCGGTCCATTCCTTTTCCTGGCCGGGACCCAGGCTGACCTTGAACGATTGTTTGCTGAGGACCCGGAAGAAGTTTCGATATTCGGCACTCTCTCCGAAAACCAGGACCGTAACCTTGGCGTCTTTCATGTTGAAGCGCAGGTCTCGATTGGTGATTTTCACCCCCGGCTGCATCTTCTGGGTGATATCGTCATAGTCCTTGTCGACGATCGATTTGCCCGACTGATAGCGGACATCCAGATTGGGGATGTAATTCCTGGCCTCTTCTTCCTGAAACTTCTTGATGAAGACCTGGTCGTCCGGGCTGAGATCCCGAATGGGAATGGTGTAGTTCTTGACGCCCTTTCTCAGGGTGACGGTCTCATCGGTCGCAGCAACGATCGATGCCTCGATCTTGTCGCCCTTTGTGTTGGTGAAAATCCGCTTTCCTTCCGCCAGAGCAAGTGCCGGCAGAAGGAGGGTTAGGATTCCAATTAGGGTTTTCATGGTAGACCTCCCGGGGGTTACTGTCCGCTCAATCTGACAGACTTCTGGGATGGGTTCCAGTCCGAAATGCTTTTTCGCGATCCTGACACAAAAGCAAAGTGGCCCGCGCAAAGGCGGGCCACTTGGAATCAACATTAGAAACAGGTGAGGAATCAGACGTTCAGTTCCCAGCCCTTGCGGTAGTCCCGCTGGATGATCTTCTTGAGCTCGGGCTTGCCTTTGACCTCCATCTTCTCGGCGTCCCATTCCAGTTTGGTGTTGGGATTCCGTTGGGCGACACATCCCAGGAGCACCATCTCGGTGAAGGGGCCCGCATGGGCGAAGTGCGACTCCGCGTGGTCGATCTTCCCAGTGACAGCGTCGTAGAACTCGTGGTGAGCGTTGTTGTCCCGAGCCCGTGGAATGCTGGGCTCTGGCCAGTCGAAGCCATCCACTTTGCCGGTCGGCTTGATGGTCCAGTTGTTCTTGAGGCGGTTGAAGAAGAGGTTGCCTTCGTCGCCGATCAAGACGGAACCAAATCCCTTGCTCTCGGTGTAGTCCATTCCATCCAGGATTTCCTTGGGACGGTTGAACTCGCCGGGGATGAGCTTCCAGTTGTCGCGATTGAACTGGGCGCCAATCTGGCCGTCATACCAGTGGAACTTGATGCCCTTGTCCGCGAAATCATAGGTGATGCTGGAGTTGATGGGCGCGGAGATTTCCGAACCGCCCGTTTCCTTGGCTTCAATGCTGGACGGAGCGCCCAGATCCAGAGCCCAGTAGGCCATGTCCATGATGTGGCAGGCCATGTCACCCAGAGCGCCGGTCCCGTAGTTCCACCAACCGCGCCAGGCGAAGGGAGCGATCCTGGAACTATAGTCGACGAAAGGCGCCGGCCCGATCCATTGTTCCCAATCCAGCCATGCCGGGACGGGTTCTGCTTCCGGCGGAGTCTGGAAGCCTTGCGGCCAGATTGGTCGGTTGGTCCAGGCGTAAACTTCTTTCACATTGCCGATGATACCGGCACGGACCAGTTCCACGACACGGCGCATGTGATCTTCCGCGTGGGCCTGATTCCCCATCTGGGTCTTCACTCCTGTTTCAGCAGCGATCTTCGCGAGCATCCGCGCTTCCCAGATGCCGTGGGTCAGGGGTTTCTGACAGTAGACATGCTTGCCGGCCTTCATGGCGGCAATGGCGGCGTGCGCGTGGTGGTGGTCCGGGGTGGAGACTGTGACTGCGTCTACCTTGTCGCCCAGATCATCCAGCATTTCCTGGTAGCTGGTGTAGAACTTGGCGTCCGGGAACTTCTCCCGGGTTCCCGACAAGCCTTTGAGCCGGCCGGTCGCTTCTCCTTCAGCCATGCGCTTCACGTCCACCACATCGACCAACCCGACGATCTGGAAACCGGAGTCGGCCGAGTTGCCAATGTCGCTGGCGCCTTTCCCTCCCGTGCCGATACCGGCCAGGGCAGGAGCTTCAAGTTGACCCCAGGCGGCGCTGGGAATGAATTGGAAACCAAAAGTCGTAGCGGCAGCCGCGCCGGCGACCTTTCCAAAGTCGCGCCTTGTCTGCTTGGGAGTGGTGTTGGAACTGTCGGGATTTTTCATACGGTAGTGTTCTCGTCGATTTACGGGGATTCCCTCAAGCAAAATGTCCCGCCTTGTCGAAGGGTTGCCTAGTTTTCGCATCCTTCCTGAAGTTCTGAGAAGACAGC
Organism: Verrucomicrobiales bacterium; assembly: GCA_041984905.1. GTDB lineage: Bacteria > Verrucomicrobiota > Verrucomicrobiia > Verrucomicrobiales > DEV007 > JBHIXE01. The sequence continues at coordinate 16,440 of JBHIXE010000040.1, read as the reverse complement.
GCCTCTGAAGAATGCCGCTACTCGGAGCGGTATTGGAGGATGAACGGGTACCAGATGCTTTCCAATTGCTGGTTTAGGATGGACCGGAGCTTCGGCGACTCATCAGCCTTTGCGACTACCTCTTTTTCCAGGGCTTGATCAGCCTCATAGATGGCGGGAGCGATCAATGCATAGGCCAGGAGTGGAGACTTTCCCGCCGCGTAGCGTTGCTTTAACTCTTTCATTACGAGAATCCGATTCCCTTTATCCATTACGAGGAAGGAGCGAAAGGGCCATCCTCCATGGCGTTCCTGATCAACGATCGACCATTTGACCTGTGCCAGATACCAATCGGCAGCGATGGTCTGGAAATCCTTCTCGAACTTGGTGTCGGAGGCTTTCTGCAGGGACATCCATTTGGACATCTCCATTCGTGGGCTGCCGCCCGATACCAAGTCGTCAACTAGATCATCAATTTCGTCGCCAAGGACGGAAGCAATGGTGAGAAAGGGCAGGAGAGATGCTACGAGAATGGCTTTCATGGGAGGAGTTGTGTAGTCAACAATCCTCGCAGAATGCCAATTTTACCGTCGAAGAACAACCCTGGCTTTGGCGAATAGCTATTTTGTTTCCGAATAGATCTTCGCGACTTCGTCCGCTATGATCTCGATTCCCTTGTGAACCCGTTCCTCAGGCTGGGTGTAGGAAAGGCGCAGGCACTGGGAGGCATGGGGCCATTCCTCGTCGAGGCCATAGAAGAAATACTCGCCTGGCACCACGATGACGCCGCGGTCCTTGAGGCGTAGATAGAGTTCCCGGCTGGTGATGGGCAGATCTTCCAGCCAGAGCCAGAGAAAGAAGGCGCCTTCAGGTTCGTGAATGCGATAGGGGACGGAGTCCGGCATGGCCGAGTCGAGAGCCTCGACAGCCGCCTGGCAGCGAGTTTTGTAGAACGGCCGGACGACCTTGCTCACCAGATCACTGAGCTTGTCGCTCTCTACCAGGGAGCGAACGAGCGCCTGACCCACGTTGTTGTTGGCGAGGCCGATGACGGCATTCAAGGCGGCCAAGTCCTGGATGATCTCCTCACGAGCCACCACGATTCCAGTGCGGGTTCCAGGTAGACCCAGCTTCGAAAGGCTCAGTGTTTGAATGATGTTGGGAGACCAGAGCGGTTTGGCATCCGTGAAGATCACGCCAGGGAAAGGATAGCCATAGGCGTTGTCGATGATCAGGGGGATGTCCCGTTCTTCCGCAAGCTTTGCGAGGCGTTGCATCTCGTCATCGGACAGGACATTGGCACTGGGATTGGTGGGCCGGGAAACGCAGATCGCGCCGATGGTGTCATCGAGAGGCAGGTCGTCAAAGTTGATGCGATACTTGAAGCGGTGGGGGCCCGTCAGTTCGATTCGGGCGGGTTGCGTGACAAAGAGATCGTGATCCACGCCCTGGTTGGCGTAGCCGATGTATTCCGGCATGAGCGGGAGCAGAATCTTCTTTTGGGTGCCAGCCGGGGTGCGCCCGCCAAAGATGTTCAAGAGGAAAAAGAAAGCCGTCTGTCCGCCAGTGGTGATGGCCAAATTGGAGCCGGTCACATCCCAACCACAGTGGGAGCGAAGAAACGCCGCCATCGAATCAAGAAACTGGGGATTCCCATTGGGCGGATCATAGTTGGCGAGGACGTCCCCAAAGCGTTCGGGATCGGCGAGCAGATCTTCAGTCTGCTTGACCCAGATCGCCTGCATTTCAGGGATTTGGGCCGGATTACCCCCGCCCATCATGATGGCGTCCCGGTTCGTGGTCAGGGCGCGCCCCAGGTCTTCCATGAGTTCCAGGATTCCACTGGGTTCGGTGAGTTTGGCGCCAAAGACGGATTTGTTCATAGCGGGGTTCTCGATTCTAAGGGGTTTCGATCCAGATGTCTGGGCAAGAATTCAGCGGAAGTCGCTCGACCAGCGAGAGCTTTGCAAGGTGCTCTGCAGCCGCCATTCCAGGATGGAGTTGAGCAGGTCGGCTTTGACCGCTTCATAGGCCGGATCCGCCCACAGATTGTGCTGTTCGCCAGGATCCTCCCTCAGATTGAAGAGCAATCCTTCGCTCGCTCCACCCAGGGCATCGCTGCCGAGAATGTGGACGAGTTTCCATTCATCCGTACGCACCATGGTCTGGAAATCCGCCGTGGTGAAGTTTCCGTCCCGGGGATGCTCGGCGAAGACGCGTTCCCGGCCTTTCCACTTCGCATCCCTTTCCAGGGCGGGGAGGATGCTTTCAGCTTCAAAGGTCTCGGGAACGTCCAGGCCTGCCAACTCTAAGATGGCAGGACCGATATCGAAGAGGGAGACCAGGTCGTCGATCGTTCGACCGCCCTGGAAGCGCTTGGGCGACCAGACGATGAGGGGAACCTTGGTGACCTGCTCGTACATCGTCCACTTCTGGCTGTGCCCATGATCGGTGAGGCAGTCCCCATGATCGGAGGTAAAGATCACCACGGAATTCTCCAGGTATCCCTGAGCCTCAAGCCGTTCCATGATCTGGCCAACCTGGTGATCGATCATGGTGACGTTGGCCATGTAATGCTGGCGTTGGCGGAGGCGTTGTTCTTCGCTCGGGTCGAGATCCAGCACCACGGAGTCATGGTCGACTTCGTGGTTGTGCACCCGCATGCCCTTGTAGGCTTCCGGTTGTCCCTCGAGGTCTGTTTCAGTGACTTCCTGGAGGGGGATTTCCCGGTCCAGGTAAGGCTTGAGATAGCCAGGTGATGGGTCGTAGGGGGGGTGCGGTCCCGGAAAGCCGATCTCCAGAAAGAGTGGTGACTCTGGCTTGGGATAGGTGCGCAGCCACCAGTCGGCGGTTTCTCCCACAAACATATCGCTTTGCGTCTCCTCCGGCAGATCCCAGGTGAAGGCTCCCAAGGCCTGCTGATAATCCGAGCGCTTGCGATATTGTTCTCGCTGTTGTTTCACAAGGCCGCGCGCTGCCAGTGCCTTGTCCCATTCATCAAAGAAATAGCGGCCCTCCAGGTAGCGGTCCTTGTTTTCCACCACGTAACGCTGATGGAATCCACAGGGCGTGGTGAAGGGCCAGGTGTGCATCTTCCCGATGTTCACACACTGGTAGCCCGATTGGTTGAGGTCCTCGATCCAGGAGTGCTCCCATCGATCGGCATTCTTCATGATGCCCGTCGTGTGGGGATAATACCCCGTGAAGAGACTAGCCCGGGAAGGAGCGCAGGAAGGAGCCGTGACGTGGCAATTCGTGAACGTGACCCCTTCATGAACCAGACGATCCAGGTTCGGCGTGTCGACGTACGGGAATCCCAGCGCGTTGATCGTATCGAGCCGTTGCTGATCCGTGAGGATCAGAATGATGTTGGGGCGTTCCGGGGAATTCGGCATGGGTTGACGGAGAGACTAGGGGAGCAATCTGTCCGCAAGCCGGGGGAGAACGCAAGAGCGGTCGAGAAAAACCGGAGTGGAACTCAGGAGAAGGGGTTGAGCTCAGGGGCTGAAAAGGAAGCGAGCCGTGCTCCTCTCGGAAGCACGGCCCGCAAGCCACGCGCACAATTCAACACTCTTAGAAACACAAATCACACAAAAATCATCGAGCCGTCTCGTTGGGAATCTCGCTCTTGAGCGGGTTCTTCTGAGGGACTTCCTTCATCCGCACATCGACAGGAAGGACGGCTCCGCCATCCGAATCAGGAACCAGGTATCCATCTTGCAGGCGATACCCAGCGCCGGATTCTTCCGACAAACTGGTTGAGTCATCGACTCGGGTGGAACTAACCGCCATCAGAAGCGCTGCGAACATCGCTGCTGCGGCAACCGCCCACCGGGTAAAGGGGAAGTGAATGATCTTGGAAGGCTCTGCCACTTTCTCGGCATCTGCCTGAACCAAAGCCGCCTCAAGTTTGCTGAGAAGCTCTTCACTCGCAGTGGCTGGTTTCAGCCCCTTCAGAGTTGCTTCAAGACTTTCGAGTTTCGGTTCCAAATTCATCCGCTTTCTATCCATGAAGCGGAGCCCTCCGCGACCTTTGTCTAAAAATGTGTGTTTTTTTTCTGAAAAGGTTTTAGGTCCCTCTTGAGAAGCGGGTTCGGTTGAGCTTGCACCTCTCGAATCCGAAGGAGAAGATGCGTCCATTCCGCCTTTAGCATGCCTGTTCCCTCCAAGGTCAACAATCTGCCCGAATCCATTCAGGATTTGTTCGTGGGCCGTGAGGACTTCCTGAGACATCTCAGTGAGCGCCTCTCGCAAGCGCCTGGAGGCGTGGTCGTCATTCACGGGCTGGGAGGCATCGGCAAGACCCGGACTGCTATTGAGTATGGTCACCGTCACGCCAATCAATTCAGCGCCCTGCTCTTTGTGGATGCGGATACACGGGAGCGGTTAAGGCAGGGGCTCGCCCGACTGGCGGGTCCCATGGTTCTGGATCTTCCCGAGCAGAATCCTCTGGAAAGCGAAGACGTCCAGGTGACTGCGGCCCTCAAGTGGCTCAAGAATCACGCCGGCTGGTATCTGGTGTTGGATAACGTGGATGATCCTGATGCCGCCAAGGCGGTGCGCGATGAGGTCCTCAATCACGTGCAGGGCCAGGGTTCCATCGTCGTCACGGCTCGACACGGAGTTTGGGAGTCTCCTCAGGCAGAACAGATCGAACTCGGAGTGCTCGATCAGGAGGCAGGGGTGTCTTACCTGGATGCGCGGACCGCGAATACCCGTCACCGGACCAACACGGATGCGGAAGACGCCTTGAGGATTGTGAAGGAACTGGGGGGACTGGCTCTCGCCATCGAACAAGCCGCCGCCTATGTGGCTTTGCGGCGTATTTCCTTTCGCGATTATCTGGAGGATTGGAATTCCGCGCGGGAAGAGATCCTCAATGCGGAGGATCGAGAGCGCACCCGCGACTACCGGCGTCCGGGGCCCAATGACTCCCACGCAATTGCGGTCACCTGGCAGATGCCCATCGACCGGCTGGGCCCAGATGCGGCACGCCTCCTTCACATTCTGGCCTGGTTCGCGCCGGATCCTATCCCTGATGACATTCTGGAAGGGGAGAATCTCGGACCTACGAGATGGTTGAGGGCTGCGAGCGGGGAGCTGCTGGATTTTGCTTTGCTGACCGAAGACCGGCGAGCCTCGACCATCCAGATGCATAGCCTGGTTCAAGAGGTGGTGCGCATCCAGACGCCTCAGGAAGAGGTGAAGAACAATGTCGATACGGCCCTCCAGCTGCTGCGTGGTCAGCAGCTGGGCGATCCTCAGAACGTCAAGAACTGGTCCCGTTACGATGGGCTGCGCACTCATATCGAGTCCGTCCTGACCCATGCCGACCGGGTGGGGCTCGATGTGGATTCCAACGAACTTCGGCACCAGTTGGCTCGATTTTTGGCTGCCAAAGGGCTGTTGGCAAAAGCGGAACCCTGGCTGCGGCGTTCCCTGGAAATTGAAGAGAAGCAGCGCGGGTTTCACGATCCTTCCCTGGCATCGGGACTCACGGAACTGGCGTCGATTCTTCACGAACTGAACCGGCTCGGCGAAGCGGAGAGCCTCTTGCGCCGTGCCATCAATATTTCCCGAACGGCAGGGGAGAACGGCGGTCCCACCTCCGATTACGCTGATGCGCTCAACAACCTGGCCCAGGTGCTTCACGACACGAATCGCGTCTCAGAAGCGGAGGAGCTTTTGCGGGAAGCCCTTGCCCTCGATGAAAGCCGGCTTGGCGCCAATCATCCCGAAGTGGCCAGAGTATTGAGTAATCTGGCGCTCATCCTCCAATCGACCGGGCGATACCAGGAGGCGGAAACCTACCTGCGCCGCGCTCTGGAGATCGACGAACTGACTTACGGGTCCGAGCATCCCGAAGTGGCGGGAGATCTGAACAACTACGGTTTGCTGCTGCGAGCATCGGGCAGATTGGAGGATGCAGAGAAAGTGCTTCGCCAGGCTCTGGAGATTGACGAGAACATCTACGGTTCGGGTCATCTGGATGTGGCCCGGGACCTCAGCACCCTGGCGCTGATATTGACCGACCTGGGCAAAACGGAGGAAGCCCGGGAATTGATCGTGCGCGCGGCAGATATCCACGAGCAATGCCTGGGAAGCGATCATCCCCGGTTCGCAGCGGATCTCAATGTGTGGGGGCGAGTTCGCATGCTTCAGGGCGATATGGAGGGCGCCAAACCTCTCCTGTTGCGCGGGTTAGAGATCGATGAGGCCAGTTATGGGGCCGAGCACCCGGCCGTGGCCCGGGATCTCAATAACCTGGCGAGTTGGTATCACGAGGCGGGCTATCTGGATATGGCGGAGAGCCTCATGAGCCGGGCGATCAACATTTACGACCGGCTCTACACCATGAGCGGCTATGCGCATCCTGAGCGGGCCAAGGTTCAGGAGAACCTGGATAAGCTGCGAGGCAGCACCGGCACGGTCGCCGACACTGCATCGGTCGCGCAGGTGGATATTGCGCCCTTGGCAGCAGTGTCCACACCTCAGGTGTCACCCGCACCGCAAGCCCCATCGGAGCTGGTGCGAGATCCTGTCCCACTCCCGGAAAAAATCGCAACGCCCATCTCTCTGGGGCTCCCAGGTGCACCTGCGCCTTTCTGGGGGATCGCTTCGATGCCTGCGTATGCAGCGTTGGCAAGGCCCGCTACCTTTCTCCAGCCATCCGCTGAGACGATCCCGGTTGAAGAGGCTGCGACAACCTCGAAATCAGAACTCGAGGTGACGCAACCGGAGTCCGCCGATGCCCCTCAGCAGGAAACGGCTGTGCTGCATCAGTCAATGCACTCCGAACGCACGGAGCCAGTTGTTACGGAAGATGCTCCGGCGCCTTCCGAGACCATCAAGGATGGGGCTGAGGAGGGCAGGTCCATCGAGAGTCAGGGAGAGGCTACTCAGGACGCTGCCTCTGAACCCTCCACCAACCTGGAAGCGGCTCAATCGGAGACGGCGCCAAAGGATCGTGAGGACACGATCTTAAGACGAATTCGGAGCACAGCAACGGAGCAATCGAAAGACAAACCGGTCGAGAGCGATCCCATCTCGCGACTAGTTCAAAAACAAGAACTGCAGAGGCAGCAGGAGCCGCAGCCTGGGTGTCTGGCGACTTTCTTTGGGTATTTCCTGAACTTCATGAAGTTCGGGGCAATTGCCTTTGCGCTGTTCTTCAGCCTCTACTTCACCGCGATCGCCATGGCTGTGGGAGTCATCCTGACGATTATCGGGGTCACAGGGTTGATCCATCACTACTGGCCGAGAGGCAGTGGACCGGATGACCGGGCCCTGTTCCTGAAGAAGGCGAAAGAGATTGGGCCGCAGAACTTTGATGGATTGCTTCTGCGTGCCGATGGAAGCATCGAGGTGATTCCGCCTCTCGCACCGCGGTTTGGCAGTGATCACATCTACATCCTGCAGAATCCGGATCCGCTGCTTGCGTCCAATCTGGAGCCGATCAAGGTGGCCGCCCATAGTGGAGCTTCTTTCCGAATTCAGTTTGGTGGGAGAGATCGCCGCATTGAAGTGCAGAAGGTCTCCAGCCATGAGGTCCTCGTCTACCTGGACAATCAACTGCACCGAATCGACTTGAATCACCCAAATCGGAACTCTCCGATTCAGGTGGAAAAGCTCGAACTTCCCAAAAACGGCGATAAGCAGGTTTGAGTGGGCTGGGAAGGGATGAGGAGCCCGCATTCTCTCTCAAAACGGGTTGCGTGTCGCCTCTCAAGGTGAAGTTTGGAGAATCCTAGACCTATGGCGGATTCTGGCGAACAACCATCCAGCTCTTATTCCGGTGAGCTAAGCCCTGGGGCCATCTACATCTGTGCTGCTCCGGAAGATCTCGCGACCGCCCAACTCCTCAAGGAGATCCTGGAAGGCGCTGGGTTCAAGGCCTGGTATGATCCCTCTCCGGCGGCTTTTGATGAGCAGGAGGCTAGGGAACGGTTGGAGCAGTGCTCGGTGTTTTCACCGCTCTTCACCCATCTCTCAACGGTGGATATCTGGTTCAAGCGGCAATGTGAAATGGCGCTGGAGATCCTGGACTCGCCCGACGAGGGGCAGATGAAGCTCCTCCTTTGTGCTCTTTGCGGCGACGACGTGGAAACGGATGAGTCCGGCATCGTGCAAATTCTGGTCGACCGGCAGCTTGCAATTCTGGAATGGGACCAAAAACATCTGGAGCCAGGAGACGTCGACACTTTCCGCCAGCTCTACGATCGCTGGCACAATCGGAAGATCGATCAGGAAGCAGAAAGCTATGGGGCCAGGTATGGGGACGCCGGGAACTTTGTGTTTGCGGGTAAATCCATCGATCCGCAAGCCGGGGAACTGGTCGACATCCTCAAGGAAAACGAGCAGGAGAAGACCGCCGCTATATCTCTGTTGTCACCAGAGGAATTGAAGCGGCTCAGCGCCAGTGCCAGTGCGGCGGAGTCGATCCCGGATGTGGAGTTCGGCGCTTCCGTGAAGGCAGAGCCGGTTGAGGCGGCTAATCCGGAAGAGGTTGAAGAGGTAGATTCGGAAGCAGCAGCCGAGGAGGAAACTGCGCCGGAAGCCGAAGAAGAGGATGGTCTCGGGGCCGAACCGGAGAACGAGTCGGAAGACCATTCGGAAACAAAGACGGTAGAGACGCCGGATGAGGGAGCCAAGGGGCCTCTCTTGGAGACGAAGCCGAAAACGGACACATCTCCTGTCACCTTGACTCCGGCAGTCTCACTGGCGTCTCCCATGAGGCCGCCCCCAGGCAAGGAGCCTCCTGCCGAACCTTCCGCCAACTGGCGGGGAGGCAGTTCGGAGAGTTCCACCGCTCCACCTCGCGTGCAGCAGCCCATGAGGCGCTCGTCGAGCCGGTCCAAAGCGCAGCCCTGGCGCGAGCCCTCGACTCAGCCGGAAAAGGAGCCATCCACTCCGAAGTTGAAGATGGAGGAAGTGGGGCGCAGCAAAAAGGCCGAACCCAAGGGAGCTTCGAGCTCGCCCAGGTTCGGCCTGATATTGGGAGTCTTCGGGGCCGTCCTGCTGATTGCGCTGGCAATCTACTTCCTGACCCGCGGTGGTTGATCAGTCGATACTGAGCAGTTCCACGTCAAAAATGAGCGGGGTGTTGGGGCCAATCGGGCCGCCCTGAGTGCCGCGTTCGCCATAGGCGAGATCGGAAGGAACGAAGAGGCGCCACTTGGAGCCTACCGGCATCAATTGAAGCGCTTCCGTCCAACCTGCGATCACGCGATTCACTGGGAAGGAGGCCGGGCTGCCGCGGTCTACAGAGCTATCGAAGACCGTGCCATCCAAAAGAGTGCCGTGGTAATGGGCGGTGATGGTGTCATTGAGCTGAGGCTTTTCACCTTTTCCTTCTTCAATGACCTTGTATTGCAGGCCACTGTCGGTAGTGACGACGCCGTCTTTCTTGGCGTTGTCCTCAAAGAATTTGGCGTTTTCAGCGTTCTGGGCAGCGGCCATTTCTTCACGCTTCTTCTGCAGGCGCTCCTGGAGAGCGATCATGGTGTTCTGCTGCTCTTCTTCGGTGAGCTTCAGTTCTTTCTCTTCGAGAGAGTCGAGAACACCAGCGAGGAAATGGTCGGGAACAATTGCGAGATCGTCCTGGTTGAGTTGCTGCCCAATCTGGACGCCGATGGTGTAGCTGATCTTCTCGTCCAGAGATTCGGGAGCCTTGGTTTCTTGAGCCATGCTAAAAGAGCTGAGCGCGAGTAGGGAGATTAGGGTGATAGGGAATTTCATGGCAAAAGACTGCCTTTCTAGTTTTGAGTTCGGGGTTTGATAAAGCCGAGCAGGCTAAGCCAGTATGTCCTCTGGTCAAGAGGAATGCCCCGCAGGGAAATCTACTGGATTTCTCCGAAGATCGGTTTGAGGTGCCGTTCCAGGAGGTTCTCCGTCACGTTTTTGCCGATGGTCGGGGCAAAGGCCTTGAGCTGAGCCAGGTAATCCTCACCGAGCTTCGCGGCCATCTTGTATCCTACGTGCAGCAACTGGCGGAAATGAGGGTTGTATGCAGGGTTGGAAGGAACGTGGCGCAGCGCGTCCTGATACGCCTGGGACGACCATCCTTGGACTTCATCCGCGGAAGGTAGCTTACTGGCATCAATGGCAATGACCGCTGCATATGGAGCGCAGAGTTCATCGCAGTGCTCCAGGGCCGCACGGTAAATGTCTTTGGCCATGGTGAGACCGTCTCCGTCTGCTTCTGCCAGACCGATGAGTTCTTCCAACCAGGTGGTGCCGGCGGTCTTCACGTGAATCCCGGAGCCAAACCGTTTCAGGGCTCTACTGATGGGCGCGTAAATCGAAAACTTGTCGCTTCCGGAATGGACACTGAGCTTGAGATTGGCGGGAAGCCCAAAGGCCTGGATCGCGTGGCGAATCACGGCAAGGTCATCGTTGAACTCCTGCTCGAACTGGGCCAGGTCTCCCTCATAGTCGACTCCTTTGTTGAATCGGCCCGTGAACTTGGGAGCAATCGTCTGGATGGGGAGATCCTGGTCCGCGATGGCCGCCAGGATGATGAGCAGCTCGGCGGGAGTTTGAGGCGAGTCCGTCTCATCCATGGAAACTTCCGGAACAAAGTTGCCTTCGCCTTTGAGCTTCACGAGATGGCGGTAGACCCGTGCGGCTTCTTGAACGGCGAGAAGATATTTCCCGGCAATGCGTTCGAACTCTTCCTGGCTGATCTTCAGTGGTTCCTCGATTCCCTCCACTTCGATACTGCCAATCAGGTTCCGGTGAAGCAGGCGAAAGGATTGCACGGCCTGCGGGTCGGCTGGTTGGCCAATGGAGTTGGCGACATCAATGGTGAAGAAGTCACTGGCATCCGAGAAGAGGTGAGCGGTGTCGAGATTGATGTGATCCGCATCCACAAAGTAGGGTTTGGTCCAGCCCAACTCCTTGATAGCTTCATCCGCAGCGGCGCGGGTGCTGGCTGGGGCCGAGCCAATGGTGGTGTGCTCCCGGTGGGACTTGTTCCAGACCGGCACCACTTCAATGCCGAGCTGTTGTTCCGCGAGGATACAGGCACGGAGTTGTGCCGCTGCCTGATGGGCGAAGCGATCGCCCATGCCAAAAGAGTAGGTTCCGATTTCCATGAGTGGAGGCTTTATGGGACTGATTAGGGAAGCAGAAGGGGAGTTGTTTCGATAAGTTTGGCTAGCTCCGGCAGAGGCCATTGATCCGTGCCAGGGACCTGGTGAAAGTAATCCGTGAGTTGAGCATCGCTCAAGGAGTAGGCGCCCTTCAATCCTGCGATGAGGGTTCGAAGGTAGAGTGGTCCGGGAGGAGTCGGCTCCACTGAGTCGAGATCCCATTCTGCCGTGAAGGTGTAGGCGGGATAGCCCTTGATAGGCTCCAGAGCCATGAGCTTGCGATACCAGCCTTTCGGTATGGCGTCCTGGATCCAGGTGTCGCCGGGTTGGAGATCGCTCCAAGGAGCGGACCAACCATCAGCGTGGGGTTCACGGCCGTTCTCCTGTTGCCAGACTTCCAGGAATTGGCTCTGCTCAATGAGATAGGCCTGACAGAGTGCTTCTCCAGAGCCTCGGCGAGAAGAAAGAAAGGCCACCGACTTCTGTTCCCAGCTGGAGGATTCCCTGGCGAAGTAGAGTTGGTAGGGGATGGTGGCTACCTCGACGTCCTGAGGAGGCGCCGGATTTGAGCAGCCTCCGAAGCGCGACTGGACAAAGCTTAGAGCCCCGCCTTGCAGGTAGAGATCAAAGCGGGGGCGATACAGGTTGGACCCATAGCAGACATACCAAACCAGATTGCTCACCCGGCAGCCTAACCGGCGGATCAGGGGGAATCAAGGTTCAGTCCTCGCCGCGTCCCGGCAGTTTCTCTGCCTCAATGTCGATCACTTCAATGCGGCTCTGAGCCCGTTGCTTGGCCTCGAAATTGCGGACCAGGAGTTCCTGGGATGACTGGGGTTCCTCGTCATTCAACCGGCGGAAGAGATTGCGGA
>JBHIXE010000040.1:0-4486 GCA_041984905.1 Verrucomicrobiales bacterium | reverse complement strand
GCGCCCAGCATTGTCCCCATGCCGCCGATAACGACCATCAGCAAAATGTCGATCATGATTTCAAAGGAGAGCGTCGTTTCGGGTCCGGTATATTTAAGCCAGGTTGCCCAGACGACACCGGCAAGGGCAGCGATCGAGAGCAACCCTACAAGGATTGCCGCGATCAATCCCAGCGCGACACTCCAATACCAGGGAATGGACCGAAACTGAGAGGTATGAAATTGGAACTGTTGAAATCTCATTGGGTGTTTCCCCTCAAAGCTATACGGACAGAAGCGGGGAGGCGATTATAAGAAGCGTTCGATTTTGGAATCGCTAGTTGGTGTAATCCGCCCCATTGGAACTGGCGATGACGGAGTCCATCCAGCTCTCCAGCCGCTTCTGGTAGTTCGCGGCTCTCTCGGGCTCTTGTTGGCTGAGATTGTTCGTTTCATAGGGGTCGTCGCTGAGGTTGTAGAGCTCAAAGGTGATCTCCCCCTTCTTGTTGGTGAGACGATGCAGCTTCCAGCCATCTTCATTCCAGGCGGCGTGCCCCTTGTAATCTCCCTGCGCATGCGGAGTGAGAATCTTTGCCGCATTCAAGCTGTCTTCCTGAACCGGGAGTTCCTGGCCTGCCTGCTGCGCTTTTAGGACTTCTTCCATGAGATCGTAGGCCTTCATCCCGATCCCGCGGATGTCATAGTCCCAGAAGCCCATGGCTCGGTGGGGCATGTCGGATTCCCTGTCCTCAATGATGGGCACCAGGCTGATGCCATCCAGTCTGGGTTGGTTTGGCATCTGGATTCCTACGATTTCAAGCAGGGTGGGATAGATATCGCAGGTATTCACCCGGAGTGAAGTCTGGCGTGGTTTGGTGATTTTGCTGGGCCACTCCAGGATTGCGGGCACCAACAGGCCGCCTTCGTAACAGTCACCTTTCTTGCCCCGGAACTCCCCTGCGGAGCCTTCTTTGGGCAGGGCGCCATTGTCACTGCAGTACCACAGGATGGTGTTGTCCCGGATTCCCAGTTCGGTCAGGGATTCGCGGATCTTGCCAAAGGCCGTATCCATCCCGGTCACCTCGCCCAGGAAATGCGGATAGGCCTCAGGATGATCGGCGTAGAGGTCAAAATTCTCCTGGGAAGCTTCATGAGGGTGGTGCGGCGAACCAAACCACACGACCGCGAGAAAGGGTTGTTCCGCCTCCGTCTGTTGCTTCATCCAGTCGATGGCGGCATCGGCCGCGACCATGGAGCTTTCACCTTTCAGAGCCACGGCTTCCCCTTTATGACTGAGAATGGGATCGTTGTCGTAGAAGTTGGGAGCGCTAAGCCATTCATCGAATCCCTGGGCTCCGGGGCTGACCGGGCTTCCCTTGCGAACAGAGCCGAGGTGCCACTTGCCGAAATGACCCGACTTGTAGCCCGCCGTCTGCAGCACTTCGGCGATCGAGATTTCCTGGGGCCGTAGCTTGTGTCCCCATTGATAACAGGCGCTGCGATTGGGATGGCGACCGGACATGACGCTGGCGCGAGTGGGGGAACAGACCGGGGCGGCAGCATAGAACCGGTCGAAACGGAGCCCTGCCGCGGCGGCCTCATCAAAGTGCGGCGTCTTGAGAAGAGGGTGTCCCTGATAAGCCATGTCTCCCCAGCCTTGGTCGTCCGCCATCACGAGGACGATATTGGGCTTGTCGGCAAGGGCGGTTGAAACCAGGAGGGAAACGAGTGCGAGAATGAGGGGTCGAGTCATGAAGGGGGCCATATTAATCGCCTATGGACACGGCCTCTAGTGGAGATGCCTTTCGGTGGATCCCTAAAACTCATAGACCCGGCTCTTATCGACACGTCCAAGGGCATCGAAGGTCACACCTTCTGATTCCAGGAGCTTGCGTTTACGCTCCGTCTCTTCGCCTTCGCGCTGGCCGGCGAATCCGCCCAGGGTGAGGTCCGCGCGAATAACTCGATGGCAAGGCACTTCCGGGGCGTAGGGATTGCGGCGCAAAGCCTGACCAATGGCTTGATTGGACCGGCAGCCGATCGCGATGGCCAGGTCCCGGTAAGTCGTGACTCGTCCCTTGGGAACCAGGCAAAGCGCTTCATAGACGCGCTGCTCAAAAGAGGTGGGTTCTCGCATCGCCTGACAAGATACCCAGATCGCTCCCGATGAAAACAAAAAGCCCGGACGGCTGAGCGCGCATCCGGGCTGAATTCTGGAATCTTTCGAGAACCGATCAGGCAATCTCAGACTGATGGAACAGGGCCCAGTCGTCGAGGTTGTTAAGGTTCACTGCATCACGGAAGCTGCAGGTATCATCGCTGAGTCCGGCGCCGCCCAGGATTTCTCCACGGGTGCCGTCATCATGAATGTATCCAAGCACAGCCTCGTTGTGCTTACGCACGGCTTCGGGATCCAGAGCGCCGCCCTTTTGCTGCAGCACCCAGGACTCGAACTGCACGTAGGTGGGCTTGTTGGATTTGATGTAATTGATGGTGGTGTCCTTATCCAGACCCAGGGCGTCCAAGGTCATTTGGTCATACCCAGCGCCACAAGCGGGGTATTCGTCATGAAGCTTGCCCACCGCGTCGAGAGACACTTTCTGCCAGAAGCGGGGGAGGTGAAGCACGCCGAGAGGGCCTGCGGTACCGGAACTGATCGTGGGAACGAGTTTGCTCATATGGTTTTCGGGTTTGTTTGTTTGGTTTGGATTGAGTAACAGCTCAGGCGTCTGGATGCGCGTGGCGGCCAGGGAAGGTCATTTCGGCAATGCCGGACTTGTCCAACTCACCGAGGCCCTCGGCAGTCATCTTGGCATACTGGGCCTGAGTGGCGTCATTGAGAGGGAGGGTGAGCCCTTTCTCCCGGGCGATCTGTTGGGCAATGCCGGAGTCCTTCGCCGCGTGATCAGCAGAGAACCAGCAGTCGTGATCGCGATTGATCATGTCTTCGGCATCCGTTTCCAAGACACGGGAGTTGGCGCCGGTTTGAGAGAAGACTTCGCAGATCATGGAGAGGTCATGACCGAGAGCTTTCGCGAGGCCCAAGCCTTCGGCGAGCCCAGCCGTGTTGATGTTCATGACCATGTTGACCAGGGCCTTTACCTCAGCGGCGCGACCTGGTCCGCCCTCGATAAAGCGCATATTCAGGCTCAGATCATTGAGCAGCTTTTCGTTCTGCTGGAAGGCATCCTCGTCACCGGCAACCATGAGGTAGAGCTTGCCTTCCCGGGCGTGGCTGATGCTGGAGGCCATGCAGGCTTCCAGAACCTTGGCTCCAGCGGGATGGGCGGCGGCCGTCACCTCCCGGTGGATGGCGGGAGAGAGCGTGGCGCAGTTGATGAAGGTCTTGCCTTGAGCCCCGGTGAGGAGATTGTCGCCTTCTCCCATGAAGATGCTGCGCATGGCGGTGTCATTGGTGACCACGGTGATGATCGTGTCCGAATTCGCAGTCACATCCGCGAGTTTCTCATAGGCAGTCGACCCCAATTCGGTGGCCAGGCTGGAGGCGGCTTCGCGGTTGATGTCATACAGGGCGGTCACTTCATAGCCGCAGTCTTTGAGATGGCGGGCCATGTTGGCGCCCATCCGGCCGACTCCTACAAATCCAATCTTGCTCATACTGGGGATTCTTTCTCGTTCAAAAAGGTGGTGGTTTTACGGGGGTGGATCGGGGAGAGCACCCCGTTCGTCGGACCATCATAGAGAGGTCGCGCTCTGCGCCAACAAAAATCGAAAGGTTTGTTAGAGAGCGGATTACCCGAAGTCTCTCGGGGTGAGTTCGGGGTGTGCTATGAGCATTGACGTGAGGGGCCGCATTTCTAATACTCGGCCGAACAACCCTCAAAACCCATGTCTACCAAACCAAACTCTACTTCTGATACCCGGGATCGCCGGGGATTCCTCAAGCTCATTGGTTCGAGTGCTGCAAGTGCGGCATCACTGAACCTCATCACTACCGCCAAGGCGGGCGAGAACAAGCACCCGGTTCTCGGATCTGGAGACTTTCAATACAAGTGCATTCACAACTGGGGCGAGCTTCCTGATGGGCATTCCTATGGCAATGCCTCCCATGGGACGGCCTTTGACGAAGATGGTCTTCTCTACATCACCCACACCGGAGAACCGGACTCCGTGTTCGTATTTGATCCGGACGGCAAGTTTGTGAAGTCGATGTTTCCAGAGCATAACTCCAAGCGATCCAGCGGTCACGGAATCGATATCCGCACGGAGCCGGACGGTCAGGAGTATATCTACCTTTCTCCCGCAAATCCCGAGATGGCCTTCACCAAAGCCACGTTAAAAGGGGAGATCGTCTGGACCAAGGGCAAGGCGGATATCGAGAAAGACGCCGGGATGAAGCTCGCGAAATATCGTCCCACGAATACGAGCTTTGGCCCCGATGGGAGCGTGTTTCTGGGGGACGGCTACGGCAGTAACTACATCTTTCATTACACCTCTGAAGGAGATTTCGTGGGGGTGTTTGGGGGACCGGGAACGGATAACGGCAA
>JBHIXE010000039.1:4524-21376 GCA_041984905.1 Verrucomicrobiales bacterium | reverse complement strand
GCCAGCCCCTGCCATAACGTCGATGTGCCCCGTGGCACCGCCAGCTGAACGCCAACCTCCATGCCCGATCTGGACATAGGCGCGGGCGCCCTCACCCAAACCTGCACGCATATCCCGATCGAACACAACGCTTCCGTTGGTGGCTTCGACGGTAATGTCCCCCACGAATTCACCCATGGTATCGCGGCCGCCGTGACCGATCTTGGCATAATCATCGTTGTCGGATCCGGCCGTGAACCGGACACTGCGAGCTGCCGTCACGGTAATGTCACCGTGGTGTCCCACTTTGCGGCTCAGACCGCTCACGCCATTGACAACGACAGATGCATCAACGTCGTAGGCAGAGTTGCCTTCAGCGGCGTTCCGGTCGTTGACCTGGCCGACCGTAGGAATCTCAAATCCGAGCCGGTTCTCCCCAAGCACGCCGGTGGCGAAAGGACTGTAGTCGTATTGACCAGGTGTAGTGCTTTGGTATACCACATCAATCGGTGAACCGTTGAAGTGTTCTGAGTTGTGCCCACCGTGACCAATCTGGGCAAAGGCAAAGCTGTGGTTGCCAGCGGCCTCGTTGGCTCCCGACATCACGATGTCACCAAGCGTGGCCTCCACATTAATGTCCCCACTGTGCTCACCGCGCCGGTTGTAGCCACCGTGACCAATCATGGTCCAGGCCCGCGTTCCGTTGCCGGCTTCCATCCGAACCACACCAGCCGTCACATCAATGTCGCCACTCAGATTACCAAGGATGGCCTGTTCATCAGTGCCGCCACCGTGCCCGATCATCTTGTAACCACTGTCGTTGCCGGGTCCCTGCATGATCAGGGCAAGACCGCCGTCCACAGTGATGTTCCCGTTGATGTTGCCATCAGGACGAGAAGCGGGATTCACCAATCCAATACCAAACGGATCCCGGTCGCCGATATCGACGCCACCGTGACCAATTTGAATGTACCGAGTATTGCCGCCCGTTCCTGTCAGTGTCAGAGCCGTGGCCGCATAGACGTTAATATCCCCTGCGGTAGCGCCATAGGTAGCCTTATCCCCGACCGTGCCACCCTGGGCATTGACGAAACCGATCTGTATGAACTCGCCATTGCCGTTACCAGTTTGACCGGTAATCAGATCTGCGAACAGGTTCGTTTCACCGTTCCGGGTTCCTACGCTGGCCGTGCGGAAGGTCGTCTGGTTGAAGATGATGTCACCACCACTATTGCCCCAGGTGCCGTAGACTCCATCATGGATATCCTGAGCCGTGATCGCTGCGGCAATCGCATCATTCGGGCCCGCGCCAAAGGTGAACTCACCACCCCAACCCGCGACCAGATTGACACTACCGGCGCCTTCATTGTTGAGGATACCATCCCAGATAATGTCTTCGTGGGCAAAGAAGCTCAGGTCGTTGTCACTGTCATAGAGCAAGAACTCGCCACCACCGGAGTTATTGAAGTCGAAGTGGATGTTCCCTACGCCGCCTGTTCCAGTAGTGTGAATCACCACATTCCCCGTGCCCAGAGCAGTCAGAAGAGCCGTCTGCTGAATGTCACCCCCCTGCCCATCTGCCGAGATGCGGACATCCGTCGGGTCGATCAAGAGCGTTCCGTTCCCCGCCTCACCGGACAGGTCCACCGCACCGGCAAAACTGATGGTGTCCACACCGGAAACCTCCGCAAAACCACCGCGTCCGATCTGCCCCGCACCCTTGGCTTCAATAGCGGCACCTTCCTGGAAGTCCGTGCTGCCATCTGACCAGACCACGACCTGACCACCATTACCGGAGTCCGTGGCATTGGCCTTAAGAGTCGCGCCGCTCTGAATGCTGGTGGACTGGGAATTCACGAGACTGGCGTCTTGCCCCTGCAAACCGCCGCCAACCTTGATCTCACCACCGCCAGCGGGACCGGATACGTCGAGATCACCGCCGATGTTGACACTGTTGGCGCTCATGGAGAGCAGACCACCCACATCTTGAATGGCCTTGGCGCTGACTTCGCCGAGCACGTTCAACTCATTCGCTGCGTTGAGAGAGACTTCACCGCCGTTGATGCCGTTCGCCTGAAGCGCTCCATCTTCGGTCACCGTCAGATCCGAAGAACTCTGGACCATGATGCGTCCACCGTCGCCTTGGGTGGAGTTGGCGGTCACCATATTGGAGATGGTGATTTCACCCCCGATAATCTCCACTTCACCACCGCCCTGCTCACCATCGGCATTGATGGTTCCGCTGACATTCACGCCAGAACCACCAATCGCTTCCAAAACCACGCGTCCACCCTTGTTCGTCACCTTGTTCGCGCGAATGGCTCCCTTGGCGTTCACCGCCGCAGCCCAGGCGTTGTTGTTCTTAGCCGCCAGGTAGACTTCCGGAGCCACGACTTCTCCATCCTGAAGCACGTGAGCCCCGCCATTTGGCGTGCCATTGATAAAGACGTTCCCGTTCGGGCCCGCACCAATCAGGATATCGCCACCACCGGCCATCACCACTCGACCGTCAATGGCACCGAGGTAGCCATGGTTTTCCACGGTTTGACCGGCAAAGAAGATGTCCCCTTGAGCGGCATTGATGGTTCCGAAGTTCTTCACCGACGCATTGCTCAACCCATGAAGGTGGATATCCCCTCCATTAAGGAAGTCCTCGTTGGACACATCCAGGGTGGAAGCGAGAAGCCCGTTCACATCCACCACTGAGCCTGGTCCGAAAAGGATACCATTGGGGTTGATGAGCCATACATTCCCGTTCGCTTGAAGCGCCCCCATGATATTCGAGGCATTGGGACCCGTGACCCGGTTCAGTGCAGACGACCCGGAACCGGGCTGCAAAAACACCGTCATTTCGTTCGCGCCAATCGAGAAGTCCTCCCAGTGGATGATCGCTTTGTCTGAAAACTGATTGATGTTCAGCGTGTTTCCGTCCCGCGAAAAGGCGACGTCACCGTGAATCACAATTTCCCCGAACGGATTCGCATATCCGGTCGCGGGAAGCCAGGCAAACGAAGGAAGGAGCGCCAGCAGGACGAGCGCCTGCATGAACGGGGCTTTTCGGATGGCTTTCATAAATTATGTGTTGAATGGATTGGGGTAGCGCTTCTCTAAAATGTCAGGAGAAGGCAACAGTCTCTTGTGGTTATAATTGTCGCCTTTCTAGGATTCGTGACGCTTTCATGAAGAAATAATGAAGATTTCATTAAGCTCATCAGGGCACGAAAACGCCGTCGGGATCCCCCGAACCTTGCAAGAAGATGAAGTTACCGGGGAAATGTCAACGCTTTAGCACCCCCTCATCCTTCTGAATCAGAGCGTTTGCCCGATAATTCTTGAAAATGCGTCGCAAGAAACTTTTTGGAATGGCGACAACAAATGGGCGAAGTGCCCTCGGTGATTTTAATCCAGGGTGAAAACCGCCTGTTCCGCCTGTCTTCGCGGTCCCTGGTTTCCACCAGGTCATCCGGCCAATAGCACCCCCTATTTTCAAGGCTCCAAAGCCGCCAAGTCCGGCTCCTGGCGGCCTCTCCCATACTAAAGATGCCTCGGTTGCTCGCGACTCAACCCGCCGGGTCTCGTCCTCATTTCAAGAATTCGCCTCAGCGTCCCCAACTCTTTAATAAGCCGACCGGCAAATTGCCCCACCCCTTTTCTTGATGAATCTGCCCTAAAGGCCCCAAAAACGATCAGTTCTCTCGCGCTCGTAGCTTTGACCGCCCTTTGGGATCTGAACTCGACCCTGCAAGGAAAATCCGAGCCAGAGTCGCCTGCCCCTTCCGAAGAGCGGGGCTTATCAACCACCGCGCCCACGCTTCCTCTTCGCTCGTCCTCATCACTCCCAATTACCCAGGACCGCATTCTTACCTGCGCGGACTTGGAAGCAGAACAACTGGAACGTGCGCCGCGCCACACCGTTAAGAGCGCGCCGGCACCTAGACAGCGACACAGCGCCGCTCACGGCACCTCGTCGGCGCAAGAAACGCCGCCGCCTCAGACTTCACCGCTTTCCCTCCTTATCCACACGGAAATGCTGTTAGGATAACAAACCGAAATGAATAGAACGACCTTGACATTTGTCATAACATGTGCTATCTAGTGGCACACGAAATAAACTCATTTCCTAAACACAACTTTCAATGACGCAACCGAAACAGATAACCAAGCAAGGCAACCCGCTAGGGTGGTCCCTGTCCCGCCGTAGTGCGGAACTGGCCATTCTTCCCTGGGCCGTGCCATGCGCGGGCTCATCTTATCATGCCGTCGTCTTTACCAATGGAGGTTATGATATGGAGATGAGTAGGGTCACGTAGAACAGATCTAACAGATAGATTTTTGCGTGAACCCTGCTCTCGGAAACGAAGCAGGGTTTTTTGTTTCTCCAGAATTCGAAAATTTCTCAATCCCAACCACTTACATCCTGAATTTCCCCGACCAGATACCTGATTGAATGAGATAAACACTTTTACATAGCTCAGAAAAAAAGCCCGCAGATCAGCGGCAACTGATCAACGGGCCCAGAGATACAGCGATCCACTTCTGAGCGAAGCTTCAACGCTGACAACTACAGCAATACGATTCTTCGCTTGGGCCCAAAAGTCAAGTGCGCGTCACTTCGACCGGACCCGCTGTCTCTCGAAACTCTGAGCGCTTTCGAGAGGCTTCCCATGGGAGGTGTGCCTGAATCACCTGCCGCTATCCACATCCACTATCCGTATAGCCACTATCTTATGATAAGGCTAACCGGTGAGTTGTGCCCAGCTGCAGGCAAACACCGAAACGTCCGCCGAGAAATCCTGCGGCAGCAAGCTCTACTGAGTCTGCTACGGTGTTCGTTCTTTTCATTCCAACCAGTCTCGCCTGGCCACGCGCCGGGCGGGGCTGGTTCCCTTTTTCAATAGATATGAAAGAAAGGAAATCATCCGAGTCCATGCTGCCTGCCAGGAAGCTGCTTCCCTCAGGAGCCAGGCTTCACCGGTTGCCTTGCCGGGTTGTTCCACTCTAGCCTTAAAAACATCATTCATCGGCCACTCCTCCCCTTCAGCGTGAGGGTGGCCTCATACTTGTGATTTCAGAGTGATGATTCAACTCTCCCGGCAACCCCAGGTTTGACTCTCTTTCCAGGATCTCTCCTGGCAGTCCAACCATGGATTCGTCGATGCCTTCTTCCTGTTCTTTCGTTCATCCGGAATCAACAGGTGCCCATGTTCCATAGCGGCGAGGGAGTCTCCAAAACTCCATGTGGAGGGTGCAAGTCCCTCGGCACCTGCCAGTTCCAGCCTTTTGCCCAATCAACCAATTTCTGTCTCAGCCGCGGACCGACGCCGCTGAGTCTTTTACACGGGGGTGCATGTTCCATAGGGGCGATGCTGCCTTGCAAGCAGCGTGTGGCGGGTGCAAGTCCCGTCCCCTCCGCCATTTTCCATCTATTTCGCGGCGAGGTCGAAGAAGCCGAGACGTGAGTTTTGGGCACTCAAGAAAGCAGGTGCGAGTCCTGTCGCTGCGACCATTTTTCCAGTAACCTCTAAACCTTGTATTCATCCATCATGAGCGAGTCCCACAAACTCTGCGTAGACGTCGATTACCGTGACGAGATCGCACAGGTGGCAGCGCTCTCCTTCCTGGATTGGAGCGATGCCGAGCCTGAGGAGGCCCGGAGCCTTCAAATGCCGACCCCAGGCGACTACGTGCCCGGCGAGTTCTACAAACGTGAACTGCCCTGCATCCTGGCCATCCTCAAGCAGTTCCCCCACCCGATCGATACCATCGTGGTGGATAGCTATGTCTGGCTTGGGGATCGCAAGGGAATGGGCGCTCACCTTTACGAAGCGCTGAACCAGGAAGTCACCATCATTGGCGTGGCCAAGAATGCCTTCCGGACTGGCGGCTATGCCGAGGAGATCTACCGCGGCACGAGCAAGCATCCGCTCCACATCACCTCCGCCGGCATGCCAGCCAATCAAGCTGCCCAATGCATTCAGGAGATGCACGGCCCGCATCGCATCCCCACGCTGCTCAAGCAGGTGGACCGCCTGTGCCGCGCCTGATCCAGCCTTAGCGCTGATTGATCCCCTTTTCCCAACTGCAGAGAGGATGGGCATCCGAGCAGGTCTCATAAGCCTGCCTCCGTGGGTTCAACTCCCACCTCTGCATCCAGTTTTACCTGAACCATAGTACGGAACAGAGGCAGATACCGGTTCGCTGCGACGCACTGCTAACGCGTTGACGCTCTGCATGAGGGTCTGTGGGTTCAACTCCCACTTGTTCCGCCATTTTCCCATCCCCTTTACCCTTTCTCATTCTGCGGAGTCGAGTCGGATATAAGATGGCCGTGCCTGTCTCGAAAACAGGTTTTGTCCGCTGGGCAAAGGTGGGGGCAGTACCCACCGGCTCCGCCATTTCCCTTTTTCCACGAGAACCTTCTGTAGCTCAAAAGTAGAGTGCCCGATTGATAATCGGACGACCCTGGAGCGTTACCAGGCAGAAGGACCACCTTTACTTAGGGCGACAATAGTGCCTCAAACTCCGGCGTCGAATGCCGAAACACATTCAAGTCGATCCTACCCTCGATTCCCGGCACGCTACCACGGCTGGAGAATTGCCAGAAGAGCCAATCCTCAGCCAATGGATTGGGTCGACCTATGACTGCTCGAATCCATAAGCGATCTGTCTGCCACTCCTTAAGATACTCAACCTGGCACTCTGCCGTGGTGTAGATGATCGGTTCTTGACCATAGTGACTCTTCAGCTCGTCGGATAGCACCTGGAGATTTGATAATAGCTCGCGATCTGACATGAACGATCTGCGACGCGACACTTCTACGTCAATCACCGGAGGAAGGCAGTTCGACGCTTTTGGCACTGTCCGAATGAAGTGAGCAGCTTGCGCGGCACCGCTGCTCTGGGTGCTGAAAAAATGATAGGCTCCCACAACCAAGTTCGCCCTACGCGCTTCTTTCCAGTTCTTCGCAAATGCTGGATCAGTCCAGTCGGAGCCTTCAGTAGCCTTCATGAACACGAAGCTCCGGTGAGCGTTTCCGCGTTTGCTGAACTCGACCCAATCGACCTCACCATTGTGATGAGATACGTCCACACCACGAATGGGATACTGATCCCAGCTCGGCGCATTCGGCATCCATCTCCCGCTCAGGAAGAGGAAATACATCAGCACCCACGCCACTAACCCACCGTAGATTAGGATCCGGGGAAGAGTCATTTCTCTAGAGAATAAGATTCTGTGTTCCGATCTCCGTAACCTCCCCGTTTTCAAATTTGATGGCGACTCCATTATCCCAGTCCCAATCGCAGTCGCAGAGAATCCCAAAGCAAACGGAACCAAATAGATAGTCGAAAAGAACCGCGACCGGTCTCACGTGTTCGCTCGGGGGATTAATGTCGACCACCCGCTGGCCGCCATCCAGATTATTCGCCAGATTGGCGCAGTAGCGTTTGATAGCAACTTCGCATGAGGCCAAACCGGTCAGGCATTCATGATTGAAATGCCGAAATGCCTCAACCTGATGATCTGAAATACCAGAGTCTGGATCAATCATTACCTGAATTCTCGCCGGATACGATTTCCCAAAGAGCGGAAGAACAGTCTCTCGTTCCCACAAGTCGCCCTCGGTGTTTGTGAGCATCCCAAATGGGAAAACGTCTCTGACTTTTCGAGCCATCTCCCATAGTCTCAACGAATCGGGTGTTTTTCAACTCTTGCCCCTTACCAGCTATCAATCTCCATCGGGGCAATACTCCAAGACAATTTCTCACCTGGAAAACCACCCCTGCTCTGCATTTGCAAAGCCTGTTTACAGCACAACTCACTTTGAAACCCCGTCGCTGTGGGCGACGCCAGGTCAAAGACAGGCTGAATTCTCTGTAGGGCAATGCCCAAAACCCTTTTCAAGGTCCATTGTTGTAATAGCAGCATGACTCACTGTCCATGAGTCGGAGTCGGAGCATAACCGGCATGGACCGCCACTTTCTCGTCCGAGACTCCTCTGTAGTGTAACCGGCAGCATAACAGGCTCTTACCCTGTTGGTGTGGGATCGTCTCCCACCGGAGGAACCATTTCCTGCCATGCATTCGGAAAGACTGTCTACCGCAAATCCACGCTTCGGAGCTACGACTCTGATAGAGACGCAAGCCAAGTGCACAGTCTGATTCCTTAGTGCAACTCGCCCTTTCCAGAAAGATTGCCTGCCGCAAACCCTGGTTTTTATCTGTTCGATTCAGATCGACGCAATCTGATTGGGCCCTCTTTCTCTCCATACAAAGATCAAAGACTGGATTCAGCAATTCCTTCTCTGCTCCCGACGCAGACCCAGACCAGTCTGAACTAAACCACATCTCTAAATTCTTAAGATTGGGTTCAGCATTACCAACGCTAATAGAACAGCCGGGCTTCGGCCCACCAATCTGAAAGGAGGCAACATGCGTACCCATAACAACGACAAAACCAACTACTCCGCCGGGAACCCTCTCGTGGAATTCTTCGGCAAGGCGGGTTCCCTCATGAAGCGCCGTCAGTCCTACTATGGCGCCGATAATGAAGCGTCCCCGCTGGATCTCTTCCTCAATGCCTGGGCGGTCGATCCCATCAAGGCGTTTCAGCTTCTGCTCTGGTGCCGCGATATTCGCGGTGGAGCGGGCAATCGCTCGGGATCTCGCGAGATCCTGACCTTCCTTGGCAACCATTACCCGGACTGGGTGCGCCACAACCTGGCCCTCATTCCGGAATATGGACGCTGGGATGACCTGATGTGTCTCTTTGAGACTCCGGTCGCTGATGACGCCAAGGCTCTCTGGGCTAAGGCTATTCGCGATGGGAACGGTCTCGCTGCCAAGTGGGCGCCTCGTGAAAACAAGGCTCACAAGGAGTCGGCCAAAGCGCTGCGCAAGTTCATGGGGCTCAACCCCAAGGACTATCGCCAGCTCCTGGCTAAGACCACTCAGGTCGTGGAAACCCAGATGTGCGCCCGTGATTGGGAAGCCATCAACTACAGCCACGTCCCCTCGATCGCAGTGGGCCGTTACAAGGCCGCTTTCGAGCGCCACGATGCGGAACGCTTCAATGCCTGGGTAGAATCGCTGTCCGATCCAAACACCAATACCAAGGTGAACGCTGGCGCCGTCTATCCGCACGACATCGTTCGCCTGGCTAAGGCGGAGGGCGTCTTTAACTACACCGGTCGTGTTCGCAACCAAGTAGTATCGGAACTGGCGGATCGTCAGTTTGAAGCGATGCCCGACTACTTCTCAACCGGCACTCGTGCCGTTTGCGTTGTGGACATGAGCGCATCCATGAGCGTTTGCGTTCAGGGCAACATCACTGCCATGGACGTCGCCATGGGTCTGGGCATCTATGCCTCCGATCGCATGGGTGCAACCAACCCGTTCTATCGTAAGCTCATTCCCTTCTCTTCTTCCGCCCATTTCTATGAATGGGCTGATGTTGGATTCAGCAAGGGACTCTCAGGGCTGATGTCTGAGGATATCTACTACGGCTCTACCAACGTGGCCGCCGCCCTCAAGCTCATTGTCGATTCGGCAAAGTTCTACAACGCGACTGCGGACCAGATCCCGAACATGCTCCTGATCATCTCGGATATGCAGTTCGATCAAGGTGCGGACTTCAAGGAATCCTCAGTGAAGTCTGCGCTGAAGAAGTGGGACAAGGCGGGATACCCTCGCCCCCGCATCTGTTACTGGAACACGGCCGGCTACGCGGGTTCGCCCGCGACGGTCTATGACCAGGAGGTGGGTCTCATCTCCGGCTTCTCCCCTGCGGTTCTCTCCGCAGTCTTTGCCGGAGAAGACTTCACTCCGATGGCGATCATGGAACGTGCCATCGCCAAGTATGCAATCACGGTGCCGGCAGCCGCTTGAACCCCGGTTCTCGGCATCCAAACCTTAACCGCGACGCAGTGTGTCTATCTCTCTTCAGAATAGGCCCACTGCGTCGCCCTTCTTATCGTCTCGTCCTCTGTAGTGTAATTGGCAGCATAACAGGCTTTTACCCTGTTGGTGTGGGATCGTTGCCCACCGGAGGGACCAATTTCTTGAGTGGGCAGGTTTCAGCGTTCCGTGGCAGGAAACCATTTGCATGAAGGCTGAACACCTGCGCCACCCCAAAAGACCCAGGTAGTGAAATAGTATCATGCAGGATTGTTAATCCTTGCGGTCTTGGTGCGAATCCAAGTCTGGGTGCCAATTTCTACATCGTTAATTACGATGTCCCCGTAGTGTAAGAGATGCATCTCACTGTGCGAACGTGAGGGACCAGGTGCGATTCCTGGCGGGGATACCAAGTTTGTGTTGATGAAGCCTGTTGTGAACAGGCTCTCCCTCCAACAAGACCTCCGCCGTGGTGTAAGAGTAGCATTCAACTCTGTGACTGTTGCGGTGCGGGTGCAATTCCCGCCGGCGGAACCATTTCTAGACCAACCCCAACCTTAAACACCGGGATGATAGCGCTCCCATATCTGGCGACCGTGCAGGAACAATCGCATGCCCACCCAGATGAGCCAGTAGAGCCCACAGGCGCTTCCCAGAAGCACCAACCATTCCCCGCCGCTGGCATACCGGCTCACTTTGTCTCCCACCGCAAAGGTGCCGAAAACCATCGCCATGGTGGGCAAGAGGACAATCAGGCCCCAGCGCAGGTGAACGGCGACCGATGCACAGATCCCGATGAGAGACAGCCAGCCAAACCATCCCAACCGCACTTGATAGGCGTCCTTGTCCACCACACAGATGGGTAGGACCTCGCCGACCCTCTCCATGAACTTCACCAGAATCGTCTTGCCTCCCCGCTTTTCCAACTGATCCAGCCGGTCCAGATACTCCTCGGATTCGCCGCGGTAGAAGAGCTCGAACTTGAGCTCGTTGTCGATCTCAGCGCCGTCCACCAACTCGGCTTGGCGAGAGGCCAGTTCTTCCGGGATCAGGTTGGTGGTGCTGTCATTGTAAGCGAAAGCCACCATCGTCTTCGTCATCGCGAAACCCAGGAACTGGAAGGGAGCGGCACGCACCCCTTCCCCTCCAAACGTCTTGAAGACATCGATCCGCTTGTTACGATCTCCCCGGAGCAGTTTCTGCCACTTGGAATCGTCGATGACAGGTTCTTCCGTCGTGCCGTTCTTCGGTTTGCTCTCCGTGAGCTGCTTTTTGCTGATCCGCTGAAACCAGGGATAGAGACTTCCCATCTCCCGGTATTCCAGGATGTAGGGCTCCAGCGCTTCACGATACTCCGCATGCGGTTCCCCTTCGGTTGGCACGGCTGGCAGCACGGAACTCAGCAAGAGCCAGCTCGACTGTTCATCCGATCCAACCGTGAAGAAAAACGCTGTTCCGATCACGAGCGCTGCCCAAGCTTGCTTCGCCCACTTAAGCGGGTTTCCAGCAAACAGCAGACTCAAGGCAATCGCGCCCAGCCAGATCAATTTGGCGGCTGGCTTGGTCCCGACCGCCAGGGCTCCGAACAGGAGGAGGAGGAACAAGGGTCGCTTCTTGTCGGCCCCTCCCAACGCCACCGAAGCAGCCACCGAGGAGATAATGAAGAAGAGAAAGATCGACTCGGGCAGAACCTCGTTCTCGTAATTGATGTTCTTATACCAGCAGGCGAAGACCAGCGAGATCAGGATCACGCCCGCCTTGAAGTTCGGCAGGATCCAGCGTGCCACATAGACGAAGGGGATGATCGTCAGCACTCCGATTGTGTGCTGGATCAACGACACCAGGTAGACCGGCGCGATCAACGGCACCTTGGCGATCAGCATAAGAAAGACCGGGTAAAGGAATCGCCGCTTCTCATTGAAAGAGATGTCGTAGCCGTCCACCCAGAACCGCTTGGCCGCATCAATGTAGGAATACGAGTCCAGCCCCAGGTAGGTCTCCGGCACCAGAACAAAGAGACAGAGCCGGATCAGCGCCCCTACGATCAGCGCCGGCACGGCCAGCCGGAGACACTCCCGCCAGCTCGGCGGAGGCGGAAACTCCCCGCGAATACGCTCCACCCAATGAGTGACAAATCTCGCGGTTGCATCGCGATACAGAATCGCTCGGTGCATGAGGGTTGGCTCGGACAAGGTCTGGATCATGGATCGCAAATTCCGCCCTCGCAACCTCTAACCCTGTTCCCTTCCCTCCCCGTTGAACCACTAGCCACACGCATCCAACCATGATTCTGCATCCACCTGAACGACGAACGGAGCGCCTGCTTCTCAGGCCCTTCCGCATCGCGGACGCCAGTCGCGTCCAGCAACTTCTCAGTGATCGAGAGATCCACGAGACCACCTTGCTCATCCCTTATCCCTATGAGGACGGTCGAGCCGAAAAATGGATCGCCACCCATGACCTGACCTTCTATGAAGACCGCGGCATGACCCTGGCTGTGACTCTTCAGGAAACTGGCGAGGTGATCGGAGTCGTGGGGCTCCATACCTGCCGGGAGCATCATCGTGCGGAACTGGGGTATTGGATCGGCGTCCCCTATTGGAACCAAGGCTACTGCACGGAAGCAGCCCGTGCCGTCATCGACTACGCCTTTGCCAACCTGAACCTCCACAAGATCACCTCCGGTCATTTTGAGTGCAATCCAGCCTCGGGTCGGGTGCAGCAGAAGTGCGGGATGACCCGCGAAGGCAGTCTGCGCGACTACTACTTCCGGAATGGCCGTTACCAGACCCTGGTGGTCTACGGCCTGCTGGCCCCTGATGCGACTTAGGCAGCCGCGTCCAGGGTCTTGCGGATCATGGAGGCCAGTTCCAGAAGCGAGAACGGTTTCGGCAGAAAAGGAGCCTGCTGCTCGCAGGGATACTCCGCAAAGGCGCTCCCAGACTCGTCCGCCGCGAACCCAGAGGTATAGAGAACCCGCTGGTTCTGATTCAAGTGCCGGATCTCGGAGACGAATTCCGGCCCATTGCAGACCGGCATGATCACATCACTCAAGATCAGATGAAACCGGCCTGGAGTCTCCGCATAGACCCTGGCCGCTTCCACTCCGTCCAGGGTGCTGACGACCGTGTATCCAAGATCGGCGAGAAACTTCTCGGCAACCACCCGAACGACGGGCTCATCTTCGGCGATTAAGATCGTCTCGCCCTTCTTCGCACCAAGCCTTGAGTGGGAACATGGCATACTACGAAATTTACGATAATTATTAATCGTTTCCACCAAAACTTTAACTGACGAATCGTTTTCGTTGCTTCCACCGGCACCCAACAGGGGTGGAAGCCAATCCCCAAGGGCGGTGTTCCGGTCGGCGGACTGTAAATCCGTTGTCTCAAAACAAGGTCGGAAGACGACGAGTAGAGCGTTACCACCACTGCCCACCACTTTCTGCGGAACCGAGGCGGAGAGAGCTAGCCGCGCCTGTTTGGCGACAGGCCTTTGCCTGCTCAGGCAAACGTGGGTTTTTCCCACCGGTTCCGCCCCTTTTTCCCCTCTCTCCAAATGTGGGTAAGATCGGCTGTGGTGTAAGCGGTAGCACACGCTCGTGGAGAGCGAAGTGCGGGTTCGATCCCCGTCGCCCGATACCTCAATTATCCCTTTTCAACAAAGTCTCAATTGGCGCCGTGGCCGAGAAACCAGGCAGTTGGCTGCAAACCAACCTTCGAAGGTGTGAGTCCTTCCGGCGTCTCCATGCGCTCTTCGTTCAACTAGCAGGATGGCTGACTTCCACTCAGCGGATGCCGGTGCAAATCCGGCAGAGCGTACCAATTTCATCCCGCAGGGACGCCTTGATGGGGCGTGTAGCTCAATTCGGCAGAGCAGCGGACTTATACCCCGTAGCGCCAGATAAGCGGCAGGTTGCGGGTTCGAGTCCCGCCACGCCCACCAAGTCTCGAGGTATCCAGCATGGAACGGAGGTTGAAACGGTCAAGGTGCCGTCACCGGTTGGAAACCGGTTGGACCGCTGAACAAGCGGTTGTGGAGCATGCCCACTGGCCTCCGCCAATTTCTTCAATCAGGCCCCGGCCTGACATGCCAGCGTGGCTGAGTCAACTTAAGTCCCGGTCTTGTAAACCGGCATACGCGGGTGAAAGCCCCGCCGCTGGCTCCATTTTTTTGCATTGGTTCCGGTAACCCAATTGGCTGAGGCGGCAAATCCTGGCAACGGATGGATGGTCAATCGGTGGAGTTGCCTGTCACTGCGGAAACGGTCGACGTGATCGCCAGCGGAGGGAAAGACTTCGGCTCGGACCTTCGGATCGGCGGAATCGCCATTCTTCCAGATGGCAAGCCGGTCGTGGCCTACAGTCGCAGTGCGGCCACTGGGGAAGACGTCTTCCTGGCAAGGCCCGACGCGGATGGGAAGTGGGACTCCTTGAACCTGCGGAAGTTTCTCCCGGCTTCGTATCAGGACTGGAAGATGATCACGCCGGGTTGCCTCACACTGGCCGCCAACGGCGAATTGAGACTGGTCGCGCAACTCCACAAGAGCGGCCCGGAAGAATCCTCCTGGGGACATCCGAGCAACGAAGTCTGCCTCCTCCGTTCCAGGGATCGAGGGGCCAACTTCGCCTTTGAACTTGTATCGAAGCCAGACCCCGGAACTCCGCATTGGCTCCCCAACCTGGAGCGCCCCACCGGTTACAACCAGATCAGTGCCACCACCGGCCTGATCTACACGCGGGGCAACGCAGGCGCCAAGAATACCGAGATCGTCTCCAACGAGGTCCTCTGGCAGCCAATCGGCTAACGACTTGCCATGAAGGCCGCCACACCAATGGCAATCGCGAGGGCCACAATTACCGCGGGCCAGGTCTTCCGCTGAAGGGGGAGCTTCCGAAACAGATCCCCAATCCCCGCAAGAAACACGAGCGGAGATATGAGAATGACTGCTCCCAATCGGGTGAAATCCTTGAGCCCGATTCCGGAGAAGAACTCCCCGAACAGCCAAAGCAGGAAGACTCCCACAAAGATATACATCCAGATATCCACCTTGAGTCCGAGGTGGGATAACCACGCCATGGTCAGGAGCAACACCAGCAGAGACGTCGCCGCTACGGCGAACTTGGAGCCGGGCGCGCTCCAGGCGCGGGTCATGATCTGAGTGCTGTGGGGTTGTTCGTCTTGTATCATCATCGCATCCTTTCTATCACTTCGTTGTCGGACGAATTCCGATGGTATACTTATCTCCCTTCCAGATCTCAATCCCTTTTCCATGGTAAGTGATCACCTTTTCAAAGGATGCCTCCTTTGAGCCCTGAGGTTGGGTCACTTTGACCTGGTGAAAATCGCGACCATCTCCGGTGCCCATGAACTTCGTCCAGATGCGGATCTCCCCGGGCTTCACTTCCGGCCCGATAGAGAAGCTTGTTCCAAGTCGATCGCCGAGATCTCCCAGTCTCATGTGGCCTCCGTTATGAGGTGACTCCTCGATGTAGAACTCGGCCTCTGGAAATTGCGGCTGCGCAGCGTTCGCGTCGAAAGCGAAGGGCTCCAGCTTTTCATTAATATCCAGCCGGATCTCCACCTGATCGCGAACTTGCAGATTCCGATCGTCTTCCTGAGTGGGGCTGTAGATGATGTAATTCCCTGGACCCAGGCGGATGAAGAAGTGTCCCTTTTCATCCGTGGAGGCCCATCGCACCAACTCTTCAACTTCCGGCGCCATCTGATAGGTGTCCTCAAACTTCCTCAGGCTGTTTCCATCGATCTCCTCTCCCTGTTCCACAATGATCAGGTTCTCTTCGACTAGCGGTTCCCCGTTTTCGGAGGACTTCAACGTCCCGTGAACCAAGGTGCCGGGAATCAGATGAATGGTGAGATCCCGGATCGGCTGCCCTTCTCTGACGACTAGCCCGCGCAGACTCTCCGCCGTCCAGTCCGGATCCGTCACCGCGATCAGGTAGCTCTGTTCGGGGTTGGCCTGAAAAGAGAACCTTCCCCGTTCATCCGTGCGGATGCGTTCCCGCATGTAGTTGGTCGTGTGGCCTCTACCTTCCGCCTGGAGAAGAATCCCCTTGGCCGGCTGACCGTCCGGATCCAAGACGATGCCGCTAACCTCCGTGGTCTTCAGCAGTTCGATCTTGAGGGGAGACTCCGTTCCTGCCGACT
Organism: Verrucomicrobiales bacterium; assembly: GCA_041984905.1. Taxonomy (GTDB): domain Bacteria; phylum Verrucomicrobiota; class Verrucomicrobiia; order Verrucomicrobiales; family DEV007; genus JBHIXE01. The sequence continues at coordinate 5,334 of JBHIXE010000039.1, read as the reverse complement.
CACCCGATTTCCAGCCCATATTTCCAGGCTGGAAGTAACTTTCGCCGCCTCTGGGAGTGACATAGACCGGTGAACTGACCTCCCTGGGGAAGTAGTCGAAAGTGACCAAACCCAATTCATCCGTCTCGCGAGCCATCTGCAACCTGGGATCGGAGGTTCCAATATTCAACGACGCCTTCTTCCCCGGTTTCTGGAAAAACCAGGGAATCATGGTGACGCCCGGGATCGGTTCCCCCTCCAGGTTGATCACCTGGGCTCGAACGGTTGGCGCGCCATCCAAGACCAGATCAATGTGGTCGGGCATGGGCATCGGATCCTTCCAGGGACCGGTCAGGTAGCTCTCGTAGTAGTCCAGTCCTTCTCCCGATTTGACCGCGAAAATTTGCGTCACCGGCGCGGTGGAAGGAAACCGCACAATGGAACTTCCGTCCTTGCTCGTACGTCCGACTCCAACCACGTCATGATTGAGGACGGCGCCGGTGATTGCATCCTGGACCGGACGCCTGGATGCATCCTCCACTTGAACAAAGATCTGCCGGCTGGGACTGACGACGATCCGTGCCTCCAATTCCGCTTTCAGAACCTCTGGATCATCATCTCTCCGTTTCCATATGCCCATGAGGACGGAGTCATCCGTCGAAGCCAGGAGCGTTACATAGGCGAGACTCCCGGACTTCAAGGGAAAACGGAATCGCCCCTCCTTGTTGGTCCGTACGTCCCCATGCGTGAGGCTGTCATCATAAACGCGCACATTCGGCACGGGCACCCCTTCCTCATCCACTACAATTCCCGTAATGAGCGCCTGGCTGG
>JBHIXE010000039.1:0-4514 GCA_041984905.1 Verrucomicrobiales bacterium | reverse complement strand
CTCTGCCCATCCGACCCAGGCCAAGGGCACCACCACCAGAGACAGTGCTCCCAGGACAAGACGGGACGGCCAGGTCAACCAGGTATGGGACACACGGTCGCGGTCCAGAATTCTCCGAAGCCGCTTTTCCAGGACGCCACACCTTGCCATTCCCGGGGCAGGCAGATTGCTCAGGGACCTGGTGACGCTCAGGATAATATTGGCGTAGGCGGAACGGCTTGCGCCTTTCCCCACCACCACGTCATCACAGGCGTGCTCCCGCTCGATCCGAAGCCTCCAGCCACACACCCACATCATGGGGTTCCACCATTGGAGCACCGTCCCCACCTGACAGAGGAATTCCGTCACACAATCCCTTCGCTTGATGTGCGCCAACTCATGCAGCAGGACCGCCTCCAGTTGTTGCTGAGGCCAACTTTGATAGTCCGCTGGAAGTGCAATCCATGGCCGGCGGCGTCCCCCGGTCAAGGGCGGGTAGCTCATCGCCGGATTCATCCGGTAGACCTCCACTGAGCCTTCTAGATCGAGTTCGTTCTGCAATGCGCCCAAGTCCATCCCCTGGATGGGAGAGCAGCGTCTCCTCAATCGGAGCAGCGCCATCTGACCAATGGCCAATCTGCCGCCCAGGATGATGACTCCCGCCGACCATAACCAAATGATCACGTACGTCGGAACCTTGAAGTCGCCTCTTCCGGATTCAGTCTTCGCAATCGCTCCATTGGCCTTGCTGGAAACCACTCCCGATGTCTCCGTAAAGTCCGGAGTCACCACTTCCCCTTGCCGCAATTTCACAGGAAGCGGTTCCACTTCCGGTTGCTGGGTGAGAGAGGCAACAAAAGTCTGCTGCAAACCCGAAGTCGCTTGGATCTGCGGAACGGGAATCCAATGCACGACCAGGGCCACCACAGGCAGAAGCAGGGTCGCGAGAAAGGTTGTTGCCAGGATACCGTGACGAAGTGCCGCCGATGCCTTTTGAAGAGCGCATACCGCCAGGAGTCCTGCCCCACACAGCAGCGCAGCCCGCAATGTCCATTCCAACAACCAGGTCTCTGTAGTGGTCATCGCTGCTCCTCCTCTCTGGCTTCTTCGATCAATTGCTGGAGACGCTCGATGTCCTCCGTGTCCAACTTCTCCTCTTTCGTCAAATGGGCCGCCAACGCTGTGGATATGGAGCCATTGAAGAACGTCTCCAAGACATGCTTGAGCGCGCGTACGCCAGCCGTGCCTGAGGTTTCCGTGGGCTGGAAAATGAACTCGCGCCCCTCCTTTCGATCTCGTTTTACCAAGCCCTTGTTCTCCAGAATCTGAAGTGTGGCCCGGACGGCGTTGCCAGTCGGCGGCTTCGCCAATTGCTCGCGAATCTGAGCGGCCGTCGCCTCCTTGAGGGAGAAGAGGACCTGCATGATCTCCCGTTCGCGGCGGGAGAGAGAGGAATCATCCGATTTCATAGACACTGAAAATTCAGTGCAAAACGGAATCGATAGCAAGCAAAAACACTGAAAATTCAGTGTGAATGAATTTTTGGCCGGTTGTAGGAAGGCGGCAGTTTTCTGGTTTCCAGTCACTTGTGAACCCTACACGCTCATTATTGCCCTGATGTGCAACCTCTCCGCAGAGGCAGAACTTGACCATCTATGGAAATTCCATTAGCAAGACTGTGAAACACGCGACTTCTCTCATAATTCAGCATCCAAACCTTTGAAACCTGGATCAATCACACGCACAAGCGCACTGTGCGGAGGACTACTGGTTCTCTGTATGCTGCTGGTTTCCTGCAGCACCCAGACTCCTCCTACCGGTGGCGGCCCCTCGCCTTCCCCAACCCCAAGCCCGAGTCCAACACCGTCGCCGACACCGACGCCGGATCCAGTGCCCACCCCGGATCCAGACCCGACTCCCGTGCCTGGGGAACTCGTGAAGGTGGTCATCGACCCCGGCCATGGCGGCTTTACCAAGATCGGCGGCTCTTCCCCCAACAATGCAACCAGCTACTCCGGTGTGTTGGAGAAGACCATGACCCTGGAAATGGCTCAACGAACCCGCAACGCGTTGATCTCCATGGCTCCCGGCAAGGGGATCAACCTGGAAGTGATCATGACCCGCACCGGGGACACCAACCCTGGCCTTTCCACGCGGGCCAACATGGCGAGGGACAACGATGCGGAGATCCTGGTCAGCATCCACTTCAACGCCTTCAATGGAAGTGCTCGTGGTGTCGAAACCCACATTCGTCCAACGGCGAATGGCAATGTGAACTTGAGCGCGGACAACTCGCTGGCATCTCGCATCCAGAGCCGAGCTTTCAATGCTTTGAAGGCTCATGACTCCGGCACCCTGAATCGTGGGGTCAAGCAAACCAGCCTTGCGGTGCTCAACGACAGTTATCTGGGGAACACTTCTTCCAGCAACGCAAAGGTGCGCTCCTGCCTGCTAGAGGTGGAGTTCATCGATGTGGAAGCCGTCGACCGCGTGCTGAATATTTCTCCCAACCCGACCGAAGTGAAGCAGGACATTGCCAATGGCATTGCCCTCGCCATTCTTGAAGACATTGAAGCCAATTAAACCAATGTTGATCCGACCCATTCTTATTACCACCCTGGTTCTTGCGGCTATTGGAACCACCCAGGCCCAGGACGAAGAAGGCGCCCAGGCATACCGCTCAATTTACGCCAAGCGTTTCCCCAGGATTGTGGAGAACGCTCCTTCTCCGGCCCTGCCGGTGCGACTCGCCACGGCCCCCATTCGGGTGACCCAGAAGGCACTGAATCTGGAACGGGCTGAACACGTTCAGGAGGCTCAGATGTTCCGCGAGTTCTATGCCGCAGCCGACAGCGATGACATTCCCACCGCCAAGCGGAGATTCCAGAAATTCATCCAGGATCACACCATGCCCGGCGAAGAGTATGAGTGCCCTACCACGGCCCGGTTGTGTGAGTGGAGCAAGGAAGAACTCGCCCGTGCTCAAGCCCTGGAACAGGGGCGCACCGTGGAGGCCGAGCGCATCGAAAAAGCTGTGCCGGTGAACGGAGTCCGTTAGGCGGACACTCCGGATTGCCGCTTTGTCTTTTCCAGTGGGTTTTTGTGAAATCCCGTGGACCGGGAGGGCTGGATCTCTTATCTTAAGGGTCAGCCCCTCTTCGTTCGCTCTCATCCATCCCCAACCCCCAAAATCCCTTGAAAGCGGTTCGTACAATCCCCTTTTCTCCCCTTCTCAGAAGTGGCTTCGTAGCCCTTTTGATGGCGCTCGCAGCCTCTCTCTCTTACGCGGATCCGCCTGAAAATTATCAGTCGGTCTGGCAACAGCTTTTCCCCGAGACTCTGGAGCCTCGTGGAGTCGAGCCCAGCCCCATGGTGAAGTCCTTCCATGAAGCCGCCGCTTGCAAGAATCTGACGCAGGCGAACGAGAAATGGAAAGCGTTCACCGAGGAGTTTGCCCCGGAAGAAGAGGGCCAGTACGAGGACGCCATGCACGCCCGCTACATGAAGTGGGCTGCGAAAGAACTCAAGCGCACCAAGCTGCTTCTGGAGAAGAAACCTCAGGAGGCCCTGAAAGTGGAAGACGCGCTCAAGAAGATGGCCGCCGAGGAAGAGGGTAAGGCCGTCGCCAATCCTTTGAAGTCCCTCTAGGCTGTCGCCTGAGCTTCCCGTCACTGGCTCAGTGCCATTCAAGCAGAGCCGACGTCCCGGATCATGCTCCGCTATTCCTGGCACGATCCCGATAGGCCTTTGGCGTCACCCCTACCGACCGCTTGAACTGGCGAGCGAATGCGCTCTGATCGCCATAGCCGCAGTCCAGAGCAATGAAGCTGATGGGATCCTCGGAGCGCTCCAGAAGATGGCAGGCAAAGTCGATCCGCACCTTGGTGATGTATTGCCCCGCCGAAATGCCATAGAGCGTGCGGATCCGCTGGTCGAACTGATAGGCGGATAACCCCGCCTGCGCCGCCAACTCGTTGAGTCGAAGCGGTTCTTCGGGATGCTCGCGAATGTAGGTCAGAACTGGAGAGATGCTTTCCAGCCCTCCCGGCATTTCCATGCTGCTCCCAATGTCCCTCGAAATGCCGCTCAGCCCGACGATCGATCCCGCGATATCTGTCACCGGCTCTTTCCAGGTAAGGCACCAGCCCTTCTTCCCATTCGCAAACAGATGGAGCTCCAATTGACCGTGATAGGCGCGGCCGTCCTTCACCACCTGCCGATCCTGCTCCGTGAAACTTTCGCCAAGAGGCCCCGGATACACCTCCTGAGCGGTCTTCCCAATGAGCTCCTCTTTCGACTCCAAGCCGCATCGCTTCACCAGGGTGTGGTTCACCACCACATAGCGGCCTTCCCGGTCCTTGATGAAGAAAACGCAATCATCAATCTGATCGAAGAGCTCCTCGCCCGCCCAAGGCAGTCCCAAGGCAGTAAAGAACTGGTCGCGCGCCCGGTGCCGGTTCATGATCGCCACACTAGCGAGCCAAGAGACAAAAAGAAATCTTTCGGCGCGGCATTATGCGTTTTCTTGACCCTTG
>JBHIXE010000038.1:18607-21406 GCA_041984905.1 Verrucomicrobiales bacterium | reverse complement strand
ACCTGCTTGGGTTCCGGTGGTGCCGCTCGATGCTCTCGCTTACCACCGGCTACCGTACTTGTAGGCCTCCGGCCTGGAGAATGGTTCCATCTGGCTTGCCCTCCGTACAGCACCGCCTTCCACAACATGGGCACCTCTCCACTTAAAATGCTCTAGATGCGAAAAACCGGTATCCCCATCTCGGGAATACCGGCCTTCAAAATCAGATGGAAACGGGAAACAGCTTAGCTGTTGTCGTCGCTGGAGGGCTTGGCGTCCTCCAGGCTGAAACGGAACTTGAACCGGGAGCGCTTGGCGTTCGCGCGAGCTTTCCGCTTGGCTTTGGCAGTCGGGGTTTCAAAGGCGCGCAGGCGGCGCACTTCTTCCATGATTCCTTCTTGCTCAAGCTTGTTCTTAAGGCGCTTGAGCGCGCGGTCGACTGATTCGCCTTTCTTTACGGTAACTTCCGGCATCCGATTTCTGTTTCCTTTGCTAAATGGTTGATAATGATTCCTGAAAAAAACGGGCTGGTAGTATGGACAACCCCTTGAGAATTGTCAAAGCCCAATCCTGGGCCGCCCTTCAATTGTTCCTGCTCCCTGAAGTCTAGGCATTGGTTGCGGCTGGAGGAGCCACCTTGGCAGCTTCCGTATCCAGCACTTCGTGCCGCAGGTTGATTTTCCGCACCCGTGCCCACCAGAGAACGATGGGCGAAGCCACGAAAATGGAGGAGTAGGTCCCGACCACAACCCCGATAATCAGGGTGAGGGCAAACTCGTTGAGCGATGGACCCCCAAAAATGAAGAGGGTGACCACCACGATCAAGGTCGTCGCACTGGTCAGGATCGTTCGGGAAAGGGTCGCATTCAGGCACAGATTCATGATATCCCGCACCTTTCCTTTCTTCGTCTGGAGACCTTCCCGAATCCGGTCAAAGACCACAATGGTATCGTTGATGGAGTAACCGGCAATGGTGAGGAAAGCACCCACAATGATCAGGGTGATTTCTTTACCCATCAGCGCCATCAGTCCCATGGTGATGATGAGGTCGTGGAAGAGCGCGACCAGGGCGCCTAGCGCGAAGGCGAACTCGAACCGGACGGTGACGTAGAGCAGAATGCCCAGCAGACCGATTCCCATGGCGGTAGCCGCGCCAATCAGCATGTGGTGACCCACGGCTGATCCGACCATTTCCAGTGAAGTATCCGGCAATTCCAGGCCGAGATCCTGGCGCAGGTGTTCGCGAGCGGATTCGCCTTCCCCTTCACCAGTGCGGATGGTGTAGAAGACGGAGTCCATGCCCACATTCTGCTGCTCCTGAACGATCGGTTTGGTGGTGAGGTCCGTGGCGCTATCCAGCGATTCCTGGATCGCTTCGACGGACAACGCGGGGTTGTCGGATAGAATCGTCAGCTTGTCACCTCCACGTAGCCCCACTCCAAGCACTGCGTCCTGTTTGACGCCGAGCACCCCGAGGGAAACTACCACCAGCGCCAGTGAAATGATCACTGCTTTGCCGCGCATGCTGAGGAAATTGATGTTCTGCTCCGTCAGGAAATGACCCATGCTCACTCCCTTCAGCATCTTGAAGCGCAGCAGCCAGCCGAAGAGGATTCGCGTGACCAGCAGTGCGCAGAAGAGCGAGCCGAAAACCCCGATGATCAAGGTGATGGCGAAACCTTTGATCGTGCCGGTGGCAAACCAGAGCAGGGCCGCTGCGGCAATCAATGAGGTCAGGTTGGCATCGAAGATGGCCGAGAAGGCCTTCTCATAGGCCGCGTCCAAGGCTGCCTTGAGCGATTTCCCAGCCTTCAACTCCTCGCGAAGGCGCTCGTAAATCAGCACATTGGCGTCGATCCCAATCCCGATGGTCAGGATGATCCCCGCGATACCAGGCATGGTAAGCACAAACTGGAACATCGACATCACCCCAAAGATGATGAGCACGTTCACCACCATGCCGAGGGTCGCCACGATCCCGGCAAGACGGTAGAAGCCGAGCACAAAGAGCAGGGTGATGATAAGTCCAGCGCCACCAGCCCAGAGCCCCTGACGAATGGTGTCCTTACCCATCGCCGGACTGATGCTGGATTCCCGGTCGATCTTGATCTCGTTCTGCAGCGGGTTCTTCAGGAAGGTGGCCAGTTCCGTGGCTTCTTCCTGGGAGAAATCCCCCGTGATCTGGAAGTTGGCTCCAAAGGCCCCCTTGATCGCTGGAGCGGAGAGATTCTTACCGTCAATGAGGATGGCCAGACGGCGGGGAATCGTATCCTGAGCTTCGAGCGCCTTCTGCTCCTGCGTCAGCTTGAGCATCTTGTCGCCCGCTTCGTCCTTCAGTCGGACACTGATAAAGTTACCGGATTGGTCGAATCCGCGAGCGGCGTTGGCCACCATTTCTCCCCGGATCGCGGCACGTTGTTCCACGACTTCGGCGGTGCCTTTGTTGGCTTCTTCATCGTAGGCTTCCACCACGCGGTAACCTGGAACGATCTGGCCTTCCCGAATCAGGCTGACCAATCGAGGACTGCTGTTGGGGTGAACCAGGGCGATTTCCAGCTTGGCGGTTTTCTTGAGCTGCTCTCGAATCGCGTCCCGTTCCTCCTCACTGATGCCGGGCATCTGGACGATGATATTCCGTTCGCCCTGAGGCTGCATGGTGAGGTCCGTCACGGAGTTTTCATCCAAACGGCTGCGCAGCACGCTCATGACCTGCTGGACAGCGGCCTCATCGATTATTTTGTCACCGTCCTCCTGGAGCTCGAGAATGAACTCGGTCCCACCTTGCAGGTCGATCCCCAGTTGCATGGGGTAGTTGTAGAT
>JBHIXE010000038.1:3923-18597 GCA_041984905.1 Verrucomicrobiales bacterium | reverse complement strand
AATCGTCAGGAACCTGTAGAACCAAATTCCCACGGTATGTTTCCCAGAACGATACTGCGATGTTTTTCATGTTTCATTCTCCGATATCACTGCCTTCCATGCGTTTGTTGTTATCCTTCTCCAGGACGAAATAGGCCACGAACAGACTGAGGAGGCCAAGTCCGATAAAGAAGATGCCGATTTGCGGAATCGATTCGGGGGTTGAAGGATCCATTTCGATGTCGATCTATGTAGACGTAGGGGGCGGGGAGGATACTATTCCTTCTCCTCTTCCTTTTCTTCAACTACTTCCTCGTCGTCATCGTCCTTCAGACTCGCTTTCGGGGTGACTTTCGCGATGCTGGCTTTGTCGAAGCGCAATTTGACGTTGTCGGCGACCTTCACCGTGACCACGTCCCGGGACTTGTTCGCCACCAGGCCGTGAATGCCACCAGCGGTCACGACATAGTCGCCCACCTTCATGGCGTCGATTTGCTCGGCCAGTTCCTTCTGCTTCTTCCGCTGGGGGCGAATGAGCAGGAAGTAGAAGATGACGAACATCAGGATCATCGGCACGAACAAGCCGAAACCGCCGCCAGCTGGAGGAGCTGCGGGTGGGGCCTGATCCTGAGCGAGGATCCAAGTTTCAATAAAAGGGGAAATTTTCATGACTGTGGGGACTCTTTAGGTTCGGTGGTGGTCTGCCCCGCTCGATATCGCGCCAGAAACGCTTCCCGAAAGGGGGAAAAAGTGCCGGACTCGATAGCACACCTGATTTGCGCCATCAAGCTGAGATAAAAGTGGAGGTTATGCAGCGTGAGCAGCCGGAGACCCAGAATTTCGCCCTGAGTGACCAGGTGGCGAATGTAGCCACGGCTGAAGTCTTTGCAAAGGGGATGCGTATTTTCTGAAATGGGCCGGTCATCCGCCTCAAACTTCTTGTTGTTGAAATTGAGGGTGCCGTCCTCGGTATAGGCGGTCCCATGACGAGCGACGCGGGTAGGGAGCACGCAGTCAAAGAGGTCCACGCCCCGGGCCACCATCTCCACGAGTTGATCCGGCTGACCGATCCCCATGGCATAGCGTGGCTTCTCAGCCGGCAGGTGAGGAGCGGCGTGGTCGACCGCTTTCATCATCTCGACTTCAGGTTCGCCCACGCTGAGGCCGCCAATGGCGTAGCCGTCAAAATCCATTTCCACGAGCTTCTTGGCGCTCTCTTCCCGCAAATCTCCAAAGGTGCTGCCCTGCACGATGGCAAAGAGCGCCTGCTTGTCTGAGTCCGCATGATCGCCGAACCAGTTCCGGCAACGCTGTTCCCAATCCAGGGTCAGCTCCAGGCTCTTGGCGGCATAGTCCCGGTCGCAGGGATAGGGCGGGCATTCGTCCAGCACCATGACGATATCGCTGCCAAGGGTCTGCTGAATCTCCATGGAAAGTTCCGGACTCAGGAAGAGGGGCGTGCCGTCCAGGTGACTTTGGAAGCGGACTCCGCCGGGTTCCAGCTTGCGGAGCTTGGCGAGGGACCAGACCTGGAACCCGCCACTGTCGGTGAGAATGGGCCCGTCCCAGTTCATGAAGGAGTGGAGGCCGCCAAACTTCTTCATGATCTCCATGCCTGGTCGCAGCCAGAGATGGTAGGTATTTCCCAGGATGATCTGGGCTTCGAGCTGACGAAGTTCTTGCGGGCTCACTCCCTTGACCGAGCCGCGAGTCCCCACCGGCATGAACATGGGCGTCTCGATCACTCCATGCGCGGTCGTCAACCTTCCGCGGCGGGCGGAGGTTTGGGAGTCGGTTTGGAGCAGGTCAAAGGTCACCGGTCAGGAAAGAGGAGCCGGGAGCCTATCACTGCGATGGCGGAGAGCAAGTGGGCAAAGCGGTATCATGGCAGCCAGGGAAAGCGCCTCTTCACTCCATTCCACCAATCCTGCAGCCGGGACTCGGGCTTGCCCAGCTCATAGGTCTTGCGGTCGAGTGCCAGAGGCGTGGTCGGGCCTCCGGTCTTTCGCTGCAGTTCCAGGAGTTCGATCATCGAGATGTTCTCATAAGCGCCATGATAGGTCTGCCCATCTCTCGGGCGTGCGGTTTCATGGAAGCGAATGTGGGCAGAATTCGCGATCCATTGGGAGGTCGTCCAGGTACGCTCTCCATCCAGGTCAATGTAAGGGATCTGGATATCAAAGAGGTTTTGCAGACCGTCATTCTCCGGAGGTGTTCCCGGAAATCGAGGGAACTCAAAGACCGCCCGCTTCTGGGGATTGGAAAGGCTGACTTCGATCTGAGCGACCTCTTCTGGCGGCGCCTCAAGCTTAAGGATGTGGAGGCGCTCATCCGCCCAACTGCTGCTGATGTAGCTGGTCTCCCCGTTCTTCAAGGTGGCCTTGTAAGATCGAGAGACCTTCTCGCGGGTTGGCGTTAGGGCGAGAAAGACCAGGGTCGATTGGTTGCTGGTTCCAGGCTTTATAGAAAATGACTGAATCCCGACCATCTTCCCGGATGCGGGGTCCCGCTCGGTACGGGTGCTGACAGAGCCCGCCAGTTCCGGAACGCTCTCAATCTGCAGGACCTTTGCCTCGAATCCGGACTTGGGCAGTTGGAGAGTCGCCTCCAGTTCGAGGGGGAAGGACCCGGACTCCCAATCTTCGTCCACATAATCAACCACAACAGTGAAAGGACCGTCGTGGTAGCGATAGATCGTGGTGCCCATGCTATCGAAGCCGTTTCCTGAAAGAGAATAGCCTGAGTTCCCTTTCAGAGAACAGTGGGTTCTCGAGTCGAAGTAGGAGACGCGTAGAGTGTTGAAGCGCTTCGCCTGGCGAATGTCCCAGAGAAGAAAGACGGTAGGGAAGTCTTCCCCAAAATCGGTGGGGACACCGCTTCCGCGATGGCTGGCGATATTCTTGGGGAGGTCGGAAGGCTCCAGGCGGTCGAGAGTAACCGGGGAGAAGAAGCCGGATTCCCGGGTGTCTGGTCCGGTTGGGTAGGACGAGTAGATCGCGACCAGCGGCACCGTTTTGCCATTGTTGAGCGGCAATTCCATCTTGGCGTTGGGAGAGACTCTCGCTGGAGGATTGTAGGTCCAGGTTTGATCCTGGAGTAACTCGCTGGTGAACGTGACCTCATCGGTCCCGTCGGTTCGCTGGAAAGGTCGGCTGGTGGAAGGGGACAACAGGGGCGGATTGGGCGGAGGCATGGGGACCAAGGGACCAATCAGGTCATCGTATTGGCTGGTCCAGGGGCGCACCTCACCCGCGGGACTGTAGAAAGGCGGGCGGTTCAGAGCGATGATCGAAGCGACGATGGCCATGGCGAGCCCGCCGATCAGAAACAAGCTGGCGCCGATTGCCCTACGCATTCCATTGTTGGAAAATGTGACCTCGCGGCTCAGGACGTTTCTGGGGCTAGGGTGCGAATTGTCTGACAAGCTCGCAAGCCTGTTTCATCGTAATTACCGCTCGTATTTGACGCCTGCAATCGCTTCTCTAATGCGCTCGCTCTCAGCGCCTAGATCTTGAACCAAATGACTCGCACCTTAGTTCAACCAACCTGTCGGACAGGACACTAGGAAAGGGGAAGTGGGGTTATCTGATATTGCTCGCCTGAGACTGGATCCGTAACAAAGAGATACAGGCGCTTGCCATCCTCAAGCACCATGCCAACCCTGACATCCAAGTTAACTTCTGAAGGCAGTGAGGGGGGCTCCACCCGCACTCGGGCGATCAGTTGATTCTCCGAGGCTTGCTGGTGCTTGCCGACGTAGATGGTCAGAATAGGGAGCGATCCTGGGTCCAAGTCCAGCATGACAGGCTCCAATTCTCCCTGTTTTCTTTCCACGGTCTCCAGCTCGAGAACCTTGTGCATGAAGTCCAGACTACAATCTCCGACGCCCAGCCAGCCTGTGAATTGAGCACTGGATAATTTGTCGAACCGGTCCGTGAGCAAGGTGGGTTCAACCACGTGAGACTCAGAAGAAGGGCTACAGCCTGTTTGCCCTATGATAATTACTGAAATCGCCATAAGTGGTAGGTATTTGGGCATAGATCGATCCTAACAGTGACGAGTTGCTTTGCCAACAAAGAACCGGGTCGCGAAAAATCTGGAGATGTCAGATTTCTTGCTTGGCTCTCGACCAAGCCAATCCATTTGGCCCAAGCTAGCGTCATGAATCAACCCTCCATTTGGCTGGCGGCCTTTTTATGGCTTCCGGCCGCGCTCTTTGCCGCGGATCAGCCCAACATTCTGTTTCTTCTCGCCGACGACCAGCGGCCTGACACGATTCACGCGCTCGGCAACCCTCGCATCGACACCCCGAACCTGGATTCCCTGGTGGAGCGGGGACTGACCTTTACCGAGGCCACTTGTTCCTATCCCATCTGCGTGGTGAGCCGGGCCGAGATCCTGACCGGGATGCATGGATGGGAGAACGGCGTCGACGGAATCCGTAATCAGTTTGAACCCGGCGTGAGTTTTTGGGCGCAGACTCTTCAGGAGGCGGGCTACCGGACCTGCTATGTGGGCAAATGGCACACCAGTGGCCGGCCTTCGGCGCGCGGCTATGGCGAGGTGCGGGCCCTCTTCTCGGGAGGCGGCGGCAAGTGGTGGGAAGAAGGGCAGACGGATTGGAAGGGGAGCCCGATTACGGGTTATCGAGGGTGGGTGTTCCAGTCTGAAGACGGCAAGGAGAAGTATCCAGAGAAGGGCGTGGGCCTGACTCCGGATATCGACTCCAAGTTTGCGGATGGAGCGATCGATTTCCTGAAGAGCGAGCAGGATCCGGACAAGCCCTGGTTTCTGCATGTGAACTTCACTGCGCCGCATGATCCGCTCTTCATCCCGCCGGGGCTGGAAGGGAAATACAAGGCCAGCGATATGGCGCTACCGGGGAACTTTGCTCCAGAGCACCCTTTCGATCACGGGAATCTCCATGGCCGGGATGAGGAGTTGATGGCTTTTCCCCGGACGGAAGAGTCGGTCAAGGACCTGCTGAGAGTCTACTACTCGGTGATCGATTACCTCGATCAGCAGGTGGGCCGCATCCTCCAGGCTCTCGAAGAAAGCGGGCAGTTGGAAAACACCCTGGTGATCTACAGTAGCGACCACGGCATGTCGGTGGGAAGCCATGGGCTGAGGGGTAAACAGAATATGTACGAGCACACCATCCATGTGCCCTTCATCATCGCTGGTCCCGGTATTCCGAAGGGCGAGAAGTCGGATGCTCGGATCTACCTTCGAGAACTTTATCCCACGACCTGCGAGTTGGCAGGCATCCCCATTCCGGAAGCGGTCACCGCCAAGAGCTTCATGGGCGTCTTGAGCGGAGAGACAAGTTCGCATCAAGAGGAGATCTTCGGCTATTACAAAGATTCCCAACGCATGATTCACAAAGACGGCTGGAAACTGGTGGAGTACCCATTGGCGGATCGGACCCATCTCTTTGAGCTCAAAACGGATCCGTTGGAGCTGAACAATCGGGTGGATGACCCCGAGCAGGCGGCCCGGCTTCGTTCGTTGCGAAACGAACTGGAGGATTGGCGTCAGGAATTGGGGGATCCGATGCTTTCTCAATAGTGCGAATCAAGCGCGACACTTGGCCCCTGAGTTCGGTTGACAACGGGGAAGACCAGCCGCTTGTATAGGGCGTATGCGAAAGCTGCCTCCACGTGTCCGTAGTTGGATGGACCCGCGAAACCACTCGGGTGGGGTGCCGCTTTCTCTGGCGCACACGGAAGACATCCTCCTGAAGTCTCCCAAGAACGATCTCATCACCGTGTGCGAGCAGGCTGCGGAGATCTTCCCGCCGGAGGCCTTCACGAAGCGGGAATGGATGAGTCATGTGCGGGAAAAGTGCGGTGACGCCGTGTTGCCCGTCTCCATCAACAGTCTTCGGGATGACTCTGCGTCCCGGGATTGGCTGGAGGGACGCTTCTCGTTGCCTCCCCAAAAGATGGCGGACTACTCCAATCGGGCGAGAGATCGCAAGGCTACCCGGGCACTGCAGCGCGCCCTCATGAAGATCGGGGTATATCACCCGGATCTGGATGACGACCAGCGGGCGGCGATGCTCCAGATGCCCTGGTGCGCCAACGGGATTCTTTCCCGGGCCACGATGAGAGCGCTCTGGGTAGCGCTGGATGTCTCCGGGCGAAGCTATATGCAGGAGAAACTCTCCTATGATGTGCCCCTGGACTTCACGATCGCGCAGGCTGTGGAAGAGCTCCTGGCGGACAAGCGCACGAGGGTGAACCCGGTTTCCAAGGTTCCCTACATTTCCCTGCCTAAGATCCTGCCAGAGAAAATGCCTGAGGGCGATGCCGCACCGGAGACCTGTCTTTACATCGGTCTCAACCGCTATGGAGCCGCCGAGGCCCACCAGTTGCAGGCCGTCTTCGAAGGTTCGGGGATCATTCTGGATCCCTTGGTCGACTGGGAAGTCGTGGCGGGAGACATCGAATACAAAGGCCGGTTCTTCTCCCTGCGACACGAGTTGGAGATGCAGACCTTTCTCGCGGAAGCATTCCGGCCGGAGCTGACTCCGGAACAGCGGAGTGGCTTGGAAGAGGTCTTCACCAGCTGGAATATTCGGGAAGACAGCCTGGATGAGATGGCTGAAATCATGGTGGCCTTCCACGAGGCCGAGCATGGAGAGCGCAACCTGCGCATGATTATTCTTTCCGGGCATCACTCTTCGCTCCGTGGCGGGATGTATGCCGACGCAGGTGGGATGCTCCCGGATCAGATGCTCAGCCACATGGCCAAGCTTTTCCCGAGGGCTGCAAGCCAGATTGAGTTTGTCATGATTGGCGCCTCCAATCGCCTCTTCGACTATCACGTGGTTCAGGAACTGGAACAGCTGGACCAGTTTCAGCCTGGGGGACCAGGGGTGGCCTTTGGCTACCGTGGCCGGGCGCCGGGCACCTGGATGGGAGGCCTGAGTCACAGTCTCGCGGCTGCCAAAGCGTTCCTCGCTTCCCGGGAAGCCTACGGCAAGAAACTGCGGGAGAAAGATCGCCTGGTCACCTGGAGCCTCTTTAATAAGTATCTCTGGTTCCTGGATCTGAGAGGGCCGGATGGACAGAATTACGCGGCCGAGTTCCTCGACAACCTGGTGATTTACAATGCCCAGGACGGGCTCTACCGGCTGGGCGGAGACGGCAACAAACGTCCGCTGCAACGGGTGGAAGGGGCGGAGTCGGCCGAACCGCTGGCCAGGGAAACGCCATCCAAGGCCGATGAAGCGAGCGGCCGTCAGGTCAATTCTCGCGTGGGCCGGATCCGCAACGAGGTGGATTTCAACAATGTCCTCCAGGGGAACTTCTCTGGAAAAGACCTGCGCATTGTCACTCCGGAGGATTCGGACCTGCTGGCTTACCGGGAACAACTCGCAGACCCGGAAGCGCGGAGAAAGGTGGATTTGGCCCTCCACTGGAATCAGATCAGTGACCAGTGGCTGATGGAGAACCGCGAACTCTTTGACGAGGCGGTGCGCGATCTGTTGTGGGCGCACGAGGAACTCTGTCTCAAGGGGCGTTCGCCCTTCTTCCAGCCAAAGACCACGGTTGATCTGCGCCAGGACAACTTCGGCGAATGGCTCGCCTGGGAGCGGAAGGCGCAGGAGGTCGTCCGTTTGGCCAATGATTCGAATCCTCCGATTCCCGTGGATGAAGAAACCATTGAGGTCCTTGGCGACTTCAGAAGTGCCTGCCTCAAACTGGAAGTGGAAGATGCCTGGCTCAGGCGCTCTGGCATTCCCATTCAACCCGGTGAGTCCAAATCCAGTGCGGAAGGCAGAAATGTGGTATTGTCCTCCGCCAAGAGCTGATTTCTCCCCCCAATGAATCGCGTTGTATCTCTCGTTGCTGGTTTGAGCGCGTGGCTGCTGGCTTGCGACATCTGCCGAGCGGATTCACCCCTCACATCCACCTCATTTCACGCCCACTACCACCACAATAAGGCGGTAAAGAAGGCCGCCCAGACGCATTATCTAAGCGAGGGACTGCTGGACGAATTGTTGAAGGTAGCAGTTCCCATTCAGGAGAAGATGGCGCTGGTGAACGCGTTAGGGTGGAGTTTCGACCAGGATTTGGGCAACAGCACCATTTACCTGGATCGCCTTTGCGAACTGAAAGACATCGATCCGGCAAAGTACCGCAACCATCTCGACAAGTTCACCTCCCAGGAGTTGACCTTGCTGGGCTATATGATGGCTTTGGAGAACTATCTCAACGATCAGATGCTGATCTCCATCGCCACGATTCTCGAAGTAGCCGTGGCCAAGGATCGAGCGAGTTATTGTGCGAACCTCGCTCTGACCCTGACTCAGGCCCAGATCTTCATGGCGGATACCGAGCACTGGGAGCGCGTCTGGCAAGTCTACGAGAAGCACAAGATGAATCCGGACCTGAAATACAAGCTTAAGCCACAGGCAATCCGGGTGATTGAGGAGTACCTGGCGCTCTACAGGAACGGTTGAGGCTCTTGGATCAAACCCAAGAGGATCCCTGCCGGAGGGCGCGCCCCCTAGATGCCGCAGCCGTGGCCGTCGTCTTCACTCTCTCCGGAACAGCAGAGCAGCCTGCGGGGCACAAAGAGCCGCATCCGGTTTTGCCGGGGATGCAGGATGACGTGTTGGGCCGTGATGGATTGGGCCACGTGTTCGTCGGAAAGGAGACAGAGCAACTGCTCATCGGCTGGGACGCAGCCTCCGCAGCGATGCTTCTCGAAGTGTTCCGTGATGTAGTCGTAGCGGAAACAGGTGGTCTCGAACACTTCAGAGCAACTGGAGGTCTTCGGTGGTTCCAGAAGCCGGTAGTCGTTCGTGGTGGTGAGAGGCTTGCCTTCTTCACCCCAACGCAAAGCGTGACGCCGGGGTGAGCGCTCGATCACCACCCGCTGGTGATTCTCCGTGCCAACCAGAGTGAAGAGGACCGGGGCAAGCAGCCGGGTCTTACTCAGGAGTTCGAGCGCGTGATCAAAGTCTCGCGCATCTTCCAAAACGCGGCGCACATGCAGCATCACGGGATAACCGGTCTTGGCGGGCGGTTCCTCTCCCCAGACGGCGTTCATGATGACGGCAAACCCACGGGAGGATTGGCCCGTCACCACACCGGTAAATCCTGTCCAGCCGGCATTACTGAAGACGACCTCACCCCTGCGCTTGTAGTGAACCAGGGAACTGGCCCAGGCCAGCCGATCTTCCGGCCACCAATCCATGTTACGGGCGACAAGGGGACCTTCAGGGGTCGGAAAGACCACCGTGGTGCATCCCAGCCGCATCAAGGTGAAATCGTAAGACACGTTGGCGATTGCGATCCTTCGCCATTGCGCTCCCACCAGCTGTGCCAAGGTGCGAATCTCTCCGTCAAACCGGCCCAAAGTCCGCAGTCGTACCAGGTCTCCCACCCGGTCATAGCCCGGGGGGATCTCGGACATGATGGATTCCAGCAAGCAACGGGACGCCTGAAGCAGAGGTTTAGGCAGGGTCGCGAAGCGCTCTTTGACCGGAAGGTCCAGATCGACTTCGACTGTGGGGCATTCCACCCAGGGGATCCTGGAATTGCTTGGCATAGGTTGGATACGCTCTCGAAGATCGGAATTTCGAGACTAATCGCTTAGACGTGTGAGCCACCTTACCTGGTGGCGGCGCACAGGCTATCTAGATGCCAAACCAATGCAAATGATTCACAGAGAGGAATGTCAGGCAGCGGCTTCTTCGCTGTCTTCCTCTGCGGCGGCCTCGGTGGGATCATCGTCCACGATGTCCGTTTCCACCTTGAGGTTCTTGATGATGAATTTCTGACGCTCTTCTGTGTTCTTGCCCATGTAGAAGGCAAGGAGGTCGCTGATGGTCTTGCTCTGAGGGGGCAGTTCCACGGGATCCAGGCGAATGTCCTCCCCAATGAAGTGCTTGAACTCTCCGGGCGAGATTTCGCCAAGACCTTTGAATCGGGTGATCTCCGGGCCCCGAATCTGAGCGATCGCATTGCGGCGCTCCTCGTCGGTGTAACAATACCGGGTTTCCCGCTTGTTCCGCACCCGGAAGAGCGGGGTTTGGAGGATGTAGAGGTGCCCCTCGCGAATCAAGTCGGGGAAAAACTGGACGAAGAAGGTGATCAGCAGCAGGCGAATGTGCATGCCGTCGACATCCGCATCCGTGGCGAGCACCACCTTGTTGTAACGAAGTTTCTCCAGGCCGTTCTCGATATCGAGCGCATGCTGGAGCAGGTTGAATTCTTCATTCTCATACACCACCTTGCGGGTTTTCCCGTAGGTGTTGAGCGGCTTCCCTTTCAAGCTGAAGACCGCTTGTACATCGGGGTCGCGAGCAGTGGTGATTGAGCCTGTTGCGGAGTCACCCTCGGTAATGAAAAGGGTGGTGAGCTCGGCTTTGGCATTGCTGCTGGTGTAGTGAACCTTGCAGTCTCGCAGCTTGCGGTTGTGAACCTTGGCCGCGCGAGCTCCATCCCGGGCCGCTTTCTGGATGCCCTTGATCTCTTTCCGTTCCTTTTCGGACATCGCCACTTTCTCAAGCAGAGAAGTGGCCATCGCCTTGTGCTGGTGCAGGTAGTTGTCCAACTGCTGCCCCATGAAATTGCCGATAAACGTCCGGACGGTCTGTCCCTTCGGCTCCATGTGAGTCGAGCCCAGCTTGGTCTTGGTTTGCGACTCGAAGACCGGCTCGATGACGCGGACGCTGACGGCCGCCACCAGGCCCTCCCGGATGTCCGCGGCCTCGTAGCCTTTCTTGGAGAAATCCCGAATCACCTTAACGATGGATTCGCGGAAGGCGTTCAGGTGAGTGCCGCCCTGGGTCGTGTTCTGACCGTTGACGAAGCTGTAGTAGTCCTCGCCGTTGTGATTGGTGTGGGTGAAGGCGATCTCAATATCGTCGGCGATCAGGTGGACGAAGGGATAGAGTGGCTCTCCATCCAGGTTCTCCTGAAGCAGATCCAGAAGTCCGTTCTTGGATTTGAACTTCTTCCCGTTGAAGGAAAGCGTCAGTCCGGTGTTCAGGTAGGAGTAGTTCCGGAGCATGCCCTCAATGATCTCCGGGTTGTAGGCATATTCGCCAAAGACGCTTTCGTCCGCCTCATAAATCAGCTCGGTGCCAGATGGCCCCTGATGCCGCTGAGCCCTCTTCATCTCATCGACTACCTCACCCTTGGAGAAGTCGATCGATTGAGTCTTGTTGTCCCGGTAGGCCTGAATGTGAAAGCTGGAGGACAGGGCGTTCACCGCCTTGATACCTACCCCGTTCAAGCCCACGGACTTCTTGAAAGCCCGAGAGTCGTACTTGGCCCCCGTGTTGATCTTGGCGGCGCAATCCATCAACTTGCCCAGCGGGATGCCGCGTCCGTAGTCTCGCACCCGCACTCGCTTGCCTTCGAGCTCGATGTCGATGCTCTTGCCGTAACCCATGACATACTCGTCCACGCTATTGTCCAGCACCTCCTTGAGAAGGACGTAGATGCCGTCATCCTGGGTGGAGCCGTCTCCGAGCTTGCCGATGTACATCCCAGGCCGAAGCCGGATGTGCTCTTTCCAGTCAAGGGACTTGATGTCGTCTTCGGTGTAGCGTGCGGCCATGGAATCTAGAACGAGGGGATATCAGTGCAAGACGCGGGAATTCCCCGGCATATTGCTATGGTTAGAACTATTGAAACTCTAGTAACAGTCTAGGATTGCTAAGTAAATTCAAGCGTAATCCGGCAGAATCCCCGTTAGCGCGGGAGTTCCACATCTTCCGGAAGGCCGACTTCTGACCGGTCCGGGATGCCTTGTTCGATCTCTCGCCAGGCATCTTCGATTTTGCGTTGCAGGCCCTGACCGAGAAATCCGGATTCGCTCAAGAGCTGGCGAGCGGTGCGCACTTTGCGCTTTTCCAGCTCCAGCCGGTATTCCAGATCTGCCTGGTCCTGCCGGGCCTGTTCCTGATCCCGATGAATCTGGAGCAGTTGATCCTGTACCTTGAGAAATCCGCGGTCGACGGCGTGGTGATTGTCGGCCAGTTCGATGAGCCAGTCTGCCACTGCCGCCAATTCCTCCTGAGGCGCGATGAGAGTTCCCTGATGCCTACTGATAGCTTCCCGGTAATAGGACTCCAGCTGGCGCCGGTAGTTGTCAGTGGATAAGGCTTCCCGAATCCAGCCTGCCAGCGGACTCAAAAGCCGGGTTTGCCATTGGCGAATCTCTTCTTCAGGGGACCTTCCGGTCTCGTGAGCAGGAAACTGGTCGGCAAAGAGTGAGGTGAAGTTCTCGGTCGTCACCATTTCCCCAATCTGAGTGGATTCAAAGCAGATGACTCCACAGCCCAGGGCCAACGCCTGAGTCGCGGCATAGCCAGACGCAAAGACGAGGTCGAATTCCGGCAGCAGCGTTGGCAGGTGGATGGAACCCTGACCGATCAGGTGAGAGTACTGAACCACCTCAATCTCCAGATGCTTACAGGCCTGCCGGATCTGACCCACCTTGAATTCCAGGGCGGGCACGGCGTCATACACCAGGGCTCGGAGCGGACGCTTGCGTACCGGGAGCGATGCTGGGAGTTCGCCCAGATCGATGAATTCGGGGAGTACCGGCACTTCTTCCGGCGCTTGGTTGACCACTTCAGCAACCCATTGGGCAGCATCCGCGGACTTCGCCAGATAGCGGAAGATGCGGGGAAATTTGGGCGGGCGTTCTCTCCATTGATGAGAGCCATGGGTCAGGTAGATGGCGGGCGCCTGCGGGTAATGAAGCAGTGCACAGATGGTCTCCAGATTAAACTGCCCATGGATGATATCGGGAGTGAAGGAGAGCTGACCGGGTTGGTCCAGAACTGGAATTCCCTGGGCCTCAACTTCTTCCGCCAAGTCGCCTTTCTGTGAGGTGTAGATGGCAACCTGGTGACCGGAGCGATGAAGCATGGAAGCGACATCGCGGGTAAAAACTTCTGAGATGGTGTGTTCCGCGAGGCGGAAATTACACATCAATATGCGGAGAGGGTCGGGCGACGAGTCCGAGTGAGCGGGCATGGTAGGGCAATGTGTGAGGGCGGAGGATGGCCCAGAATACCCAACTTGTGCTTAGAATTCAAGAAATGTTAACAAAATGCGAATTCCTCCTACAGCCCTGGAGTGCTAGGCGACGGCTTGACCCTGACTTGCGTCACCGCCGTCTCCTTCATGGAATACTCGCATGAGTTCTTTTTGGGAGTGCACGTCGAAGGCTTTGTAGATGTCTTTGGTGTGGTCGTTGAGCGTGTGCTCGGAGAAATCGAGAAGATCTGCGATTTCCTTACGGCTGAGACCCTGAAGGAGCAGGGGGAGGACGGAGCGCTGCCGGCGGGTGAGATTCATGATCCCGGAGCGGGGATGATTGGGCCAGGCCGAGTCGTGGAGCCAGGGGACTTCGCTAAGAAGGATGTGAGCAATTCGGGCGTCTCGCTCACTGAACAGGGGTTTATCCACTCTGCGAAAGAGACAGATCATGCTCATCTGTCCTTGCGAAGTTGGCCTCCCTGACAGCATGGTCGCCCCCAGATCGGCTTCCAGAAAGAGCGGGTAAATCTTGGAGGATAGCAGAACCTCTTCGGACACCAACTGCTGGCGGGTTCTCGTCACCTGACCGGTGGCTGTCGCCAACTTGGTCATGAGAGGAGCGGTCAACCATTGAAGATCCGGGTGTTCCTGCAGGGAGAGATGTTTGGCAAGTTGGTCGTCCTCAAATCCGCCGTGGAGGAAGATGGTGTGCACCGGTGGGGAGGCAGGATCCAGTTCACCCATCAGGGACCAGGTCCACATATCCGCATCGATGAGCTGCTGAATTCCTTCCAGCAATTGCACTCGTTTGTTGTTGAGTGCCGCTTCGGATCCTCCCACCTCGCCTAGAAGGCGGACCATGGCGCGTATATCGTCGTCTTCCAACATGACCTTAATTTGCCGCGAAAGACGAACGATCAGTTCGGCAGGTTACAATCAACGTACAAAATTTCTGTCGATTCGGTAATAAACCGAATACCCCCTAGTTTTGGGGGATTGAGAGAAACCTGCTATCGGGGTAGTTCTTCGCTGACTAACTCGACCTTTTGAGCAGTTTTTTGTGAACTCTGCAATTCAAGGGGGAAGGTACAGTCTCTTGCAGCATGGCCGGGGGGAGCCATGAGCTTCCCCTGGTCTCTTTCACTCCATTAGTGGCGGTGGTCACGCTGAGGCAAAGGGGCGACTGCAGCACACTGGTCACTCCCTGCCTTCATGACCCCTTACGCTGGCGCCAACTACAGACTGCGCATCCGGCGCTGCACGCTGAAGTAGAGTAGCATGCAGCCAATGATGCAGAAGCCTAGCAGCACCAGGGCATCGAGCACAATCGTGTTGAGCCGGATCGGCCGGTCCAAGTCAAGATTCACGCCTGGAATGGGCTTGCCGAACCCCACGTGGTACACCTTCTCCGCACCGAAGAATACGTTGGGCTGCGATTCGTAGCGATAGTCCCGGCGTTCGAATTCGGCCCGGTTGAAGAGGTCCCGGATCTTCGAGTTCAAGAAGAGCTGCTCCGCAGTGAAGGCGTTCTCATCGATCTCCTCGACAAAGTCATCTGGATTGACCGGTATCGGTATCGGCTCTCCGGTCAGGGGGGCCTTGTCAATCGAGCCGCTGCCCTCGACGACGACGCCGTCGACGGGAACCACTTCCCCTGAGCGGACCTCCACCATGTCACC
>JBHIXE010000038.1:0-3913 GCA_041984905.1 Verrucomicrobiales bacterium | reverse complement strand
GATTGAAGGTCCCGTTTTCGACCGACCGGCGGAGTTTGCGGAGTTGGCCATCGAGCCGGCGTGGGGAATTGGCCTTGAGTCCTGCCAGTACGGCGAGGGCGTCCTTGGCGTCATCCAGTTCCTGCAACTCTGCTTCCGTCAGGTCTTTCTGTTTGGCCAAGGTGCGGATCTTGAGGTTCAGATCATTCTTCAGATCCGTGACGGAATTGTGATTGGCGTGGGACACAATCATCCCCTCGTAAGACCAGCGCAGGGGCATGATCTGGCAGATTTCCGGCACCTGAAGATTGCTGGGCGGCGGTTGATTCTCTGCCGGGGTGCGCAGCCAGGTCCGGATCGTGGAGATGACGTCCACACTGCGGTTCATCTCCTCATACTTAATCAAAGCTCCACCGAGAATGATCTGGGGGATCAGCGCCAGCGGAATCAGGTTCAGCCCGGTCATGATGTTTGAAACCAGACTGGAAATGAGCAGGCCGAAGATGACTCCTACCATGGTGGTGGCAAACATCCAGAACAGGTCGATCCAGAACATGCTGCGAATGGACAGGACTGCGTCGCCGATGGCCACGTAGATGAAGCACTGCACAAAGGCGAAGATCGCCAGGACCAGCACCTTGGTGGAGACATAGTGCGAGGCGCGCAACCGGTGGTTGCGCTCTCGTTGGATGAGCGTTCGATCTCTGAGGATGTCCTCCACGCTGTTCGTCAGGCCCAGGAACATTCCCGTCACCAGCATCATGAAGAAATAGGTGGGGATGTGGAATGCGGTGGCAAAGTTGTAGGCGCCTTCCTCGCTGTAGCGCAGCACCATTGAGGTCAACAACGCCAGGAGCGGGGCCAGCAGAAGGGTCACCGCCAGATTGTAGTGGTTGCGCATCTTGCTGATGAAGGCGCGCTTGAAGAGCGTCACGATATGCACCGCGTCGTCCCGGGTCGTGCGAGAAGGAGACGGTGGAGGCTTGCCGGGAGCGATTTCCGCTTCCGGTTCGTCGAGGTGCACTTCCTCAAGGAGGCGATAGGTCTGGAACCGGTCTCGCCAGAAGCTGGGGCTGAAGCGTCGTGCCGGAACGAGTTCGCCCCGTTGATTCTCTTCGTAAATGACATCACCACTGAGGTCGCGAAGTGGCGTCTCCAGCACGTCGAAGATGAAGTCCGGTTGATCCGGCGGCGGGACGGTCTCCTCCCGCATCGACTCCTCGATCTGGAGTTTGTGGAAGTAGTCCATCATCTGATCCGGCGTGCCGAAGAAAGCCAGCTTACCGCCGTGGTCCAGCAGGAGCGCCTTATCAAACATCTGGAATAACCGGGTGCTGGGCTGGTGAATACTGACAAAGACGATCTTGTTGTGAGACAGACCGTTGATGATTTCCATCAGCACTTCCGAATCCTTGGATGACAGACCGGATGTCGGTTCGTCAAAGAGGTAGACGTCCGCAATGCCGATCATATCCAGGCCCACATTGAGGCGCTTGCGTTGCCCCCCGCTAAGGCTCTTGGTAATGTTGTCCCCGGTGAGGCGGTGACGCACCTCGCTCAAGCCAAGTTCTAGCAGTTTGGAGTCCGCCCGGCGTTTCCGATCGGAGTCGTCATAGTGCGGAGCGCGAATCGCAGCCGCGAAGTCCAGGTTTTCCTCCACCGTCAGGAGAGGATCGATGGCTTCCTCGTGAGGGATAAAGGAGATGTAAGGGGTAAGGCGCTTCCGGTTTCGCCCGGAACTATAGAGAGGAGTGCCGTTGAGGAGGATCTTCCCCTGGTCAGGCTTGAGTTGTCCGGCCAAAGTCTTCAGCAGGGTGCTCTTGCCACTGCCACTCGGGCCCATGACGCAGACCATTTCTCCGCGTTCCAGGGAAAAGCTGATGTTGTCCAGCGCGGTGGTCCGCTTGGTGTAGCTCAGACTGACGTCCTGGACTTGAAGGCGGCTGATGACGTTCCGCTCTTCCTCAATGATCCCTTCCGTGAAGTGACAGCGCAGGAACTGACCATCGCCAATCGTGATCGTGTCGCCATCCTTGAGCGCCGCGCCATGGCGAACGGGGTAGTCCTCGATGAAGATCGGGCGGTCGGTCTTGAGCACCTCGAGTCGGCCAGACTTCTGGGCGTAATCACAGTGAATTCGCAGAAGGATCTCTCCGTTGGTGCCGGAGGAAAGCAGCAAGTCCCCATCTCGCAGCAGCAGGGGATTGTTGGAAATGAGATACTCGGAACGAGTCGGGTTCAGGTCGAAACGGCCACCCAGGGCACGAGCCCGGCGGCGCAAGTCGCTCATCGGGATCTCGATCCGGTTATCAAAGACCAGCTTATCTCCCAGACGGACCTCCACCACGGTTCCCTGACGGAGCCGTTTGCCGTTCACGGAACCAGGGGTATTGCGGAGCGCCTCAATCGTGATGCCCAGGCCGAACTTGATTTCCAGGTAACTCTGCTTGGTGCGAGCCTTCTCCACATAGGGATCGCTCCCGTTGGAGAGAGAGAGATACAGTCCCGTGGAGGAGACGTTCTTCTTCGCGTTGAAGTAGAAGATGATGTCCTGGTAGTCGAGGACGATCTCTCCCAGAAGGACGCGTTGGCCTTCATAGAGCCGGATGAACTCGTTCGCATGGATGCGCCGTCCCCGGATGATGACCGGCTCCGAGCCGATGTTCTTGAGCAGGATCAGATCCTGCAGGCGGAAACCCATGAGGCAGTGTTCCTCGCCGAGATTGGAGAACACCACGTCGGCCGGCTTTTCATGACCGATCATGAGGGTTTCCAGTGGTTGCCCCTGGGGCTGGGCGTCGACGTTAGCCTCGATCTCCCCAGTGTTCAGCTGATAGACGATGTCGATGGCCTCGGCCGCGATTCCGAGGTTCGTCATGAAAAGGTAGAAGGCGATCAGGTTGTCCTTCTGTAGATCGGCTCGGGAAATCAGGGCATAGAGCTGCACCCCGAGCATGATCTTGTCTTCCTGCGAGAGGCGCTCCGCCAAATCCATGGCGATCTCGTTCAGGTCTTGAGGCTCGCGCAAGGCCTCGCGATAGAGTTGACGCAGCTCAGAGTAAACGGTCTCCGGATAATCGTAGCGGAGGAAGCCAAGCGCGGAGTCGATTTCCCGTTCCTCGATTTCGCCGTCCACCTTGGTGAACCCGGCAAACACCTGGATCAGCACCGGCAACATGGTGCGGCTGGTGCGAGGCGCCTTGATCCGGAACAAGCGCCGGCGCCAGCGCCGCCAGCGCGGTTCCCGCCCACGACGGATCATCGCGCGAGCCGCCGTCTCCTGAGTGGCGGTATGCTCCGCAATCGTCGTCTGCTTGGGTTGATCGTGCATAAACGGCGCTAACCGGCCATACTATGGATCATTTCCCCAATCTTTCGAGCGTCTTTCTGTCAGGGGATCCTAGTCCCCGCACTCCTTCTGTCGTGGTTTTCAACGCATCCGCTCATTCGGGGGCGGCGCTGCTACCTCGACCTCCGCCGAAACGGAGCCACTTCTCCAGTTCCACCGCAAAAAAGGCAAAAAGGGCGACCGCCAGAATTCGCCACCAGGCTCCCGCATCCAGGGGGGCGGAGTGGAACAGGGCATTCATCGGCGAGGCATAGGTGAAGAACAACTGAAGCAGGACCATTGCTGCGGCGCCGGCCAGGGCGAAGGGATTCGTAAACAACCCGATCTTGAAAATTGAGTGACTCAATGAGCGGCAGCCAAAGAGATAGGCAGCCTCTACCATGACAATGGTGTTGACGACCGCGGTTCTGGCCTCGGCCTAAGCATGGTTTACGGCTTTGCCAAGCGCTCGCGCGGCGACATCCGTTTCTATTCCGAAGTCGGCCACGGCACCACTGTGCGCCTGTTCCTGCCGCGGTCAACAAGAAGCGCCGCAACGGCTGCGGGCACGCCGGCCAGAATGCCCGACGCCCCCCTGCCGCGCGG
>JBHIXE010000037.1:0-21413 GCA_041984905.1 Verrucomicrobiales bacterium | reverse complement strand
TTATCCCGCCGATGAAGTGCAGATCCGGGAAGAAGGCATCATCGAGCCCTCTACAGATGTCATTCGCGCGAGCCTCGTTTCGCTCGGCGTCCCGCAGGAACTGGAATGGTGGGAAGAAGCGGCTGGGGAAGCGGCACGCTAGCCCGCTTGATTCCGAGTTATCTTCGCCTCGTCACATTCTACCGACACAATCGTGTCGCCCCTCACGACGACGCTGACTTTCACGGCTCCAGCCAGCTTGATCCATCCATTGCGGCTGTCCTCAATCCATTCATCGGCGAACACAACTATATCGGCGATGTCTTTCTGGGGCAGCCTGATCTTGATGCGATCTTCAGTCGTCAGCACGCCCCCCCTTTCCAGTTTGAGCCGCTCGGTGACATCTGAAGCCCATGTAACTGTAGGCCCGCAAACAATGCGGCCTTTTTCACTCTCCTCTCCCATGGAGTTGAGAGTCAGAGAGCTTAGCAGGAACAATGGCAGCCAAAGAGAAGGAGCATTCATAGAGAACTTCGGGTTTATGGAATCGCACAGACTGTTTGATCTAGTGAAACGTATCCTGCGTTTTTGTTAGTTGGTTTTCGTATTTCAGCCACTCCTGAGGGCTGGATTTATGGCCCCAAGCCATCCTGCCCTCCCGAAGTCTCAGGGCGTCCACGCAGCCACTCGGCATCTTTCGAAGGATTTTCCAAGACGTTCGGACCGATCCCAGGAAGAAGCATAGAAATTATAAAAACAGCACAATTATTGTGGACATTTTACTCTGTTTAACTATTTATTGTGATTGATCATTTTCTCCGCTTCCGCTTCCAACCGCCATGCCTGCTTCCTACGATCCCGACTCCGAATACTTCCTGCGACCGCAACGAAAACCCGTCCGCAAGCACCATTCCCTTTATGCGAATGCGGCGGCTCTCGCCTACCCTGCTGCTTCCATCGATGAGGACTACCTGGAACCCACTTCCGCCCATCGCTACGGCGGGAATGAGATGATGGGTCAGCGCCCGATCGATCATCAGATTGTCGAGGCCAAGCAACAGCTTCACCTGCTGAGAGAAGAACAGAAGGAGCTCTACCGGCAACGGCTGGTGCTGGAAGAGCGTCACGCCAAGGACGCCCGCTTTGAACAGAAGAGCGCCTTGCTGATCAATCAACTTTCCCAGGCTGTCATGGAGTTCCAGGAACGCGCCCAGACCGCCCGGGCCGAGGCCCAGGCGCTGCAGCAAGCCGCCGACAGCTTCCGGCTGCATCTGCAGTCCCTGAACCAGATCCGCCCGGAGAGCTGGCGCAGTCACGGTCACTTCAAGGAACTGGACCGCGCCCTTGCCATCCTGGAAGAGGGGGAGACGGTACTGCAACGGGGACAGCGTTCCCTGCAGCAGATGGTCCGGAAGTCCGCCCGATTCTATGGCGCCGAATCCCACTTGGAGCATTCCCGTCACAAGCGGGGCTTCTTTTTCTGGTTGCGCTGTGGCTTTGCGTTCTCGCTGCCCCTGGCGGCAGTGCTGACCGTAGCCGTGATCCTGATTCTCACCGCCCTCCAAGGCGCTGGTCTCTAATCCCGAGCCGGTCAGACACCATGTCCAAGCAACGCCCTCAATCCGGCGCGGCTACGGTAGCCGCAACCCAGTTGGCCGCCCTGCGTCAGCGTGAAGAGAACCTTCAAGCCCACGTGGATCGCCTGGAAAAGCTTCTCGAAGAAGCGCCCACTCGGCTCCAACAGGAGCAGCAGGTTGCTGCCCATCAGACACGTCGCCAAGTTCCACCGCCTTCTCGAACCAAAAAAGAGCGCCTCAGCGTTCAAATCCAGGAAACGGATTTGGAACAACTGAGGCGCAAAGCTCAACGCGCCCACATGATTCAGGTGCTGCTCGTGCTCTTGGCGTTCGGGGCGTTTATCGTTTGGGTATCGATCCATCCCAGCTGATCAGCTGGCAAACCTCTCCCAGGATCTGGAGCACTAGGCGACTTTCTTCTCTTTCACCGCGGCGCTGATCCGGGCCACGATTTCCTTAACAGCGGCGTCAATTTGGCCTGCAGAAGAGAAGGGTCTACCCTCGCCTTGTTGGCCAGCATTGGCGCCAAAGGTGAAGGTCGCGATCAGTCCGGCACTTCCGTTGGAAGCGACATTACCAGTGACGATGAAGTCCGCACCCAAGGCAGTGGCAGCGCCCCGGGCTACATCCAGCTTTTGCGCCGGGCTGGCTGAAGACATCTTGGCGCCCACGTTTTGAGCGTCCACCTGGGCATTGTCGATCACCGTGAACCCAGCAGCACCGAGGTGCTTCACAAAAGCTTCGCGAACCTGCTCACCAAGACCGTGAGGTTTGGGGGATTCATCAAACGCCGCCACGGCAATCTTACCTTGAGCGTTGGCCAGGATGGGGGTTGCCAAAATGGCGGCAACGGTCATGAACAGTGCAACTGATCGATTTTTCATAACAATAATTACAAGTTGGGGATGGGAGATTGGGAGAACTTTAGGAGGTTGGGAAAGGCCGCGAGTTACGGGGCGTCTTTCACGTTACTGACCTTGAATTCCTTGGCGTCGCCGAGATTTTTCCGGTCGAGGAATTCCATTTCATTGCCAAGGGAGACAATCACGTTGTCGTCATCCACGGATACGCCGAGGGATTCCGCGCCGACCTGAGCTTGCACCGTGGAGCCGCTGAGAGCGAGAACCGTGTCCACATCGCCCTGCGCCCGAGCGTTTTCCGGCAGATCTACCGCGACGAGATCATCCGCGCTGCCCTTCACCTTTTCCGTGGCAAAGACCAGTTCCATGGAACCGTCGTCACGAATCATCATCCCGGACACCGTGCCGCTGGCGATCAAAGCCTGAAGAAACTCTTTGTCGACACCGGCCACCGCCATACCACCTGAGGTCGCGGGTTTGTCAGCGCCCTCTTCATTGTAGGCCATGGGTACCACGAGCAAAACAACGACCAGACCGAATCCAATCGTCCCCACGATCAACATGACTCGCTTCCAGGGAGACAATCCAAATTTCAGAATGGTGAGCGAGATACTGGCTACACCTGCCAGCGCGGTAAAGATCCAGGCCAACGCCTGGAGGATACCTGAGGGGATAGAGTCGAATGCATCCATGTTGAGTGATTTTTTGAAGTTAGGTTGAGTGAACTAACAGCACATTCCGTATGAGGCAAGAGACGATGGAGTGACGGTTTTTTGCACCAATTCTATTCAGAAATGCATTCCAGAAGTCTCTGTTCATAGGCGGCTTTGGCATGGGCATACGCCGCCTTGGCTGCTTCCTGTTCGGTTTCGGCGATGAGTTCCTGTTTCGATTCCCAGCATTTCGCCACGCCATCCAGACACCATTGGGCGCTTCGCTTGGAGGCCCGGACTGGTTGGCCGTCTACCAGGACAAAGATGGGGTTGGTATGAGAGGACGGCAGTACCCGTAGGGCCACCCAACTGCTCTGTTCGATAGGGAGATCAAAGCTGATGTCTTCCAAGTCACCATCGGCATCCAGAACCTGTTCGGCGACCGGCATCCCATTCACGATCGCCTCCACCTTGACCTGGCGAGTTCCCTGAATCCGGGCTCGCTCCAGGTGCCAGAACGGCTTTCTGACATAAGGCTGTTCGGCGATCTTGGGCTTGTCTCGCATGAGACGGGCATGCGGGATCTCTGACAACACTTCGGGCTCTTCCTCGAGCAGTGCCGCAACCTTGGCGGTCACCTTTACAGACCCAGGCGCGGCCAGATTCACCTCGCTGTTGCCCACTCCCACTTCGAGGCCGTTAACCTGAAAGTCGATCAGGTGGCTCAATCCATCGGACACATAACCACGACCGTTGGAAATCCCCTGACACCAATCGTCATAGCTGAGCTTGTCATCCAACTTGATATAGGACCGCCCCAGCCCCACACGGTCCCCATAAATGCAGGGAAAGTCCGTCTCTCCACTGATCCGGGTCCGGTATCCAACGTTGAGGGTGTGGTACCAGATATTCAGTTCCCAGACGTAGGGAGTATCGACCATGGAAAGGAAATCTACAGCGGGCACAGGTTCGCCATCTGGCCCTTCCACCTCATGCGTCACATCCACGATGTATTCATTGGCGCCGATCCCGTCAAAGGGAGGGATCTCGTAGTTGGGAAGTTCATCGGACTGGACAGCCAAGCCCCACCCTGAGTGAGCCGGACCACAAACGGCGCCTTGCTTCTGGGCCCACTTCAAGGTGTTGAGACAGAGCGTCGGCCAGTGATCTTTGGAGTCGCCCCCCGGATAGACCTGGTCCTGAAGGCGCAGCAGGCAGAGGTGGCCGGACCGATGTGAGCCGAACCCGGAAACCTCCACGTCATAGCGGATAAGGTAGGGATAAATGGAGGATTGGTCCTCGGCCCCAGTGAAGAACTGCTTCTGATAATCAAAACAGGGGCCCCAGGTGAGGTTCGCGCCAACTTTCAAGTCTTCTCCCCGGCAATGGATCGCCATGTCCGGCGCATGCACGCCCAGGGTAGGATTGATGTAGTGCTTACACCCGGCCGCATGAATATGGTGATCTCCGGACCACCAACCAAAGTCGGATGGATCGATCCAGCGCTCCAGGTTCACTTCCAGGTCCGCGCCGGGAGACATCACCTCCAGTTCCTGGTGCACCTCATGGTATTCCGGACCGCGAGTGCAGATGACGTCGTAGGTTCCCGCGGGCAGACTGATGAGCTGTCCATAGTTCCGGTAAACCTGGGGATGAAAGCGGAAGTCGGGTGCGATTCGCTTGGGCTGCGAGGGGTAAGTTCGGCCCATTCCGTCCCGTATTTGCAAGGAGGCCGTGGTCGGGTTTCCGTCCTCGTCCTTCAGATGAAGCCGGACGGGAAAGACGTCCAGGATCTCGAAGTGGAGGGTCAAGTCACTGCGGAAGCCAATATCCTGGGTCCCCTGTCCCACATCAAAGTGCAGGACGGCCGAGCGTTTCCCGGACTCTCCCGCATGCATCATGAGCAGCCGATACTCCAACTCGCGGCCGCTTAACCGAGGTCTCAAGGGCCGGTCGCGGTAGAAGTCCAGCTGCAGCCATTTCTCCAGACTGGGCTGAGCCCCATCGATCACGAGTTGCTGGGAGTTGATCTGAACCTGGGCGGTCACTCCCGCTTCGTTATGAACCTTGATCGGGAAGATCCGCCACTCACCTACCACCAATTCCGGTTTCGCCGGCCCCGGCAACACGCTGACCCTCGACTCCGGACTGATGTTGACCATGGCCAAGCAGAGCGGATCCAGGGCCTCTTGAATGGCGAGGACCTTCTCCTGTCCCGAGAGGTCGATAGCGGACTCGAAGGCCTGGACCGTTTCTTCCGGCAAGGGACCGCCGGCATAGCCCAGCGCCTCTACAAATTGACGCGCCAGAAGCGTGATGGGCTGCACCTCATCAGAATTGATGACTGGCAGGGGTTCCGCGGAAACAGTGCCAGCCACGAGCAGGAAACACGCGGCCGAACGGGCAAAGCGGGGTTTCATTCTCTCAGGCTGACAAAAAGCCAGAGAGAGGGCCAGAACTTCTCACCACAAAACAACCTTACGCTAAGACGGTTGCGTGCTCAGGCAGTCATCACAGGCTTTTCGCCCTTCTCCACCATCATGCCATAATCCAGTAAATTCGGGAGCTCGGCGATCTCCCCCACGGCCTTGAATAGCGGGCTGAACTTGTCTTCGTAGAGATCTCCAATGAGGCAGTCGGTCAAACTGGGGCGCAGGTCAGGATTCGCCTTGATGAGCTTCCCGAAGGAGAATCCTTCGTCATAGAAAGCGTATACCAGGGCCCGCATCCGCTCCATCGCATCACAAGTAGCAGCGCCATAGTTTTCAAACTGAGCACCGGAATAGTCTCCCGACTCGATCGCATTGCTAACGGCATCAGCCGCCAGTTCCCCGGTCTTGAGGGCCAGAAACACGCCACTGGAAAACACGGGATCCAGGAAGGCAAACGCATCCCCTGCCAGCACAAACCCATTTCCGGCGCAGAACTTGGAACGGTAGCTGTATTCGCCAGTTACCCAGTAGTCTCCGGTTTGCTCGCCGGGTTCCAGGTGATCCTGGATCCAGGAATTCTCGCCAATCTCCCGGGCAAAAATCTGTTCCAAACCTCGTTCGTCATCGCGATAGAGATACTCCCGGTCCGCCACAACTCCGACGGAAACCATGTTGTTCTTCAGCGGAATGTACCAGAACCAGCCGCGGTTGGGGATGTAGGCGACGGTCGTGTTGCCTTCATCGATGCCCTCATCGCGCATCGCTCCCTTGTAGTAGGTCCAGATGGCGATCTTCTTGAGTTCGGGATCGCGATTCCGCCACTTCTGCTTCCGGGCGATCAGGCAATCCCGGCCGGAACAGTCGATGGTGACCTTGGCAAAGTGTTCCCGCTCCTCCCCGTCCGGGTGGAGAGCCTTCACGCCGATCACGAATCCATTCTCATCACGGATCACATCCTTGACCTCGGTGCCTTCCACGGTCTTGGCGCCGTTGGACTTGGCCTTCTGGTAGATCATGTTGTCGAACTCCGCTCGCTCGACCTGCCAGGTGGTCGCGGAGGGGTGATCGTAGTGCTGGAAGAAGTAAAAAGGCTGAGACTGCTTCCCGTGCTGGGTGACGAACTGCACACTGTGCTTCTTCACAAAAGCGTGCCTTTCCATCTCATCGACCAAGCCCAGCCGATCCAAGGTGAACCAGCAGAATGGCATGAGGGATTCACCCACGTGATAACGGGGAAACGTTTCCCGCTCGATCACCAGCACATCGTGTCCCTTCTCCGCGAGAAGAGCTGCTGCGGTCGATCCAGCCGGGCCGGCTCCAATGACAATGGCGTCGTGATGACTCATTCAGAAAAGCAAGGTTGTTCGGTGACTGGTTACGCCACTGGAGTCTTGGAGGATGGCGGGCTGCTGGGAAGGATTTCCACAATATCGGCAAAGGCGTAGCCGTCCGGGAAACTCAACTCGTTGCAGCGGCCATAGAGCATCTTGTCCACGTCCTCGCCCAGTGCATGAGCCACGATCTCATCCGCACAGACCCGGAAGTAACCGCGAGGACTGCCGTAGTGCGGGATCTTCTGCTGCTCCAGTACCGCACCCAGGGGAACGAACCCTTCACGGATCAGTTGGCGGGGCTCCGGATCAAACATCTCCAGGTGAATCCCGATCGCGCCGCACTCCACGGGCATCAGATTGTCTTTGCGGCGCAGAATCACCAGCCGCAGGAGGTAATCATCACTGAATTCCTTGTCCAACACCTCCAGCGAGAGCGGCGTGCCGTGGAACTTGGCGAGAGTGGGCGTCATATCCCGCTCATGCACCAGGAGACTTCGATCCGGTTCCGGCATGTTGGCCCCTTCGATGAATTCCAGAGGCGGCAAATCGAGATTGCGGCGCTCGTAGAAGAAGTGCAACGGCATGAGCCAGCTCAGGGCTAGCTCGGGCCGAACCTGGATGGATGAGTCTTCAGGTATAGCGTGCATTGCAGTGCTGAGGGAGAAAGAATTGGTGGAGCAGGCGATCCACCTGCAACAGCCCCTGACGGTTCAGCTTGATGGCGTCCCCTTCAATCGAGAGGAAGCCTTCGCTCTCCACATACTTCAGCGGTTGGGCGAAACGCTCGGTGACGTTCACCCCGTATTTGTCCTGGTAGTATTGGATGGAAACCTGTCCCAGCTTGAGTTGAAGGATAAACTCCCTCACCAAGCGTTCTTCGGCGTTGGTCTGGTAAGCCCGATAGATCGGCAATCTGCCCGCATCCACTTCCATCATGTAGGGGCCCACATCGGCCTGGTTCTGGTAGTGAACCCCAGAGAGATGTCCAAAGGAAGCGACCCCTGTTGCCAGGAGATCCGCACCGGACCAGAGACTGTCCCGATAGACAAACTTGGTCGTCTCCGGATTTTTCACCACGGTGTAGGCACTGGAGACGGTGTATCCCGCCTTCTGAAACTCATCAAAGGCGTAGCTGACCCATTCCCGCTTCTTGGCCCAGGTCGCGACAGGAGCCGTAAGCTTGCCGGCGTCCTTCATCTCCTTGTAGATGGTGGTGTTGTAGGGCACCTCCATCTGGTAGATCGTCACGCAGTCCGGCCCATATTCGATCGCCTTTTCCACGCAGCGTTTCCAGTTGTCCTCCGTCTCATCCACCATCCCGGCGATGAGGTCGATATTCAGCTGGGGAAAATCGAGTGACTTGGCAAATCCGAGGGCGCGTTCGATCTCCTTGGATTTGTGAGCACGTCCGTTCAGTTCCAGGATGTGATCGTCAAAGTTCTCGACTCCCAGACTGAGGCGAGTCACGCCCACGTCACGAATGGTCTGGAGCTTTTTCTCGGTCAAGGTGCCGGGTTCGCATTCAAACGCCACCTCCTCAATCTCGTCCCAGGGAAGCGCGCCCTTCATGCGATCGGTCAGCTCACGGAGCTGCTTCTCGGACAGGTAAGAGGGAGTGCCGCCACCAAAGTAGACAAACTGCGGCTTCCGGCCCTGCACGTAGGGTTTGGCGGCGTAGGCCTCCAGTTCCCGCATGCCTGCATCGATGTAGGCGCGAATTTCAGCGGCGTTCTTGTCCGTGTAGACGCGGAAATAACAGAAGTGGCAGCGCTTCCGGCAGAAAGGAATGTGGAAGTAGAGCCCGAGCGGAGTGTCCTTGGGCGCAGGGGTCTCCAGGATGTCGTGAATGAGTTGCGCCTGATCGCGCTCCCAGAAACTGAAAGGCGGGTAGTTTGAGACAAAGTAATTGCCGGCTTCAGTCTCTTCTTCGGGCTTTGCCAGCGGAATCGATGTCTGGCGGACTGCCTCGGAGATGGAACTGTGTTCGTTGGCCATAGAATTCTAAAAAGGGCTTAGAGCAGACACGTGCTCTTTTGGATAATATTTCGTGGAAGTTGAGGATCTTGGACAGCTTTACCCCATTTTCCCAGAAGGAAGGAGCAGATCCCCGCGCTCTAGAGTTCGTCGAAATCCGGATCGAAACCTGTCGAATTCCCCAAAGGAAAGGTTTCCAGCAAGCTGTATTCGGCTCCCTTTCCAGACATCAACGACTCCAAAAGGACAAACTCACTCGCCTGTTGAGTGATCGCACCAGGTCGATTGGGAAGGTTGGGCCGTTTCTTGCCCTGCTTCAGCCGCGCGATTGTGATATGAGGTTTGAAGCTCCATTGCTCCGGCGCCAGACCCTGCTCAACCGCGGCCTCTTCGAGCTGTTTATTGAGATCCTTGAGCGGCGAGGGAGCATCGACTTCCGCGGCAATGATCCTGGCTCGCGCGACCCGGGGAAAATACTCGCACCTGCCGATCTCATATTCAAATGGCTCGATCCCCGTCGCGATTTCCCGCGCTTTCTCCGAGAGAGCCTCCAAAGTCTCCTCTTCCACCTCGCCCAGGAACCGGAGAGTGACGTGAAGGTCGTCGGACTGGATAAATCGGCCAAACTGCTCGAATCCGCGACCACGGAAGAGCTGAATGCGATTGGTCAAAAAATCGATTCCGTCGTCGTCTGGTTTAAGGGCAAAAAAGGCCCGGCGCTGTTTTCCCATCGCAGAAAATACGTCAATTTGCTTTTCTAGAAGCAAAAATGCTCTCTTTTTGCGGCCCTCATAAGCTAAGTCATAGGTCACAGCGTTAGTATCAGACGACTCTTCCCCTCTCATGCGTTTGCTTGTCCCCCTCATTTTGTCCCTCTTTTTCCTGAGCCCCTCCACGGGCTGGAGCCAGAAGGGCCAGGCGGTTGAAATCTACCTGAAGCACCAGGAGTCCATCATCAAGGATCTGGGCGATTACCTGGACAACAATCCGGACGCTCCGGATCGCGAAGCGGCGCTGCTCTTCCTTACGAACACCCTGAACGCGCTGGGCAAGAGCAAGGAGTCCCTGGCTCGCTATGAGGAACTATTTGAACTGATGCGGAAACGGGAAACCATTTCTCTGACCATGGTCCAATCCATGGTGGAGCTTTATGCTCAGACTGGCCAGCGGGATAAAGGCATCAGGCTCGTCTGGAGAGTCAATGGCATGTTCCCGGAGCAAGCCAATGATCCTCAGTTTCAGCAGCTGATCTACGCTCTGGAGAATCGGCTGAATCGTCCTCTCATTGGCGAGACCTTGGAGATTGCCTTCAAAGACCTCAATGGGAACCAGGTAGATCTCGCTGAAATGAAGAACCGGATCGTCCTGATCCACTTCTGGTCACCGGTGGATCAGGCCAGCCTCGCCCAGCTTCCGGACCTGGCCAGGCTGCGCCGTCAGTATGCCGCCAAAGGCTTCGAGATCCTGGGAATCGCTGTGGATGAGAATCGCCAGCGAGTCGAACAAGTGGTGCGCGAACGAAACATCACCTGGCCACAGTTTTGCGATGGCAAGGCCTTCGATGGCAAGTTCACGGACAAGTATCACATCCGCTCCGTGCCCGCCTCTTACCTCATCGGCAAGGACGGGACGATTCTACGGACGGATGTCTATGGGCCCCAACTCGCTCAATTGCTTGGCGATATCCTGAACTGACCAGTCGGAGCACGCTGGCAGCCGATCAGGCTATTGGCCGCTGTGATGCTTGGCCAGATGCTCGCGCAGCAAGTCGACGCCGAAATCCTCACCAAAGTTCCGCCAGGCGGCGTGAGGATGGAATCCACCATTCTGGACGTTCACATACTCCAGAAGAAAGGTCTTCCCCTGAACATAGTAGTAGTGACCCTCGCCCTGCTCGAAGCCGCCGGCCCAGGCGAACTTCAAATCGCCCTCTTCTGACTTCACACGAGCGGCTTCTTCATCGGCGAGCGCTTCGCGGTGATTGTAGAGGTACTCGTTGATCAAGTCCCACAACATCTTCTGTTGATCCCCAGTCAGCTCTCCGTAGGCAATTCCGCCATTGTCCAGGGGCTCGACTTTCGGGAAGTCCTTGGTCAGGATTTCCTTGGGCGCCGATTCCTCGATCACAGCTTTGGCCTTCTGATCATCGTTCAGACTCTTGACCAGCTTGCGGGCCAGATCCTCCTCATCGGCCAGCACCCGAAGCCCCGCGCGGGGTCCTTCGGTCACTTTCCCCGGATTCGCTGCCCAGAAAGCCGGGGTCTCAGCGACCAGCTTTCCGTTTACGACCGTGAAATTGAGAGAGAGGTGGTGCCCTTCAAAGCGCCAACCCCAGGTTCCAGTAGCGCTCGGCTCCCCAAAAATCCAGACCAGATAGTATTCCGGGTCGCGACGCGGCGCCTGGTTCTCGAGTTCCCAGAGAATCCGCTCCAGGCTCATGATCTGAACGGCCTTCAGGTAACCCGTATGGCTGAGTCCCGTGCTCAGCAGACCGTGGGCAAGGTGTTGCTGCTCCGGCCGCATTTCGCGCAGAGCCAGGCCGTTTCGCTCGAGCGGCACAAAGTGCCAGTTCTTCCGCTCTTCATCCTCGAATTCAAAGGTCACCTTCTCCCTTTGTTCCGGGTCAAGGCTATTGAGAAAGTCGTTGGCAGCCGCCGCCATCGATTCGGCGACTTCGTGAGCAGACAGGGGTTGTCCGGCCAGCAGGGCAACCAGCCAGAGAGGAGCAAGGAACTTACGCATCCCCAATCTCAAGCGGTTGAGACGGGCCAACGCAACGAAAAATCTTCGCGGATCTCCTGGAATGAGTGCGCGAAAAGGATCCGGTTACCAACCACCCACACGCATCAGACCGACCATCACTCCCTGCACCACCAGTTCGTGGGCGGGCACGAGTTCCGGATAGTGGGGGTTCTCGGCCTTGAGGAAAGTCCTGCCGTTCTCCACGACATATCGCTTTAGCGTGGTTTCCCCATCAATGAGAGCCGCGACAATGTCGTAGTTCCGCGGATCTTTGAATTCCAGTATCACCAGGTCTCCATCCATAATGTGGGCATCAATCATGGACTCGCCGCGCACCTTCAGGGCAAAGGCCTTGGTATTGCGGGACAATCCCATGGATGCCGGATCCAGACTCAGACTTCCTTCTCTGGACTCGCCCACATCCTGGGCCATCCCAGCAGCGATCCGTCCCATGATGGGAATGTTCACCAAGTCCGAGTGGTAGGCAGGTTCCTCGTTGTATTCGTCCGTGAAAATCAGGGCCCGTGCTTTTCCAGGCAATCGCTGGATCACCCCCTTCTTTTCCAGAGCCTTGAGGTGACTCACGGCCGCCGTTTGACTGGCAAACTCAAAATGTTTCTGGATTTCACGCGTTGAGGGCATAATACCGGTCTCACGGTAGTGTTGCCGCAGGTAATCGAGTAACTCTTGCTGTCGTTTGGTAAGCATTTCCGAAATACAACCTGTTCTACTGAACAGTTCGAGCCTAACACTAGTTTTGCAATTCGAATTTCAATAAATTTGCGATTTATATCAAAATGAACCCTCTCGCCCTCCCTCCGCTCCGCCGCACCATGGCCCTTTCGGCGCTCGGTTTAACCCTCTTGACGCTAGCCCTGACTGCTCCTGTTGGCTCGGCCCAGGACAAGGCCAAAACCTCTCAGAAGGGGGTCACCCAGAACCCGACGGGGCTACAAGTGGGGGTCGCTCCCATGGGGGCTGGCGAACTTCCCGCGGGAACCGAAGAACTTTCCAGGCAGGGCGCCCTCGCCGCAGCCGACAACGACTGGCGACGGGCGAAGCTGGTTTATGAGGAGATGATTCTGCTGGCTCCCAACAATCCCCTGGCGCTGAGCAATCTTGGAGCGGTGGAGTTCCGGCTTGGCAACATGCGCCGCGCGGAGGATCTGCTGAAGCGCTCTACGGAGATCGCCCCCGAACTGGCCCAGAACTGGATGACGCTTGGCCTGGTTTACCATCACCAGGGCAAAAGCCTGCTGGCGATCTCCGCCCTGACTCAGGCGCTGCACCACGATCCGGAAGACCCGCGGATCCACAATTTCCTGGGTGTGGCCATCCGGGAACTCGGTTGGGTGACGGGTTCCGAGCTGGAATTGCAGCGGGCGCTCCTGCTGGACCCCACCTACGCGGATGCTCACTACAACCTCGCAGTGATGTATTTAGACAACAATCTCATCGAACTGGCGCGCAGACACTATTACCAAGCACTTGACCACGGGGCGCAACCCGATAATAGGATCCAAAGCATTCTGGATTCCAAGGGCGAACAGCCCTAAGGTCC
Source organism: Verrucomicrobiales bacterium (assembly GCA_041984905.1). Lineage (GTDB taxonomy): Bacteria > Verrucomicrobiota > Verrucomicrobiia > Verrucomicrobiales > DEV007 > JBHIXE01. The sequence goes on along the minus strand of JBHIXE010000037.1, from coordinate 8,301 downwards.
GGAGGTCCGCCACTCGCCATGATCCACCGCTTTCTCAAGTCGCTCATTGCATGTACGCTGGTAGCCGTTGGCCTGACCAGTTGCACAACACCTTCCGCGCCTCTTCTTGACCAGTTGGCTGAGGGGTCAACGGAGCGCAACTACCTCAGCACCTCATCCACGACTCCGCCGCCATCGGAAAGCGGATCGCAGTTAGGCCAACCACCTTCCGTCAATGCGGAGGCCTTCATTGTCATCGATCCCCGGACCGGGACCGTTCTCCTGGAAAAGAATGCCCATCAAAAGCGCCATGTTGCCAGCACTCAGAAGCTGGTCTCGGCTCTGGTCCTGCTGGACGGCGGATTGGACAAAACCATCCAGGTGGTAGACAGCGATACCTGGGTGGAGCCCACCAAAATGGGCATTCAGGCTGGGGAGCGCTACTCCAAGCGTGACCTCCTGGAGGCCATGCTGGTCCGCAGCAGCAACGACATTGCGCGTTGCCTGGCGCGCTCCCATGCGGGATCCGAGCAGGGCTTCGCCACCTTGATGAATCGCAAGGCCAGTGAGTTGGGGATGCGCAATTCCCATTTCGTGAACGCATCCGGGCTCACCGCCGCCGGTCAATACTCCACCGCTTTTGACATCGCCATCGCCGCAACCCACGCGATGAACAATTCCTTCATTTCCGAAACGGTCCAGACCAAGGAGTTGACCTTCAAATTTCCCGATGGACGCACCAAGATCATCTACAACACCAACAAGTGTCTACGGATGACACCCTACTGCGTCGGCATGAAGACTGGCTATACCGACCCGGCGGGCCGGTGCCTGGTCAGTTGCGGGAAGAACGGCTTCAGACGCGTCCTTGTCGTTGTCCTTGGCAGCAAAGTCCCGGATGTCTGGACGGACTCGGTCGAGCTGATGCATTGGGGGCTGAACCTGCCCCAACCCACCTTCGCCGATGCGTCTTCCTGAGTCCGAACTGGAGGCCATCCGGGAAGACAATCTCTTCCGAGAGCTCAGGCACATCGACTCGGTATCAGGACCGATCCTGACCATCAAGGGCCGGGAGATCGTTCAGTTTGCCTCCAACGACTATCTGGGCCTCGCGGGTTCTCCAGAGCTTTGCAGGGTGTTTCAGGAAGCCGTGACGCGCTACGGTGTCGGCTCGGGCGCTTCCAGACTCATTACCGGGACTCATTCTCCCCATACCGCCCTGGAGGAGGAACTGGCGTCCTTCAAGCGGACTCAGCGAGCCCTCTCCTTCTCCAGCGGATACTCTACCGCAGTGGGGACGCTCACCTCCCTCCTTGGGAAAAATGACTTCGTCATTCTGGACAAGCTTTGCCATGCCTGTCTCATCGATGGGGCCCGGTTGTCTGGAGCCACGATGCGGGTGTTTCCCCACAATGATCTGGCGCGCCTGGAAAGTCACCTCTCCTGGGCAGCGGACCGGGCCAAACCGGACAGTCGCATTCTGGTCGTGACCGAGTCCATCTTCAGCATGGATGGGGATCGGGCGGACTTGCCCGCCATTGTCGCGCTCAAAAACGAGTTTGGCGCGCTGCTCCTGGTCGATGAAGCGCACGCCGTGGGGATCATTGGCCCAGAAGGACGCGGATTGGCGGAGCAAGCTGGCGTCGCCCAGGAGGTGGACCTGCAGATGGGCACCTTGAGCAAAGCCGTGGGCGTCTCCGGCGGCTATCTCTGCGCCTCCGCGGATTGGATCGATCTCCTCATCAATCGGGCTCGGAGCTTCATCTACTCCACGGCGCCTCCTCCAGCCGTGGCCGCCACTGCCGCCGAGTCGATCCGACTGATTCGCGGTGCTCTCGGAGATTCCTTGAGGGAGAGACTTTGGGAAAACATTCGCGTGCTGGATCAGGTGCTTCCGAGCCAGCAACAACGGTCCGCGGCAAGTGCCAGCCCTATCCGCCCTTACGTGGTTGGCGATTCCCAAGCCGCCCTGGATCTCAGCCGGGCTCTGCTCGACAGCGGGATTCTCGTTCCCGCAATTCGCTTTCCGACGGTCCCACGAGGCACGGCTCGCCTGAGGATTTCTCTGAGTGCCGCCCACGAATTGCGACATATCACGAGTTTGGGTGACTTCTTGAAGGCGTTGGAGACACAAAAGGAAAACCTTAAGGAAACTGAAGCATAGTTAAGGCATCCGAATTATTTACGCTTGCCATAATTTTGATATAAGAGATACTATCTTTCGTGACTCCCCGTACGAAGAGCCCTCAGTTTTTTCGTAGTGACCTGCCTCAAGGGCGCTGTCTCGTTCTTCGCGCGTGGGCATTCGGTCTCGTGGCGCTGGGGTTTTTGATCGCGGAATCTAGTGCTTTCGATACGGTCATCATCGATCCTGGTCACGGAGGGATGGACGCCGGCGCTTACTGGTATGGCGTGAAGGAGAAGGACTTGACCCTCGACCTGGGATTGACGGTCGAACAACTTCTGAAAGAGAGGGGAGTCAAAGTGATCATGACCCGGAACCGGGATGAGGCCATTTCTCTGGACGAACGGGCCGCTGTCGCCAACAAGCATACGAATGCCATTTTCGTGTCCCTGCACTTTAACGCCGCGGTGAGCAAAGAAATCAGCGGCATTGAGACCTATTATCTCAGTGACGAAGGCCGCAAGCTCGCGTTGATGGTGCAATCCGAGCTCACTCGCCGAATCAATACCAAGAATCGCGGGGTGAAGAAGAACAGCCTGAAAGTGCTTCGTCTCACCAAGTGCACCGCCATTCTGATCGAGGGCGGCTTCCTCAGCAACCGTTGGGAGAATCAGCGCTGCGGCGCCAAGTGGTATCGACAAATCCTCGCCGAGGAGATCGTCGAAGGCATCATGCGCTACCGCTGAGTATTTGACCGGTCTCAAAGAACCTATTGGACGAGACGGGCTAGCGCTCTTACATCTGGGGAATCATGAAATCCCCATTTGCTGCTGGTTTGTGGTTTTCTCTCTTCGCGGCGCTTGTTCCCCTCCTCCAAGCTGAAGACTCCTGGACGTGGAGTGATGAGTTGGTGCCGGACCTGGGTTTTGATCTGGATTCCGCCAGGGTGATCCACATAACGTCGCTGGAATCTGAGGGCAAGGGCACCCTCCGCGAAGCGCTCTGGAAAGAAGGACCACGCATCATTGTCTTTGATGTGGGCGGCGTCATTGATCTCAAGTTGCGCCAACTGATGGTATCCAATCCGCAGGTCGTTGTAGCGGGTCAAACAGCGCCCCATCCTGGCATCACCTTAATCAAAGGGGGCTTGGCGATCAGAACTTCTCAGGCGCTCGTCCAACACATCGCCGTGCGTCCCGGTGACGCAGGACTGACTCGACAAGACGAATGGAGTCCGGATGGGTTCAGCACTCAGAGGAACGCCAAGGATGTCTGGATCGACAACTGCTCCTTCACCTGGAGCGTCGACGAAAACCTCTCCGCCAGCAGTTACGAGGCCCCAGACAATGACCCTGCCCGCCGTATCTATTTCCGGAACTGCATCGTGGCAGAGGCCCTCCATGATTCGACTCACCCCAAGGGCCCCCACTCCAAAGGCTCCCTCATTCACGACGGGACTCAGCAGGTGAGCATCGTTCGTTGCCTCTATGCCTCGAACGTGGAGCGCAATCCCCTCTTCAAGCCCCAGACTTCCGGCGTGGTGGTCAACAACTTCATCGCCGGTCACGGACAGCGCGCGGTCCACTCGAGCGAAGCCCCGGATTCCACGCATGTATCCGTGGTAGGAAACGTCGTGAAGTTCTCTCCTGATTCCCGGGACTACTCCGCCATCATCGAAGGACAATGCGATTGGTATGCGGAAGACAACGTCGGCACCAATACAAAGGGCGAGCCCATTCCCCTCATCCGCAAGGGTGAAATTACCCGCACGGAACGCTCCGTGTGGCCGGAAGGACTGGAAGCCCTCCCCTCCAGTGAGGTTGCGGAAGCTGTCGCCAAGAACGTAGGCTCTCGCCCCGCCAGGCGCGATCCCATTGATGCGCGGATCGTGAAGGAAGCGCTCGAAGGCACCACCAGGATCATCCATACGCAGGAAACCGTTGGTGGGTATCCCAGCTACGAACCGGTCACTCAAAAAGTGGAGGTCCCGGATAGCGGCCGACGCGAATGGTTGAGCCAACTCTCCGCCGAGCTGCGAAACGACTAAGACGGATGCCTCCATCCGGATCAGAGCTCGAAGCGGTTCGACAGCGACTCGCCCGGGTCTACGACTCAGATGTGTTGGGCGAGTTGGCGCACGAGCTCGCCCAGCAATTGGATGGCCACTTCAAAATGCTCCTCTCCAAGGCGCAGCCCGTCTTGAACTGGAGACCGCCGCAAGAGAACCTTGCGGATGCCAAAGCCATCCTGGACGACGGCGCTTCTCAAGCTTGGGGCGCCGACTCCAGGGACGACGCATTCACTCCTCGTTTTCACGAGTTGCTCCAGGAGATGCTGCGCCGGGGCCAGAACCTGCATCATCCCCGCTACACGGGTCACCAGGTTCCCGCCTCCGTGCCGATCGCGGGCCTCTTCGATGCCTTGGGCTCCGTGACCAATCAGGTCATGGCCGTCTACGAGATGGGCCCCTGGTCCACGGCCATTGAGCTGGTGCTGATTGACGAGCTGGCTCAGCGGATTGGTTGGGAGCCCAACACCTACGCAGGGGTCATCACTCATGGGGGGTCGTTGGCAAACCTGACCGCGCTCCTCACGGCTCGCAATGTGGCGCTGCAGGATGTTTGGGAGAACGGGATCCAGGCGGGCCCCCAACCCGTCCTCGTGGTTCATGGGGAAGCCCACTACTGCGTCATGCGAGCTGCGGGCGTCCTTGGGATCGGCACCCGCAACATCGTTCAGGTAGGTCTGGATGACAGACGGCGCATGGATCCCCTCCAACTGGACGCGCAGCTGAGCGATCTACGGGCACGGAATGTCCCCATCATCGCTGTCAGCGCCAGCGCCTGCTCCACGCCGATTGGGGCCTTTGATCCCCTGCCTCAGATCGCCGAGGTCTGCCAGAACCACGGCGTTTGGCTTCATGTCGATGCGGCGCACGGAGGAGGCACATTGTTCTGCGAGGACTATCGCCATCTCATCGACGGGATCGAGCATGCGGACAGCGTTGTCGTGGACGCGCATAAGATGCTCTTTGTTCCGGCTCTCTGCGCTTTCGTGCTCTACAAGAACGCCGAGCACCGTCACGCGGCCTTCCACCAGAACGCTCCCTATCTTTTCGACCCCAGCGCGCCGGAATTGGCCGAATACGATCTGGGAACCCGCAGCCTGGAATGCACCAAGCGAGCCGCAGGATTCGGGCTCTGGGGCATCTGGTCTCTCTTTGGCCCCGGTTTGTTTGCGGATCTGGTGAGCCTGACTTTCGCCCAGGCGCGGATCTTCCACGAGATGCTGGTCGAGGCACCGGATTTCGAAGTGCTGCACGAGCCGGAAGCCAACATCGTTGCTTTCCGCTATCGACCAGCCACCTGGCAGGGTCTCTCAACTGAAGAACTGGGCTTGCGGCAGTTGAAGATCCGCCGACGCATCATTGAGTCGGGAGCCTATTACTTCGTAGCCACCCAACTGGACGGAATCGGTACCTTGCGAGCCGTTTTCATGAATCCCATGACGCAGGAGAGCGACCTGTCAGGACTGTTGGAGGCAATCCGCAAGGAAGGCGCTGCCCTGAGTTGAAATTCCGCCAAGCAGGCCTAAAGACAGGGATGCTCAGCAAGTATCACGGAATTGGCAATGACTACCTGGTGTGCCGCGAGACCGATCTTCCCGCGCCACCAAACCCGGCTTTCATCAAGTTGCTCTGCGATCGCCACTATGGCGTCGGCTCCGATGGCTTGCTGGTCCTTCGCGATGTCGAGAGCGAGGCGGATTTTGTGCTGCAGATCTGGAACCCGGATGGCTCCATCGCGGAGAAAAGCGGCAATGGCGTGCGGATCTTCTCCCGGTTCCTCTACGACCTGAAGCTCGTGGGTGAAAGTGCCTTCACCATCTCCACCGACGGCGGCCTCGTGACTTCCGAGGTCAAAGATGGCGGCAAGGAAGTGTCCGCGGACATGGGAATCGCGACCTTTGACAGCACCAAGATTCCCGTGATCGGCGATCCCCGGGAAGTGGTCGCGGAATCCATCACCATGAACGGCCGGGACTTCACCTTTACGGCGGCTTCCGTGGGCAATCCGCACTGCGTTTTGTTCTGCGAAGAAGTGTCGCCCGAACTGGCCAAGGAATTCGGCCCTCACTTTGAGAATCACACGGCCCTCTTCCCCAATCGGACCAACGTCCAGTTCCTCAAGATCATCGACGAGCACACCATCCAGATTGAGATCTGGGAACGGGGCGCCGGCTATACGTTGAGTTCGGGATCCAGCAGTTGCGCCGCCGCAGCCGCTGCGGTGAAGAGTGGACGGGTCAAGTCCCCCCTCACGGTGAACATGCAAGGCGGAACCCTGAGCATCCTGATCGATGAAGACTACCGCGCCAGCATGTCCGGCCAGGTAGAGAAGATCTGCGACATCGACCTCGCGCCAGAATTCATCGAAGCGCTCCTGGCGGGCTAGGCGAAGACTCCCGGTTGGAGTTCACGCTTCAGCGTGTGGGCCGGTCCTGTGCGGAAGTCTCGCGCAGAGGCGCGGAGACGCAGAGTCTGGAGAGAATGTGTCTGTAAACGACGGATAGGCTTCTCACACGCTGAAGCGTGAACTCCAACCTCGATTCTCCGCCCTACGACCAAGTAAAGCTGTCGTCGGCTGGCCCATCGGCCATGGTGCACTGCACGCTGGTCGTCGCGCTGAGGTGATTGAGGATGTGGTAGACGCTTTCGGGATCGCCTTTGATGGCTCCGGCGACTTCCTCCGCGGTGAAGGCTTTGCCCGGATGCGCCTGCAAATGCCCGCGAACCTTGCTCATCAATTCCAGGAACGCGCCCGCGGCTTTCTTCCCGGCCTCGACGCCGGGTTGATGGTAGGCATTGATGTTGACCAGGTCCGCGTAAAAGCTCACGGCTCGCTCAAACAAGGCGATGAGGGCTCCAAGGTTGAAGGCGTCGACCTGGGGGATGGAAATGGTGATGGAAGGACGACTGTTGTCCGAAAGCGCATTGCGCGTTCCGCGCAGGAAGCCCTGGAGATAATCCCCCGTGCTGGCTCCCGTGTTCTCATCAACCACGAAGGCATCCCCTTCCCGGTCCTTTAACACTTCGATGAACACCGCGAAGAAGTTATTCCGGCCATCCCGCAATTGCTGGACGTAGGCGTGCTGGTCGGTCGAGCCTTTGTTCCCGTAAACGGCGACACCTTGCTCGACCTTGGTCTCGTTGTCCCGCTCGAATTCCTTGCCGAGCGACTCCATGACGAGTTGCTGGAGATACTTGCTGAAGAGAACAAGGCGATCTTTGTAGGGCAAAACGACCATATCCCTCTCTTTCCTGCCATTGGCCGCCCGATACCACATGAGCGCCATCATCATGGCGGCGTTCTTGCGGGTTTCTGTTTTCCGGGTCTGCTCATCCATGGCGGAGGCGCCTGCCAGAAAGGCGTCGATATCCACTCCCTGGAGAGCCGCTGGAACGAGCCCCACCACGCTCATGACGCTGGTGCGCCCGCCAACCCAGTCATCCATGGCAAAAGTCTTCACCCAGCCTTTTCCCTTGGCGACCTTGTCCAGGCGGCTGTCGATCCCCGTGATGGCGGCCGCATGACCGGCAAAGTTCAGCCCAGCGGCCTCATAAGCCTTTTCGACCTCTTTCATGCCGTTGTAAGTCTCCGGCGTGCCGCCTGACTTGGAGGTAACGATAGTCAGGGTGTTGGCCAATCCTTCCGGGCCGATCTCCTTCAGTGTGCGCTCGATTCCCTCTGGATCCGTGTTGTCCAGGAACCAGGTCTTCATGGGGGCGGGATGCGGACCAAGGGCGTCTTCCACCAGTTGCGGCCCCAAAGCGGAACCCCCAATCCCGACAAGAAGCAGATTGCGGAAGGGAAAGCCATTGGGAGCCTGGATTCCACCTGTGTGGATCTGCTCAGCAAAGTCCTTGGCGGCGGCAATGTCTCCCTCAATCTTCGCCTTCAGTTCGGGTGTGGGAGCCAAGTCCGGAGTCCGAAGCCAATAGTGCCCGACCATCCGGCCTTCATCCTTGTTCACCTCCGCGCCACGCTCCAACTCCTGCATATGCTCGTAGGCGGCCTGACATTTGGGTTCCATCTTCGTGAGGAAGTCCTCACTAAATCCCATTCGGCTCACATCGAGTGAGAAGTGAAGCGGATCCTCGTGATAACGAACGAGGTAATCCTGATAAAGCTTCCAAT
>JBHIXE010000036.1:7225-21523 GCA_041984905.1 Verrucomicrobiales bacterium | reverse complement strand
CACGGTAGGCGCCCCCCCCCCCTTCCCTCTGCCACATCGTGGCGGAACCAATCAGCCCAAAAGCGGAGCCAAGGATCCGTCACTGCGGGCCTTCGGAATTCGGGCTTCGGATTTCCGCCAAAGATTGGCGGCTTGTGTTTGTCGGGGAACCGTCGGATAGTTTTTCTGAAATGAAGATCGCCACTCCTCTCACCTTATGGATCCTGGCCGGATTCCTGGGATTTCAGTGCCTGACAATGAGCGTGTCCGCTCAGAACGACCAATTGCCGGAAGACGACCCGGATGCGGAGGCTGCTGAGGAAGGGGAAGAGGCGGATGCCGATGATTACGGCTTCAAGGAGATCGAAATGCTGACCACGGTGATCGAGCTGATTCGTCAGAACTACGTGGATGACGGCGAGGTGACCTACCAGCAACTGATCAACAGCGCCCTGGAAGGGATGCTGGACAATCTGGATCCGCACTGCCAGTTCATGCACCCGGAAGTCTTCGAGCAGATGCGTCAGGACACGGGCGGCACCTATGAAGGCGTTGGCATCACCATCGCGTTCCGGAATGAAATCCTCACCATCGTGGCGGTTCGGGAGGATGGGCCGGCTGGTCGCGCAGGCATTCTTCCCGGCGATCAGATTCTGAAGATCAACCAGTTCCTGGCGGAGAAGATTGGTCTGAGTGAGGCCATGCAACTGATGCGGGGCAAGCCGGGACAGAAGCTGAACCTGACCCTGCGTCGTCCGGCCAACAATCAACTCATTGAAGTGGAGATGGTTCGGGAAGTGATCCGGGAGTCGACCATCAAAGATCCCATGCTGCTGGAGGAGCGCTACTCTGGGGAGCACAAGATTGGCTACGTGCGCCTCACCCAGTTCAGTGAGCCGACCGCCCGGGAATTGGCGGATGCCCTCGACAAGCTGGAAGCCGAAGGCATGGAAGCTCTGGTGCTGGATCTGCGGAACAATCCTGGTGGCCTCCTGAACACGGCCATCGATACCTGCGGCGAGTTTGTCCCTGCGGGGACCGTGGTGCTCACCACGGAAGGGCGTGACCAATCCTCCAACAAGACCTACCAGACCTCTCCGCGTCGCCGGAAAGACCGCGAGTATCCGCTGGCCATCCTGGTGAACTATTCCAGTGCCAGTGGCGCCGAGGTGGTGTCCGGTGCGTTGCAGGACTTGAAGCGCGCCATCATCGTGGGAGAAACCACTTTTGGAAAAGGATCCGTGCAATCCATCATTCCGGTGCCTTCCGGACGCGGGAATGCGATTCGCCTGACTACGGCCAAGTACTACACGCCCAGCAAACGGACCATCCACGAAAACGGGGTGGAGCCGGACATCGTCGCGACCCTCACTCCACCGGAAGAGCAACAGCTTCACACCTGGTTCCGCCGGGATATCCTGGAAGAGAACGAGCGGGAGCGGATTGAGCAGTGGAAGGATCGGCAACTCTCGCGTGCAGTCGATGCGCTCAAAGGGGTGCTCGTCTACACCGAGGTGGTTTCGACCCGGGAAGCCAAGGAAAAGGATTCAGGACCTGCCTCCATCCTGGATGAGGCTCCCTGAGCATCGATCCCCATCTGATGCCCCAGAATACCGGGCCCCTGATTCTCGCGCTGGAGACTTCCTGCGACGAAACCGCTGTCGCCATTACGCGCGGTGCGGAGATTCTTGCCAGCGAGATCAGTTCGCAGATCGACCTGCATCGCCCCTATGGTGGCGTGGTGCCAGAGTTGGCCTCTCGGAATCACAACGTCGCCTTGCGTCCGTTGATCGATACCGCCCTGGAGAACGCTGGAGTGGCGATCGAAGCCGTGGACGCTTTTGCCGCCACGGCAGGACCCGGATTGGCCAGTTCGCTCCTCATCGGCAATACGGCGGGCAAGGCCCTGGCCCTTGCCCTGGGCAAGCCCTTCTACGCCATCAATCACATGGAGGGCCATCTGTTGTCGCCCTTTGTGGAGGATCCGAAGGGAGTGCAGCCCAGCGTGGGGCTGATCGTCAGTGGCGGACACACCATGCTGGTTCGCATTCGCGCCTTTGGGAACTACCAGCTTCTGGGCAAGACGCGCGATGACGCAGCCGGCGAAGCCTTTGATAAGGGTGCCAAGATGCTGGGACTTCCTTATCCAGGCGGTCCCGAGATTGATCGTCTGGCCAGGGAGGGCGACCCCAAAGCTTTCGAGTTTCCGCGCAGCATGATGGAGAGAGGCAGCCTGGAATTCAGCTACAGCGGCCTGAAGACCTCCTTGCTCTATCAACTGGAAAAACTCTCCGCCGAAGAACGGCAGCAACGTCTCCCGGACATTTGCGCCTCCTTTCAGGCCGCCATTGTCGATGTGCTCGTTGCCAAGGCAATTCGCGCCGCTCGCAAAACCCGGCAAAGCATTCTCGGCGTCAGTGGAGGGGTCAGTTGCAACCGATCCCTGCGAGCCAAACTCGCCATCGCCTGTGAGCAGGAAGGCATCGAGTTGAAAGTCGCAGATGCCGCCCTCTGTACGGACAACGCCGGGATGATCGGCTACGTCGCCTCCCTCAAGCTTCAGCACGGCGCACCCGCTTCGCCCCTGGATCAGGATATCAATCCGAACCTGGCGCTGGCGGTTCAGTGAACAGTGCGACAGTGCGACAGTGCGACAGTGCGACAGTGCGACAGTGCGACAGTGCGACAGTGGCGCGGAGCGCCGCAACGATGAATAGCCGTGGGTGACCGTCAGGGAACCCACGGACAGCATTCCGTCGATCTGTCAGCCACGTAGTGGCGGGACCGAATGCGGCAGCAGGGAGCAGCTCGGCTCAAACCATCACGATCGCGAAGCCCAACGACGGTTCAGCGTTGGTCCTGACTGTCTACTGTCGCACTGTTTACTGACTCACTGAATTACCCACGCCGATCGCCTCCACGGGACACCCCTCCAGAGCCTCACGGGCCAACTCCAGCTCCCCCTCCGTGACCGGCTGCCGGTGCACGTGGTGGTGATCGCCCTCCTCGGATTCCTGGAAGAAGGCAGGCGCGACTTGGGCGCAGAGACCACAGCCGATGCACTGGTAGTCCACATAGAACGCGCCGGGAACGTTGTCTTCGAATCGATCATTGGGATTTGCCATGCCCGGAGGATCGACGCGATCAATGTGGAAGAAATGGCAATAGTATGCCATATTATTGCAGAAAGTGCACGAATGAGCGGGTTTCCCTTCGATCTCCAGGACTTGCGCCACTTCCAGTTTGTGGCGGAGGCGGGGAGCTTTAGTCTGGCGGCATCAAGGGCGAACCTGAGCCCGAGCGCCCTGAGCCGGCAGATCCAGGGACTGGAGGAACGGTTGGGAGAACAGCTGCTCATTCGGACCACGCGCACGGTGCGGCTGACCGCGGCTGGGGAGTACTGGCTGGAGAGGGCGACCCAATTGCTGCGTCGAGCGGAAGCGGTCTGGGAAGGGCACGCGGAACGATTTCAGGAGCGGAGTCCGGTCGTGCGGGTGGGAGTGTGTCAGACGATTGGGATGGCCTATCTGCCTGGATTCTTTCACGCCTACCGACGCCGGTTTCCGCAATGGCACGTCCGACTGCATCAGGCCCGGGAGGGCGCCTTGCTCAAGGATCTGGACGAGCTGGAGATTGATGTGGCGATCCTGGCAACACCCCGAGACCTGCCTCAGGGATGCGAGAGCGTCTACAGTTTTGAGGATGGGTTTGTGGGGATCGGCCCGGAGTCCTCGAGCGGATCGAATCAACCCTTTGAACGCGGGTTGCTGGATCGGCCCTATATTGCCCTGGACCGGGAGACACGGACGGGGGCGTGGCTGGCCGGGGAGTTGCGTCGCAGAGGAGGGGCGACCGAGCCGGTCATGGAACTGGACAACTACGATCTCATCATCAACTCGGTGGCGCTAGGGCTTGGCTACGCCATTGTGCCGCATCGCGCCCTGGCGATTTACTCCCGCAGCCGGCGCTTCCAGCGGCACGCGTTGGGAGAGCCGCTCGCTCGAACCTTGAGCGTCGCCGTCCGGTCGAATCCGAGACGGCCAAGGCACCTGGTGGAGTTTATCAACTCGATCCTGTTTTAGACCAGACCGGCATGGAGGGAAACGCTCTGTCGTTTCCGCTGTTGCTCCAACTGGAGTCTCCGAAACGTGCCATTCTGATCAATCAATCTTCGACGGTCAGCAATACCACATCCGATTCATCCCGTACCTCTGGTTCGTAGTACTGATAGGCCACGGAAGCGGGCGCCTGGGCTTTGACCGGGAACTTGGCGCGCAACTGGCACTCGAAGCTGAATGGCTTCCCTCCACCGGGGATCTGATCGAAATACAGGGTCACCTGGCGATCCTTGGGTTCGAAGCGTTGGATGACGCCTCGATTCACCAATTTCTGGAAGGAGGCGGCCTCCACCTCAAACCCGGGCGGCACACCCAGATCGACCAGGGTCATGGGCGCGATCCCAGGACGATGGTATTCCAGAGTCACCTTCACCGTGAGGAGATCATCCGTGGCGAGTTGAGTGGTGCTGTACTCGGTATTGATCTTGAGAATCTGCTCCGGTTCCTCTTCGCCTTCTTTACGGGGTTCATAGTGGATCCCGACAATCTGGTAGGCGAGGTTGGCCTCCGCGCTAGGCTGAATCTCGATCTCATTGGCGCCTTCCTTGAGAAAGCTGGTGAGGCTGACGAGGTGATAGATGTCCTGATTCTCTTCGGTAATTTCGAGAGTCTTGGCCGGTTTCCCATTGGCGAGGATATCCAGTTCCACTTCCGTGCCGGCATTGCCGCTGGCTTCTGCTCCCATGAGCAGAGCGCGCATGGCCTGGACGGTGGCCTGGGTGGAGTGCCAGGTGCCCCGCCCATCCCGATGATCGATGAGCCAGGCCAGGGACTTGTGAGCCGTGCTGACCTGGTATTGAGCGCGGAGCATGGCTTGGGCAATCAGGGCCGTCGTCTCGATCTTAAAGGCCTCACCCCGCCCATAGGTGAGAGCGCCGCCTTCGGCATCCCAGAAGACCACGCCTTCGTCTTCGGTCTTCAACGCGTCGAGCTGTTTCAGGATCTCCACGGCTTCGGGACGCCGGTCCGCCGATAGGAAAGCATTGGCGATCATGGCCAGGGTGTAGGGATCCTGGGATCCATCCGCTTGCTGAATCAGGTAGTCGAAGCTGGAATCCAGGCTGCGCCCGCCTTCGGCTTCCGCCACGGCCCAACTCAGGTAGGCCGTCGTACGGAGAATGGCTTCCGCATTCGCATCCTGGAAGCTGTTGATAGCGCCCTCGGCAATTCCGCCCTGGGTGGGTTCCCAGGTGCCATCCGGGTTGCGCTGTTGCAGCAGCCAGTCCCGAGTCCGCGTGATGACGTCTTCATCGATCTCATACACCTCGTTCATATCGACAAACTCCATCAGTCCATAAGCGGTGAGCACATTGTGAGCCGGGGCCTGACCGAACCACTCGAATCCGCCGCCATCGACTTCATAGGAGAGCAGCCGCTGATAACCCATCGCGATGTAGTCCAGAGCCTTCAGCTCCAGCTCCGGCTTGGCTTGGTCCGTGCGGCGCATGTAGTCGAGCACGAGCACATTGGGATAGGTGGTGGAGGAGGTCTGCTCGAAGCAGCCGTAGGGCATCTGGAAGATGGAGTCCATGCCTTCCACCACCTGGCTGAAAGCTCCGGGATAGATCTTGATGAAGAGATCGCTGCCCCCGGGAATGGCGAACTGAGGGAAGGTGAGTTCTTCCTTGGCGATCTCATCGAGCCGTCCGTTGATCACGGTTTCTACGCGTTCGCCGTCGGGCACAATGGTCACCGTACGCTCCACGGCGTCGGACAAGGTATCGCCGTAGGCAAAGACCGTCATAGCGTGCTGACCCGGCTTGCGAGCCCGGATGGTATAACTGGCCTTCATGGCGCCTCCTGCCGGAGCGGTCAGGGTTTTCTCAGCGGTATCCTCTACAAACTCAAACCAGTCCGCTTCCTTGGCTTCCAACCGGATTGTCTGCGGCGTGTCGAGATAGTTGAAGATAGCGATCGGCACCGTGACCTCATCGTTCTGTGTCAGGGTCACGGGAAAATCGATATCGATGAAGAAATCCTGGAACACGCGAATGCCCTGCTGAAAGGAGCCCAGTTGACCCTGGCGATCCACCGCGCTGCCGGCCAGTCGCCAGGTCGTGATGGAATCCGCCATGCTCAGCTCAAGCTTGGCCTGGCCTTTGTCATCGGTGAGGAGTTGAGGCTGCCAGAGCAGGGTTTCCGGGAAGAAGCGCCGCACTCTTGGAGGTTCTGCTGCTCCACCACCGCCTCCACCACCATTGGCCGCGGCGGTCATGGGCACTGGCATGCCTTTGCGCATCATCTGCTGCGCTCCCTCGAACATCATGTCCATCATCGGCATGGCTTCAGCGGCGAGTTCGTCGACCGCCATGCCGCCCTGTCCAAGTCTCATCTGGAACGGGACGGTGATGCAGGCCGCGACCAGTCCGACCTGAAGGGCGACCAGTCCCAGGCTAACGCCCAGGTAGCGGAGTCGCTTGGTCAGGGAACCGGGGTCCGTCAGGGCAAAACGAAGGAACCGTACGAGAACGGTCACGACCAGCAGGGCTCCCAGGCTGACCAGGGAGAACATGGCTATGGTGTCTTCATCCAGCGAATCCCAATCCAGGTTGTTTGCCCAGATGCCACCGAGAATGGTCAAGGCTGCGAAGGCGGTGAGATAGGGCAGCAGCGCGATAATCCGGCGGAACGCAACCCGGTCCTTCGCAAAGGAGAGGCTCCGAACTTCAGCGGATTTCACCGCCAGGATCAGGGTCCAGATCCCGGCAATGACGGCAAAGGAAACCAGCATGGAGACCTGGCTCTGCCGAAAGACAAAGATGCCCAGCAACACCACGGCAATGGGCGTTACGACGGTGGCGAGCAGGGATTGGCGGTAGAGGTGTCCCATCTGACGACCAAACTCATCCGCATCGGGTTTCTTGGCGGGCAAGGACAGAGGACGAGCGAGCCGAAGGACCCCAAAGGAGGCAAAGGTGCCAGCCAGCAGAACGAACAGGGTAAAGGGAGCAAATGCCAGCAATCTTGTCAGGCCCCGATAGTGGCTCTGCCGGGCGTCGCTCAGGGCATTGTTGCGTTCCTCCAGGGACTCGCTGGCGGCTTGTTTGGGTGCGGCGCTGTCATCGGCGGCGGCCGCCAGGACCATATTGGCTTCCTGCTGAGCGGGCGGCGCTTCTTCCTCACCCCGGGTGAACATGCCCGGTGGTTCCAGGATGAACTGATACTTGGGTTTGAGCAGTTCTTCCTGGATCAGGAAATACATCTCCTCCAGTCCGGGCCGGGAATCGTTCAGGGCGAAGACCGCTTCATCGACGGCGGAAAGGCTCAAGGCAGCTTCCACCGGCGTGCCGTCCTGACGGGTCACCAGGAAGTTGATGAGCGCTTTCTCGGCCGGCTTATAGGTCTCCGCATCCAGCTTGGCCGTGATCTGCAATTGATCGGCGCGATGCACCTGGATCAGCTTGGTATCCCGGGCAATATCGCCGTCTTCCAGGATGGCGTAGGCCTGCAGCTGTACGGTGCCTGCCAGGTCCGGTGGCAGATCCAGAGCGTATTCACCGGATCCTTCGGCAATCTCGATGGAACTGCTGAGGAAGGAGCGGCCGTTCTTGACCACGTCCAGGAACACGCGTCTGGCGCGAGAAGCGGAGAGGACCGTCAGATTGGCGGTTTCACCCTGCCGATAGACCGCGCCATCGGTGCGCAAGAGAATACCGTCCGCGCGTTCGCCGACCTTGAGTTCCTTCTCCACGCGCGCCAGAACCCCATTGTTATCTCGGGCAACGAGGGTAAGCCGGGCGGTTTCTTCATCCGGGACGAGCTGCAGTTTACCAATTCCAAGCTCATTCGTGCGGACCGTGGTGCCGCCGCCGGTGCTCACCGAAGTCTGAGCGGGGGAGCCGTCGGGATAGGCGGTGACGATGTAGAGCGTGTTCTCCACACCCTGAACCAGTTCACCGCTCTCCGGGAATACCTCCACGCGGATGGGGCGATTGGTGACTGCGACCTGCAAGGTCTGCGCCTGGGCTTCTCCGGTGGCGTCCGTTACTTGCGCCACGAGCCGGACGAAGGCATCGCCCTGATTGAGGGGTTGCCCGACAAAAGCGTCCTTCAAGGGAATCGTCGCCATATAGCGGCCTTGCTCATTGGTCTTGGCGCTCACGCTGGTGAAGGTGCGGAACTGATCGATGAACTCGTCGGCTCGAAGCTCCACAACCGCGTCCGCGACTGGCTGACCGAAGGTGTAGTCCGCCGCGAGGTCCAGAGTGAGGGTATCGCCGGGCGCGTAGTAGGGGCGATCCGCCTGAAGGTCTACCTTGAATTTGGGCAGGACATAGCGATCCACCTTCACGGTGCGAGAGGTGGTGGTGTCTTCCACGGTCACATTCAGGGTGTAGTC
Organism: Verrucomicrobiales bacterium; assembly: GCA_041984905.1. Classification (GTDB taxonomy): domain Bacteria; phylum Verrucomicrobiota; class Verrucomicrobiia; order Verrucomicrobiales; family DEV007; genus JBHIXE01. Next base: position 13,087 of record JBHIXE010000036.1, on the reverse strand, counting down.
ACCCGTGTTGACCTGGTCCGCCAATTGAAAGTCCACTGCAGCGATGCCGAAGGCGCTGGTCTCCATGGACTTGCGGAACACCTTGTTCCCTTTGGGGTCCTGGACCTCAAAGCTCACCTTGCGATCCGCGGCGGGAATGAGGGAATCCGATTCCAGCGAGAGCGCCCGCATGTGAATGACCTGGCCCGGCTGATAGAGCGGCTTGTCCGTGCTCAGCATGGTGCGGTAACTGCGAGCGATGCTGAGGGTTTGCACGGTCTCGGCCTTGCCAGTGCTCGCCTGCACCTCGACTTCGACCTCGTAGTCCCCCTCGTCGAGATCGTCCTTCAGTTCCGCGGTGAATTCCGCCACGCCGTCCTCATCGGTCCGCACGGCTGCCACGGGCTGTTTGAGAAAGTTGCCTGTACCCTTCACCCGGACCATGGCGTTGGCGATGGGAGCGGACTCGCTGGCGTTCGTGACCATGACCCGGATGGCAGCCATCGATCCGGGAGAGATGCGAGGTTGAGCGTAGACGAAGACCTGGGTCGGGTCTGGTTTTGCCAGCTCCAGCGAGGTCGTTCGAATGGTGATTCCGGCGATGAGCAGGATCGCGACCACGGCGGCGGCCTTCCAGAACAGGGGGCCAAACAACCAGGGAATCGGGTCCATCGGGGAAATGTTGCCGATGGATTTCTTGACTCTGCTGATGAAGTTTTCGTCCGCGCCACCGCCGGGTTTGCGAGCGTTTTCGCGCAAGACGCCGTCCATCGCGGCGTTGTCTTCGTTGGGGTTTTTGTCAGGAGACATGGTTTAGGAAGGGTTCGGGATCAAAGTGGGGGAGGGACGCTAGTCCTGGGTCTGGAGCGTCCTGGTGATGCATTCGCCCAGCTGCTTGCGAGCTCGCTGCAGGCGCTTGCGCACTGTGGCTTCCTCCTCGCCAATTTCGCTGGCGACGTCTTTACCGCTGAGCCGGTTCATGTAGAAGAGATTCACGACCTGGCTGAGCGGATTGGAGAGTTTGGGCAGGCAAGTTTGGAGAGCGGCCATCACCTTACCGCCAGTCTCGGCTTCCAACTCGTCCCATTCCCGATGCTGGTGATCGATCACCTCCAGCAGTTCCTCATCCACCGCCACGAAATTTCGGGTGCGCCGCCACTCATGGCACTTGTTGCGGAGAATCCCGCGGACCCAGGCGCCGAAGTCCTTGGAAGCATCAAATTTGTCGAGCGTCTGGTAGGCGGTCACAAAGGCGTCTTGGACCACGTCCCGGGCGGCGTGCTCATCTCCCAGGATGGATAAAGCATAGGCAAGGAGACGGCGGTGATGTTGTCTCACCAGGATTTCAAAGGATTTGGAAGATGCAGTCGCCAACGGGGAAAGAGGATAGAGTTGGGGGATATTGAAGCCATGGGTCGAAATGTGACATGGGAAAATGCAAATTCTCTTGCACACAGGACGAAGATCTTTATTTAGTGAATTGGCTAATTAGCGCATTGTCTAATTAGAGACTTGGCAAAATGAATGCGGTCTATCGAGCTCTCACGGATCCCACCCGGCGCAAGATCCTGCAGCTGTTGCGGGAGCGAGATCACTCCGCCGGGGAGTTGGCGGAGCATTTCTCCATCAGCAAACCTTCTCTCTCCCGGCATTTCGCGGTCTTGAAAGAAGCGGACCTCATTCAGGGGAACCGGGATGGGACTACGATTATCTACACCCTCAATGCGTCAGTGCTGGAGGAAGCTTTGCTGAGCCTCATGGATGCCTTTGCCATCGATCCGGAGTCCTCGCCGAAATCCCGGAAAAGCAACCCTCACCTGGAAGAACCGACATGAGCTCACAAGATCAAGAACCCATCGCCGAGCCGGCGGCCGACTTCCGGCAACCGCTCATTCTCAGCCTGATTCTGATCGGCTTCATGACGGCCCTGAGCGGATGGGCCTGGCTTCAACTGGAGAGCGATGCCCGCATACCGATTCATTGGGGCATCGATGGACAGGCGGATGGATTCGGCGGGCGCAACATGCTCTTCCTCAGGCCCGCGATCACCTTGGGAACGGTGGGGCTGTTCTGGGTCATTCCGCGGATTGAGCCCCGGAAAGGGAACCTGCTGCGCTCTTCGAAGGCCTATCACCTTGTTTGGATCGGCCTTCTGGCTTTTGATGGTGGGCTGCACGCTGTCATGGTGGCGGCGGCTCTGGGCAAGGACGTGGCCGTCGAGCGGTATATCGCGATCGGAACAGGATTGCTCTTCGCTGTGATCGGGAATTCGCTGGGTAAAGTGCGGAGCAATTTCATGTTCGGAGTGCGCACGCCCTGGACCTTGAGCAGCGAACTCTCCTGGAACAAAACCAACCGGCTCACAGGCTGGTGCTTCGTTCTTTATGGTCTTGCGATGATGTGGGCGGGATGCTTTTCGTCGGGAGGCCGCATCGAGTTCTGGGCCACCGCAGTGTTCATTCCCGTCATTGTGATCATCTCCCTCGTGTATTCCTACCTGGTGTGGAGGCAGGACCCAAATAAACAATCGCTAGGCCGAGGATCCTCAGCCTAGCGATTGGCAAACTCAGATAGGGAAAAGACCAGCCCTAGTTGATCTTGATCAGCTCAATCTCGAAAATCAGGGTGGAGTAGGGCGGAATGACGTTGCCAAATCCCTCGGCGCCATAGGCGAGTTCGTAAGGAATCACGAGCTCCGCCGTGGCTCCCTTGGGTATCATCTGAAGGCCTTCGGTCCAGCCCTTGATGACCTTGTCGAGGCGGAAAGTCATGGGCTCGCCGCGCTTGTAGGAGGAATCGAAGACCTGACCATTCACGAGGCGCCCGGTGTAGTGCACGGTCACTTCGTCAAAACGGCTCGGCTTCTTGGCGAAGAGTCCACCCTTTTTGATGGTGCGGACCTGAAGGCCGCTAGGGGTGACCTCCACTTCAGGGTTCTTCTTGTTGTTCTTGAGATAGTCGAGCCCTTCCTTGAGTTGTGGGTGCAGGGCCATGAGCTGGGCCAACTCTGGATCGATCTCCTCACCGCCTTCCGTCATCAACTCTGCGGGCACCGCTTCTTCACCGACAATCGATGCCTTGCGAATGAGCACCGTTTCCAGGGGCACATCCTTGGATTGGCCAGGAACAATCTGACCGTCGGGACGGCGGGAATTCAGCACCGCGGTTCCGGTCGGGACCTTGGCGATCGCGTCGACCACTTCCATCCCCTCGACCACCTTGCCGAACACGGCGTAGCCCCAGCCGTCGAATGAAGGAAAGTCCAGGTTGTTGTTGTCGACCACATTGATGAAGAATTGGGCGGAAGCGCTGTGAGGTTCCCCGGTGCGGGCCATGGCAATAGTGCCGCGGTCATTCTTGAGCCCATTCTTCGCTTCGTTTTGAATAGAAGCGCCGGTCGGCTTCTGCTGCAGGGTGCCGTCTTCGAGCATTGCGAAACCACCCGTCTGGATCATGAACCCATCAATCACCCGGTGGAAGGCGACAGCGTCGTAGTGTCCCGCCCGCACGTAGTTCAGGAAATTCTCCACGGAGATGGGCGCTTTTTCAGGGTCCAGTTCCAAGAGGATGTCTCCTTTGGACGTTTCCAGTTTCACTTGCGGACCGGCGAAGGCCGGCGAAAGACAGAGACAGAATGCCGAGAGGAGGGTGGCAAAACGGAATTGCATCGGGATCTAGGGATTAGGGGCTATCAGGTTTGTTGACCGGTCAGTGGGTTGCGATCTACAGGGAAAAACGTCGCTCAGGATGGTTGGGGGTCAAGGAGTAAACCGGGGGAAGGGAGTACCTGAGGACAGTCCATTTTCGAAGCATAGCGCATCCCAAAACGTCTGGAAAACCTGAAAATCACCAGGGCCCTGGAATTGGTAGGCTCAACTCGTGAAAATTGTTGTCCCTAGAGCCTTGCTATGACTAGGTGACAGACTCGAGCGGTTTCCTGTCTATGCCCAAATCTTCATCGAAGAACTCCAAGAAAGCCTGTAAGTCAGCCCTTCGCTTCCAGAAAGCGCTGAATCGCGTATGGGAGCAGACCATTGATGATGCGCTGGAGGCCGTGCGAACCCAGACGGAGACGGCCAAGATCGTGCACCGGTTGCGAGTCACGGGGAAGCGGCTGCGAGGACTGCTTCAGATGTTGCGGCCCAGCCTGGACCCCAAGGTGTGGAGGAGAGAGGACGTGGCGCTGCGGGATCTGAACCGGAAACTGGCCGAACTCCGAACCGCCACGGTGATGGAGCATACGCGAGACCGGATGGCTTCCAGCAATGGCGCCTTCTCCGTGCCGAAGCTCCCACATGAAGTGGCCCTGGAGGAGGTCCCGATTGAACAGGTCATTCGCGAATTGCAGGCCAAGCGGGAACTGATGGCGGACCTGATCCCAAGCAAAGCGGGTCCGGAGATACTCGAGAAGGGGCTTCGAACCACCTATCGTCTGGGACGCCGGAATTTTCGGCGCTGGCAGAAGGAAGGAGAATTGGCCACCGCGCATGAGTGCCGGAAGTACGCCAAGTACCTGCTCTTCCAGATCGAGCTTTGCAAAGACCTGGGCGTGAAGCGCCTTGGCAAATTGCACTCCCGACTCTCCAAACTGGAGGGACAGCTCGGGAAGCTCAATGACCTCGCCGACTTCGAAGAACTTCAGACGGGATTGCGCAGCGCTTACCTGGTGAAAGAGAAGCAGTGGGAATTGGGAGAACGAGCCCAGAAAACTGCCAGGCGCATCTTCAAGAGGAAGCCCCGGGAGTTCGCCCGGAAACGGCTTCGCAAGTGGAAACCCTGAGCTAGCCGGAAACAGAAAGGCGGTTTTCTCTGTTGGTAGGGGCGGGTGAGCGTGCTACCAAAACGCACCGGAAGTGCCAAGACCGCTTCGCCAGCCGACCATGACTGCGTCTCTCCAACTCACTCCGAATCGGATTGCCATGCTGGCGACCTTTGTCGCTGCGACCATTCTCCTCATCGCCTTGCCCGATGATCTTCCCTGGATGGCCCTTCCGGGAGTTGTGGCATTCGTCGCCTGTGGCGTTTTCATTTGGAAAGATCCCAAGGCGGAGGTGAAACGCCGCATGGGCGTTTTGTTAGGTTGCATCGCGATCCTGGCGATTCCCCATATCAATACGAGCACGGAGACGGCCAACTTCCTCCAGGTGGGCATCCCTTTCAGCCTGGTGTTGCTCGTGCCGGCCTTAATCCTGGCAAGGACAGACCCGGGGATCATTCGCTACCGGCTTCTTCCGAAGAAGATTCGCGGGATAGACGTGTTCTACACGGTGCTCTCGATTCCCCTGGCCTGGGCGGTGCTCCAATTCTATTGGCTCGTGAATCCGAACCTGCACTTCCAGTGGACCCTGCCGGAAGGCGAGGCGGTGCCGGAGGAGATCCAGCGGTTGTTTGTCGGGATCAACCTGGTGGGAGTATGGGACGAGTTGTTCTTCGTGAACACTGTCTTTGCGGTGCTGCGAAGTCTCTTCCGTTTCCGCATCGCCAATGCCGTGCAGGCAGTGGTCTATACGTCGGTGCTATTTGATATGGCGTTTATTGGTATAGGGCCGTTGATTGTCTACTTCTTCGCCTGGACTCAAGGTAGTATGTATGAGCAATCGGAGAACCTGCTGTGGGTGCTGGTTGTCCATCTCATTGTAGACTATTTCCTCGTGGCAGCGATCGTGCAGGGCTATTATCCAGAGTATGGGTTAGGGTATTTATGGCAACATAAGTTCTGAGGAGGCTCCAATCGTGGTTGGGGCGTGGCTTAGGAAGATTGGCGGGATTATCTCGAGTTTTCTTCAGTAGGAGATTGCGCAATAGCACCCCAGGCAAACGCTGTCTCGCTGTCTCGCTGTCTCGCTGTCTCGCTGTCTCGCTGTCTCGCTGTCTCGCTGTCGC
>JBHIXE010000036.1:0-7127 GCA_041984905.1 Verrucomicrobiales bacterium | reverse complement strand
TTCGCTGTCTTCGCTGCCTCGCTGCCTCGCTGCCTCGCTGTCTTCGCTGCCTCGCTGCCTCGCTGCCTCGCTGCCTCGCTGTTTTCAGTGGTTTGCTATATAGTGAGGTTTCTGTTGCAATAGAGGTATTGCATTCTATGTGAAGTCTTGGGTAGTGTGATTAGCGAAGTGCGGTAATGTGCTGAGATTGCATGCCGCCATAGAGAGTGAACATAGAGAGTGAGCGGAGGTCGCCGTATAACGGCGAAACCATGAATAGCCGTGGTGTGAGCGAAGCGAACCCACGGTAGCGGAATCCACGAAGCTCAGCCGCGTACGCGGCGTAATTGTTAGGCTCAGAGGACAGAAAGATGGCGAATACCTACACGCAAATCCTCTTCCATGTTGTCTTCACGACGAAGAACCGGAGCCCGGTGATCAAAGGGGAATTCCAGCGAGAGCTCTACACATACCTGTGGGGCATCCATAAGAGTTTGAAATGTCGGTTGTATCGAATTGGTGGGGTAGAGGATCATCTCCATATCCTGGCCGCATTACATTCGTCGATATCGTTATCGGAATTCGTGAAGCAATTGAAAATTGGTTCGACGACCTGGGTCCGCAAAGAAGAAAAGATGCAGGGGTGGCCCGGATGGCAGGACGGGTATGGTGCTCTGTCCGTTTCCTGGTCCGAGAAGGATCGGGTCATTGAATACATCAAATCGCAGGAAGAACACCACAAGAAGGTCTCGTTTCTGGATGAGTACAAGCGGATTCTGACGAATGCCGGGATTGCGTTTGAGGATCAATACCTCGTGTAGCCTAACTATGCTGCCGACTACGCGGCAGGAGGGCTTTCGTCGCGGACCGTGGGTTCGCTGCGCTCACGCCACGGCTATTCATGGTTGTGCCGCAATGCGGCATCCAGAGGGCATGCATTCAGCGCGCCGCATCAGGAAGGGCACCGCATCAGGAAGGGCACCGCATCAGGAAGGGCACCGCATCAGGAAGGGTGCCGCATCAGGAAGGGTGCCGCATCAGGAACGGTGCCGCATCAACAGGGACCCACGTCAACAGGGACCCACGTCAACAGGGACCCACGTCAACAGGGACCCACGTCAATAGCGGCCCGCGTCAACAAGGGCCCGCGTCAACAGGGGCCCACGTCAACAGGGGCCCACGTCAATAGGGGACCTAGGCGCCGGCCTTCATGACTCTGCACAGGGGGCCGTGGGTAGCCGGTCAGAATGACGATCAGGGAATTTGGTGAAGGCGACGCCCCCAACCCTCACTCCGCCATCACCTGCGGCACCGGATTGTCCACGTGTCCGAGGGGCCGCTGCCCCTTGCCTTTGCGGTTCAAATCTCCGAGATCAGCGCGGATCTCCTGGGCCAGCTTCAGCAACTCGGCGACTTTGCCAGGGTGCTTCTCGGCAAGGTCCTGCTCGTTGGCCACATCCGTTTTCACGTTGAACAACAAGGGAGGCGTTGGCCCCCTTCGGAACAAGGGATGCCGATTGGGCTCCGCCAGCGGGACAAACAATTTCCAATCTCCCGCCCGGACCGCCTGCAATTGATCCAGCTGGTAGTAGTAGAACGCCTTGTAAGGCGATTTGGCCCCGGGTTCGTTGAAGAGCAGGGCCCGGATATCGTGTCCGTCGATCACGCGGTCCTGGGGCGGTTTCGTTCCGGCCAGGTAAGCAAAGGTGGGCAGGAAATCCATGGTCGTCGCCAACTCCTCCGAGACGGTCCCTGCCGGAATCTTGCCGGGCCACCAGGCCAGGGTGGGGACGCGCATTCCCCCTTCAGCAGTGGTATAGCCCCGGCCACCGAGTGGTTGGTTGGTCCCTCGTTGGATGTCTTCGGGATTGGAAGGCGCGCCATTGTCCGAGGTCCAGATCACCAGCGTATTCTTCTCAATGCCAAGCTCCACCAGTTTGTCCAGGATCTGTCCTGTGGACCAGTCGATCTCCTCCACGGAATCTCCCCAGGGACCGTTGGCGCTCTTGCCCTTGAAGGCTTCACTGACATAGGGGGTGGGCGTACTGCCGGGCATGGCATGAGAGAAGAAGAGGAAGAAGGGCTCGTCTTTGTGCTCCTCGATGTAGCTCAATGCGCGCTCCGTGTAGCGCAGGGTGAGTGTATCCCGGTCCGCAGGGGCCTCGACGACTTGCTCATTCTCCATGAGGGGAAGGGGCGGCCAGATGCGACCGTTCCATTCCCGGGCGGTCATATCGTCACTGTAGGGAATCCCGTAGAAGGAATCGAAGCCCTGCCGGGTGGGCAGAAAGGCCGGCTGGTCGCCAAGATGCCACTTTCCGAGGATGGTTGTGGCGTATCCCTGATCCTTGAGAACTTCCGCGACGGTGATCTCGTCCGGATTCAAGCCCCAGGGCGATACGGGGCGCAGAACGTGGTTGTCCACTTCCACCTTGTGAAGTCCCACCCGTTGAGCATAACAGCCCGTCATGATACTGGCCCGGGACGGGGTGCAAACACCGGCCGTGACGTAAAAATGGGTCAGCTTCATTCCTTCCGCCGCCATCCGATTGAGATGAGGCGTGCGGTGGACGGTCTGGTTGAAGGGTTCAATGTCTCCGTAACCCAGGTTGTCACAGAGAATGAGGATGATGTTGGGCGGAGACTGGTCCTGGGCCGCGACAGAGTTCAGCCCGATCCAGCCAAGGGCAAAGGCAAGCAGCAGTCGAAGGAAATCCATGGGATGTGGGCAACGGTTATTGACCGATATCGGACCGGCTCACAAAGCCTTTGATGCCGCTCTCGGTTTCAATCAGAACGTAGGAGCCAGCATCTTCGATGACTTTAATTTTCGTGCCAGCCTCAATTTCCCCGTCAGCAGGGCGGGCTTGTTGAGGGCCGCCGGTGTAATAGGCCGTCTTGTTGGCAATGACGTAGCTGAAATCCTGGCTGGGCTCCAACTTGGCCAGGACATCTTCCTTGGCAGGTTCCGAGGGATCCGTCTGGCCGGAGCCCTCGGCGGGTTGCTCCTTACAGCCCACCAGGCAGAGGAAAAGGGTTAGAAGTGTTGGGAGTAGTTTGTGATCCATATCCTTCTTTAGTGCTGAAAGGCGAGATTTGGCTAGAGAAAATACCCGTCAGCCTCTCCTGATAGCTCCTGCGAGGCTGAAAGAAGCACGAGTTTTCCCTCGTGATCACGCAACAAGTTTTCCGTCATGCGGTTACTAGTCTGGGTGGGGCCACTATCGACCCGAGGAATGGGCGGCTCTGCTCGGAGGCGGACTTCTTTTTCGATGAATTGAGCGACTTTACAGAGGCGGGGAGCCTCTTTTTCGACGAAATTGTGGCTTGATAATATTTGGATGCCGTCAAAAAAGATGAAGCGGTCCTGAGGTCGGCGCTCGACCTTAGGAAATATTGCCTGGAGCGAACTCGAGTAGAAAGAAGGTCAATCAACCACCGGTTTTCCCCCAATTGTCATGTCCAGATGGTTCAACGCGCACAACAGCAGACAAATGCCACGGATGCTGACCGGATTGAAGGGGGTGGTCGTGGCGCTGGTGTTCGCAGGCATCCAGACAAGTTCTGCAGTGGAGCGGAAGGACGTCTATCACGTGAAGCCCGGCCCCTGGGGTAAACTGGTTGCTTATCCCACCATCCTGGAACCGCCGGACGCTTGGCTGTGGGAGTCTCTTTACAACGAGTACACCACATGGCGATTTACGGAGTCGAGCATCGAGGACGTGAGAAAATCTCTCGTGGAGATGAACCTGCCGGAGGAATGGATCGATCAGATGGTGGAAGACTCCGAATGGTCGCAAGACCCGAGTGGGATGATCGCCTATCCTCCGGATGATGTGGTGATGGCGCTTAGCCAGAACGATCGTTCCATGCTTTACGGGCACCTTTGGAGTCGCGGCGTCAACAGCAAGACCCTGACCATTGAAGGTTCCCGCTTTGAGGATCTCACCCACCGGGATTTTGATCAGCCCGTCATCGATCTCGTCAATTCACTGACCTATTATCGGGGAAACAAACGTCTGTTCTCGGATTCGCCCGTGGTCATCAAACGCTTTGATTCCTTTCCGCGAAAGCACGCCTTCATCAAAGCGTTGACCCGGACCCAGGCACTGGTGGTGCGCTTGCAGATTGATGAGACCACGGACATCGAAACCGTCGCGAACTACTGGGCCCAGGGCAAGAGTGAGAAATCCATGCTACCCATGCTGCGCAGCGTCCAACGAGCTCCCAATGCGGACTCGATCGATATCGTCCACCTGCTCCCCTCGCTGCCACGGAAATACCTCAATACCTATGTCCGGCTGGAAGACGTGAGTTTTGACAATTACCCGGACTGCTATTGGACGGTCGTCAATTTTTCTCAGGCTCAACCCACAGGGGCCGCGACGGATTACTCCTCCGCACTTCACTACTTCACGGATCAATTCGAAGAAGTGAACCCTCCCTACATGCTGGGGGATGTGGTGGTGTTTTTTGAGGAAGCAACCGATGCCTTTGTTCATTCCGCCGTCCTCATTGCCGACGATATTTATTATACCAAGAACGGCAGCACTCCAGTCTCCCCCTGGATTCTCATGCGGGAAGAACGAATGATGTCTCGCTACTCGGATCGACTCGTCTACCGGCGAGTCTACCGCGCCAAGGCGGATTCCTGAGCTTGGGTTCCGGTGGTGTCGCTCGTGTCGCGCTTACCACCTGTTAATGAACCTGTAGGCCTCCGGCCTGGAGAATGGTCTAACCGGCATGACCTCCACACTACGCTCCCAAACATGGCACATCTCGCCTAAAAAGCTCTAAAGCGACCGAATACTGGAGAGACCGCCGTCTGCCTTCAAGACCTGGCCGGTGATGAACGCGGAGGAGTCGCTGAGGAGGAATTCCGCGATCTCGGCAAACTGTTTGGGGTCACCCACGCGTTTCAACGGATGCCTTCCGCTGGCGATCTCTCGCTTATCTCGAGAGTTGAGGAAAGAGGAGGCTAGCGGAGTGTCCGTGAGAGAGGGGGCAATGCAGTTGACCCGAATGTGGGGCGCCCACTCCGCTGCGAGGGAGCGCATGAGGCCTTCGACGCCTCCCTTGGCGGAGGCAATGCTTGCGTGGTAGGACAGCCCGGTTTGCACGGCTACGGTGGAAAACATCACCACCGATGCGGTGCCAGATTTCTTCAAGGCAGGGTAGGCATACCGGAGGAGGCGGACCACCCCCAGTAGATTGACCTCAAAGTCCTGAAGGAACTCTTGGTCGGTGAGGCGGTGGAAGGGCTTCAATGTGATCGTGCCCGGGCAGTAGACCAGTCCGTCCAGGGAATCAGGTAGTGACAGTTCCCCGGTCGATTGCGTTGCATCGAATTTCAGATCTCCCGCATCTCCCCGGCTGGTGGTGAGAGTATGGTGTCCCAATTCGCGGAGACGGCCCGCGATCTCTGCTCCCATTCCGGTCGTGCCGGCTGCGATGAGGTAGGTCTTCGTCATAGTCTCTTCTCGTTTTCGCGAGTTACGAACTCTGAAGGGAAGAAGATGTTGACCGCCCAATTTCCGTGGTTCCGGGAGTCGATTTCAGGGTAAGCCAGTCAATTCCGGAGCAGATCGAGATCGCGATTTACCGAACGGCTGCAAACGGAGTGGCGACGATCTACCCATCGGAAGCAGCGGGGAAAGGGTTTCCGGTTGGTTGGAGAGGACTCATGGAGGAGGTGCTTGAGGAGGGCAGTAGCCTGTAGCAGGGCCACATCATCCGGATCAGGGCAAAATGGGCGCCCGATACCGGTCGAAAAGTTGAAAGATCTCGCAAGGTTTGCTCGTGGTCCGAAGTTTTAGCCCAAGAACGCTTGCAAAAGAGGAAAGTTCGTGACTTTATTGCCAACTCCTAACAAAAATGCTAATGGTAGTTATGTTAGGAAAATGGGACTGCTACCACGGTCCTTTCGGGAGAGGAAACGCACGATTCTGTCACACCTGCCGGCGTTTATGACAAAAACGTCTGACGAGTGGACGTAGTCTTCTTGTCCCCCCAATCCGCCAAGCACAATGAAATCCACGCACACCCAACCCTCTGTGGCCGCTCAGCCAGGCGAGCCGCAGCTCGAAACGTCCATGCCTCCGGGCGTTGATCGTTCCCACGTCCGCCTTTTGGCCTCCGTCCTTGGAGAGTCCGAGGAGGTGGTTCTGGCCGCTCTGCTCGCAGGGCAGACCACTCTGGCCTGTGTTCCCTTCGTAGCCAAGCGGGGCAACTAAGGTCCTTTCGCCCGCCTGAGCTCGGGAAGAGTAATGAGGATCTCCTCATTACCGTGACGATTGTACCGGGATCTCGGTGATTTCAGATTTCGGAGACCGGATTTTCACGCTAGCGTGAGCATCCGTGTCCGAAGACGTCCGCAAGATCATTCACGTGGATATGGACTGCTTCTATGCGGCCATTGAGATGCGGGAACATCCTGAGCTTGCCGGCATGCCCATCGCCGTAGGTGGGCGCTCCTCGTCGCGTGGAGTCCTCACGACCGCCAACTACGAAGCTCGCCGTTATGGTTGTCGATCGGCCATGCCGACCTTCAAGGCGCTTCGGCTCTGTCCCAAGCTGATCGTTTTGCCTGTCCGGTTTGACCTCTATCGGGAGGAGGCTCGCCGTATCCGGGCCATCATGGCGGATTTCACGGAGCTGATCGAACCGCTGTCGCTGGATGAGGCCTATCTGGATGTGAGCCACCTCAAGTCTCACGGCGCCAGCATCGCTGCCGAGGTGCGGGCCCGTATCTTTGAGGAAACCCGGCTCACCGCCTCAGCGGGAATCGCCCCCAACAAGTTCCTCGCCAAGATTGCTTCGGATTGGCGCAAGCCCAATGGGCAGTTTGAAGTGCGGCAGGAAGACATTGAGGATTTCATGCGGGAGTTACCGGTTGGGAAGATCTGGGGCGTGGGCAAGCGCACGGCAGAAAAACTGGAGAGCATGGGCGCGAGAACCTGTGGCGACCTGCAATCCTGGGAGATTGGCCGGCTGCGGTCCCGGCCGCTTTGCATCCGTCAGCGAGTACGCAATTATTTTCGTTATTCATATTCGCGGACCTCCTTCCGATCAATTCGTTTTCTTATCGTTCTTTCATGCTTCGTGGGCGCACTCGGGCTGTCTTCGGGCGTGACCTGGAATGGAAGGAC
>JBHIXE010000035.1:21558-21832 GCA_041984905.1 Verrucomicrobiales bacterium | reverse complement strand
ACAATATGCACCCGATCGCCTGAAGAGACGACACCAATGCCAGAACCGTCACTACCATGAGCAGGGCGTCCAGAAACCTCACCGGCACGCCCTGAGAAGCTGCCACGGATGGTTCAAAAAGGAGAAGCAAGAGAGGACGCTGAAGAGAGGTCAGAGTCAGAAGCGCCGCTCCACTGATCGCCCATGCCAGCCACAAATCAGAGTCGGCAAGTCCCAGAATATTGCCGAAGAGCCAGTTCTGTAGTTCCGCGCGAACGGAACTGTGATGCAGCAT
>JBHIXE010000035.1:0-21548 GCA_041984905.1 Verrucomicrobiales bacterium | reverse complement strand
CAAGGGCCGAATTCCGATCGATCGGTGAGCGTTGCGCGATCAAGATGGAACCAAGACCGGCAACCAGGGCGGCCCCCAGGGCTCCAAGAAGTCCCGATCCAAGTGTCAGCCCGCCGAAAAGGATCGCCACCATTGCCAGACCCGGAAAGAGACTCTGTGAGATGGCCCCGATCACCAGGGCAGACCGTCTCAGCACCACAAATCCGCTCAAGTAGCCGTTGGTGAATCCAATCAGGGCGGCAGCGAGCAGTGCCCTGCGATTGAACTCGTAGCTGAGCAATTCTCCCAGTTGCTCCATCATGCGAGTCCAAAGGTTTCTCGAATCGCCTCTTCCTGCAGCACCTCTTCAGCCGGTCCACAGGCAATGACCTTCTGATTGAGCAAGAGGGCATCGTCAAAGATCTCCCTGACCGTGTTCAGATCATGGTGAGAAGCAATAATCAGACGCCCCTCTCTAGCAAGCGCACCCAGCAGATCGCTCAGCCTGACACTGGCCTTCTGATCCAGGCCCGCAAAAGGCTCGTCCAGCAAGAGCACTCTTGCTTCCTGGGCCAGAGCCCTCGCAATAAAGGCGCGCTGCTGTTGGCCCCCGGACAGATTTCGCAATTGGCGATGCTGAATGGGCTCCAGTTCCATCGCTCGAATGGCAGTGTCCACCGCCTCGGCGTCTCTCCTCGTGAGTCGTTTCCAAATTCCCAGGTGTGGATAGCGGCCCATCTCGACCAGATCGCGAATGGAGAGTGGGAAGCTCCAATCCACCTCATCCCTCTGGGGCAAATACGCAATCTCCTGCCGGGAGCGGGAAACAGGAGCGCCTTCCCAGTGGATTTCTCCCCGGGCCGGCTGGTGGAGCCCGGCGATCGTCTTCAACAAGGTGCTCTTGCCGGCTCCATTTCTTCCCAGCAATGCCAGCGACCGGCCGCCGCGGACCCGAAAGCTGATTCCCTGCAGTGCCACCACCTTTCCATAGTTCACCCCCAGGCTCTCCACCGCGAGTTCGCCTTCCGCTTCAGGCGGGATCTGGCCGGACAGGCCGGGGAACACGGTACCTTTCACCATTGGAAGGTTAGTACGTCTGACACCTCTCCCCGACCCCAGACCGTTACTGAGCGTTCCTCTATACCTTCTGGCTCCAGAGTGAGCTCCACCGCGGATAGAGATTCCCTCTCCGCCCACTGGAGATTGAGCAGGAGATCAATCCCCTCTTCAGGCAGATCCAACTGTGTCCGGGCCTCCACTTCATTGTTCCGAATGACATCCTCTGCCCAAAGGGTTTTCCCAAGGTGCTTCACTTCAACCCTCACCGGCTTCCCAGTGAACCGCAGTCGCATCTTGACCGGAATCAGACTGACTTCAGCAACCGAGGGGTGAACGATGGGAGGTATTTCTGGGTTGGCTTGCCGCCCGGTCAGAGATCGCAGAGGAACCAGCGCCAGCAGAAAAGCCACGAGCAACAGGGTCATTTCCAATGGAGGCCAGCCTCTCATTCCCCGGAACGAATTTCCGCGAAGGCGGATACAATGGTGTTCACATTCTGACGCATCATTGACTCATAATCCTCCACAGACCCATCCGCGATGAGCGCTCCGCCAAGCACGATTCCCGTCTCCCCCACCATGGCCTGCAACACCTTGGGATTGGCGATGTCCTCGGGGAACACGGCTGGAATCCGGTTCTTCCGGATCGCGCTGATCGAATCGGACAGGTATTGCGGAGAAGGATTGCGTTCCCTGGTCAGCCCTTGAATGGGGAGAGCCTGGAATCCGTAATCTCTGCAGAAGTACCCAAAGGCCAGGTGCGAAGTGCAGAGTACCCGGCTTTTCCTGGGTATGGAAGCCACCTGCTGTTTGACCCAACTGTCCAGGGAATGGAGCCTTTCTGAATAGGCGGTCGCATTGGCGGCGTAGACGGAGGCATTCTCAGGATCGACCCTCGAGAATTCGTCTGCCACAATTGATACCGCACGGCGCATCGCCGAGATGCTGTGCCACCAGTGAGGGTCAATGCCCCCTACCGAGTGGGCCGGGCAACAAACGAAGAGCTCATCGGCCCCGCTGATCTTCATCGAAGGGACCTTCCGGCCCACCTCAAGAATTTCCTGATCCGCCGACAGATTGCCGCGAATCTTATCCAGGTAGACTTCCATGCCTTTCCCGGAAGCAAGGATCAAGCGGGCGTCAGAGATGCTGGCGAGGTCTGATGGAGAGGGCTGAAATTCATGGGGATCTTCTCCCGGCTTCATCAGCCCTACCACCTGCACCCTGGAACCACCCACTTCTCTCGCCAGATCGGTCATGAGAGGGTGCAGAGTTCCCACCTTCAGATCCGCATAGGCGGTCCCAAAACCTGTGGATGTGATCGCTGCAAGAACGAGCCTGAGGAAGAGTGTCTTCATTTCGTTTCCTTTTTCTGAGTTTGGCTTGAGTGAGGCGCTGTTAGCGCACTTCCGGGCTGCCCCAACTGAACTGGAATTGAGCCCAGACGGAATGCTCATCGAACGTGTCCGTATGATCGTAATTGTATTGCAGGCGGAAGTGAGACTGGTTCCGGCTGTCCAAATGCCAGGTCGCGGAGGGAGAAAGCCGCCACCGGGATTCCAGCCCGAATTCGTCAATCCCGGAAACCCAGTCCGCGCGAAGCCCCGTCTCAAGACGGTCATTCCACCCGTAGATCACGGCAGTGTAGAAGCCGAACTCATCAAAGGTCCCGGTCTCAGACGCTTCCTCTTCTTCAGCGTGCTCATCATCCTCCTCTTCGTCATGGTGCTCCTCCTCACCATGCTCGTGCCCATGACCAGAGACAGCTTCGATATCGCGAAGCATAGCTTCGGTGCGCCAACGAAGGAAACGCCCGCCAGGCTCATAGCCGTTCTCCCTCCACTCATATTGGAAGCCCAATCCGTAGACTTGAGTCAGCTTGGCGAACTCGTTCTCTCCCCACGCCCCTGACGCCGTCCCCGTGAATTGGTGGAAGTCATTGTAGTCGTACCGGGAGACCAGATTTGCCGACGCCAGCCAGTTGTTGAAATTGGCAGCGTCCACCTCAAACTCCGCTTCCTCTCCGTGCTCATGGCCTTCTTCTCCGTGACTGTGAGAAGTGAGCCCTCCGTAAGAGAGAGAAAGAGCGGTTGGTCCCCACCCCACCGGGAGGTTCCAGGTCAGTTCCCCGCCAATGGTGGTCAACTCCCCCTCGTTCAGAAAACGCCCGTTCACGAGGTTCTGATCCACGAACATCCATCCGTGGTTGTGCACTGCGTTCTGGAATCCGAACCGGTTCAGAAATTGTCCCCCTCGAATCTCCGTATCGAAGGGCAGTTCCACGACCTTTAAGAAGGCCTCCTCCAGCGCCCCATCGAGGACCTGACTGGCGTCTGTAGTGGCGGAATAGGTCGCGAAGCCCTGAAGATTGCCAGCTCGCAGAGAAAGGCCCGGTTCGAATGCCTGGAGTGTGGCGCTCCTCTGGGGATCATGCCCATTGACAGCAAGGTCTGCCTGTTCTTCGGCGGTGGTTCCACCGAAAGCGCTGACGACGTGAAGGCTGGGAGTAATTATCCCACCAAAGAAGGAGACGTCCTCTCCGGTGAACCAGGCAGGATTCTCGAATGGGACGACGTCGCCCAATGGGAGGGATTCATCGGCGTCTGCGGCGGGCAGAAGTGCCAATGAGAAAGAAAAGAAACTCAGCAGGAGGAGGAGGCGGGAACGAAGCGAGTGAAAGCGGAATGTGCGCATACCAACCTCTTTGCAAATGCAACTCATTTGCGCAAGCGTCTTTTGCATTTTAATTGCATTTGCAAGATTGATACCCGAAGGCTCGAGCCCGCTTTCCCCAAAAACAAAAAGGGCCTTCACCGGTCCGAAGACCGGTGAAGACCTGACTGATCACCCCTAACCGGGGCAACCTCAGCCCCCTGTTAGGGAAGCATTACCTCGACGAAGAGATCGCCTTCGCTCGCCCCCTCAATGGAGGCGAATGGATCCATCATCGCCGGGACCGGAGAAGGACCGTCGGCCACCCGGATCACGCCTTCTTCTTCAGTCAGCGGAGGAGTGGTAGAAGGTGCGGTGTCGCCTTCCGGATCAATCTGTCCATCCTTGAGATACTTCCGCTTGTAGGTAGTTACAGCGTAGACCTCTCCGAGTTGGTCCACGGTCCAGAGACCGCGGTCGACCAGAATCGTATTCGGACGTTCGCCAATCAACTCCATCGGACGGTCATAGTTCTCGTACTTGAAGGGTTGGCGGCCGAAGATGCCACCCAGTTGGGCCGCGAGAGCTTCGTTGGGGTCTCTTGGATTGATGGGGCCACGAGGACCGGAAGGTCCGCCACCACCGTTGCCGCCACCACCAGGATTGGGATTCACGATGATGCGACCGTCTTCGTAGTAGACGACGTAAGCACCTTTCGACAGGTTCGGATTGTAGACACCGTTAGGTGTGTAGGAACCGCTGGGCAGACCGGTGACCGGGAACAAGAACTCGTTGGCGATGTTCTCGTCGTCGTCACGGAAGTCCGTGGTATGGGGCTGGTAGAAGGAACCATTCAGCATCGCGCCGCTGGTCATGAAGTTGTAGTCATGACTGATCATGTAGAAGCGCAGGCTTCCCGTGAAAGCAGAGGTCAAGCTGGAGTGAGTGCCGCTGGGAGAATCCGTAATGGAGAGAATCCCGTTGGAACTGGGGTTCCGGGCCACACCGACATAGGTGTTCCCTGCCAGGACGATCGCCGTGGAGAGGGAGGGATCGGCATGACCGATCATTCCCCCTTCAATGTAGGCGCTCTCGCCCACGGATACACTCACGTCACCACCGCGGAATCCGGTGCCGGATTGAGCAGGAAGGGTATACATGTAGTCACCGTGACCGATCTTGGCATAGGCATTCACGGCATCCCCACTGGTCATGTAGAGGTTTCCACCCACCAGGACATCAATGGTTCCCAGGTGGCCGGAAGAAGCGCTGTTCACGCCGGCACCGCCGTTACCGATTTGAGCCATGGAGCTGAAACCACCGGGGCGATCCGCAAAGTCACCAGCGTTGGCGGAGTTACCCGCATCCGCCATGGCTTGATCCGCACCGCGCATGAAGAGGTCACCACCGGCAACCACTTTGATATCTCCACGGTGGTCACCCACATGCTTCACATAGCTGGCGTTCTCCAGGCTGGCGCCGTAGGAACTGGCAGCGTTACCGATCACGGCGTGGGCACCCACCCCACCTCCAGCAAGGAGGAAGATGTCGTTGCCTGCCGTTACCGTCACGTTACCCGTGGTGTTCCCCACCCGGTTGCCCGCATCCGCACCAATCGCCAGACCAATCTGAGCAAAGTTGGTGGAGTTGTAGGCCATCGCCCCACCGGCAACGATGCCGGTGTTCATGAAGCGTTCCCCACCTTGCAGCAAGATGCTGTTGGCGGCGTTCACAATGATGTCACCACTCAGGGAAGGTGTGCTTTCCAGGCGGTTCCCACCATGACCGATCAAGGCATGTGCGAGGTCGCCGTCACCACCAATCACCATGATGTTGTTACCGGCCAGGTTGGTATTGATCCGGATATCACCCGTCATCTCAATCCCGCGGCCATTGGAGGCCCCCATTTGGCCACCACCGTGACCAATTTGTGAGTGTGAAGCCAGGTCGTTGGCGTAGTTGGCCGGCGAGAAGTTCACCGGGAACACTTGCAGGCCGTTGTTATCCAACACCGTGGCGAAGTCCGCTACGGAAGCACCCACGCCACCAAACAGGGCGATGTCTCCAGCCGCATCGACGGTGATATCACCAGAGTAGCTCTTCAGCACGTTGTTGGCGCCTCCATCAAAGGAGAATCCACCATGACCGATCTGGGTGAAGTCGCCTCGGCCGACACCGGATTTCAGCGTGATGCTGCCCGTGCTGGCTTCGACGGTGATGTCACCGAACGCGTTCATGTCACCATTCCAACCGCCGTGACCGATGATGGCAAAACGGCCGTCACCCTGACGAATGTTGTTGTTGGTATCCACGTCACGAGCACCAAAGGCGCCACCGTTGACGGTGATATCTCCGTTGCGGGCGTAGACTTCAATGTTGCCAACGATGTCTTGCACGAAACCGCTGGTCGCATCCGCATTGTAGTTGGAACCACCGTGCCCAATCTGGGTGTAGGCGAGCGAGTAAGTGCCTGCTGTCATACTGATCGGACCATTGACGTCCACCAGGATGTTGCCGTTGAACTCACCCGTGCGCAGCAGGTTGGTATCTTCTTCGTTACCACCGTGACCAATCTGGGCATAGGCGCGATCCGCTTTGCCTCCCTTCATGGTCAAGCCACCACCGGTCGAGATCACCTCGATGTCTCCGGTGATGTTCCCCATTCCCGTGTCGTAGCCACCGTGGCCAATCTGAGCGAAGTTGAACTGCGTTACAGCAGAACCACGCCCACCAGGGATGATGTCCGTTCCAGCGAAGGGATCGGTCGTGTAACCACCCATGCCGTCGTAATAGATCGGTTGGCCTGCAGCATTGGTGATCGGAGAAGGCAACCAGATGGAGGGGAACCCATCCACACCGGTTTCGAGACCACGCTCGAAGTCGCTGGCGATCACTTCAATATCACCACCAGCGTGAACGGTGATGTCACCGTTGTGACCCAGGCCGTCCGTCGCCATTTCAGAACTGCGTCCGCCGTGACCAATCAGGGCATAGCTACTCTGAGCAAATTGCACGGGCGCTGGAAGGTACCAAACCGTTCCATCAGCGCGGGTTACAGAGCGCAGGTTGGCACCATCATCGAAGTTGGTCGTGGTGATGTTCACCTGATGCCCGATTGGCCCAATCGTCGCGAGTTGCGCCGCAATGACACGCACGTCTCCACCTGCGGTGACCGTGATGTCAGAGCCTTCTCCCGTGAGAGCACCGCTAGCATCCCGCTTGTTGCCGAAGCCAATGGCAACGCTGCCGCTCGCTCCAGACTGGTGGTCGGAATCGTAGCCGCCATGGCCAATTTGAGCGAAGTTCGCGGCACCGGACTGGGAGTCGTTCGCAGTCGTATTGTAAACTGGATCCCCGTAACGAACGTCATCGTTCTGAGTGGTGGGAGATCCATTGGCAATCGCGTTAATGAAGCCGACTCCGTCGTATCCACCGGTTCCTTGAATGCGGATGTCCGTGGCGGCAGAGACCGTGATATCTCCGTAGTGATCCCCACGGGAGGTGTGCCCCCCATGACCGATCATGACGTAGGAAATATCCAGGTTCCCTTCGTAACCGCCCGTGGCGACATCAGCGGCGTTTGCTCCCCAGCCAGCAACCGTGGCGTTAGGATCTTGCCCAGGGCGAAGGCCTTCCGTGGGGTCTTGGCCCGCATAGAAGTCAATCTTGCCAGCTGTGCTCGTGACGGTGATGTCCCCGTTGTGACCTTCATCAGGCATGGCAAAGACCTCGAAACCACCATGGCCAATCTGAGCAAAGGAGGTTGAACCCGATGAGCCGAATCCGCCGCGGAACTTGATGTCAGAACCAGCCGTGACCGTGATGTCTCCAGATTGGGTTCCTTGAGCAAAGTCCTGCAGCGCGTTGTTGTTGTTCAGGTCCTCATCCCGGCCACCGTGACCGATCTGGGCAAAGGAACTGGATCGGCCGGCGTAGAACTCGATGCGTCCAGCTGCGTTGACAGAGATGTCACCAGTGCTTCCACCGCTGGATTCGGAACCACCGTGTCCAATCTTGGAGAAGGCCCGGGCACCACGGTTGGTGAAGGAGGAACTAATGTAGCGATCAAAGATCACGTTACCGTTCGCGGCATTAACTACGATGTCGCCGGAGTGAGCGCCCATTGTGAGACGTCCACCGTGACCGATCATCGCAAATCCATCCGTTCCTGCACCGGCGTTCATGGTAACACTACCAGCGGCCGTGACCGTGATATCACCGCGGTGACCCGCCAGCAGAGGCGTAGCAGTCACTGTGGTGGTGATGTTGCCCATATCATCCAGGTAGAGCAGATTGCCTGAGGCATCCCGGCGCTGGGCGATGACGTTGTCTTCCCGAGTCAGCACCAGGTCGCCATTGGCGTCGTCAATCATGGATGTGTACTGGTTCGCCTCCGCAATGGTAGCGACCAGGTTGCCGTCCGAGTTGATACCACCGTGACCGATCATGGCGTAGCTGCGAGCTGGCTCGGTTCCATTGGCTTCCACATAGCCACCGCGCATCGTCAGGTTCCCCTGTGTTGCCGCAACGGTGATGTCTCCAGAGTGGTGTCCGCGGACGTTCTGTCCCCCGTGCCCCACTTGGACCCAGGCGTCGTCCCAGCTCCCGGCTTCCAGGTTGATGAGAGCTGCCTGAACGGAGATGTCGCCGCTCATGTTGCCTTCAATGTTCCAACCCCCGTGACCGATCTGCAGGTAGGAGTCCCGGCGTCCAGCGAATCCAACCAGGATACCGCCGACATTCAGCGTGATATCACCAGAAGCATCGGCATTGACGCCAGGGGTGTTTCCCCCGTGGCCAATCTGCAGTTCCTTGCGGTCGTCACCGTCGTTGACGTCATCGCGAGCGAAGAGCAACAGGTTGTTCTTGGCGTAGATGTTGATGTCGCCATCAATCGGGACCGTAGCGTTGTGGCTGAAGTTGAAGCCGATTTGAGCAGTCTCGTCGGTGTTGTCGCCACTCTGAATCAGGATGCTGCTACCAAAGAGGTTGGTTTCGCCCCCCGCACTACCGATCTCCACCCGATGAGCGTTGTCGTAGTTGACATTGATGCTGCCTCCTTGTCCCCAGTATCCGAAATCTCCATCGAGGATATTCTGAGCCGTGATGGGCACACTGGTGGAATCTTGTTGGTTTTGGGTAAAGGCGTTCAGCCCCTCCCAACCGGCCACCATGGTGATGTTTCCTTCGCCACGGTTGATGATGAGCAATTCGTTAGCCGCACCACCCGTTCCCACGTTGATGTCGCCATGAGCCAGAATGGTGAAGCTGTTGGGGCTGCTGTAGACCATGTCAAAGTCCCGGGCGATATTCACCGTACCGGTTTGGCCAGGATCTGTACCCGTAACCGCAGCGGTATGGATCACCACGTTGGAGGTATTGAGAGCCGTCATCACGGATGCTGCCGAGATGCCAGCGCCACCCAGGTTGATATTGATCGGGTCCAGCAATAGCGTCCCCGTACCACCAGGACCGGAGGTATCCACGTTTCCGGAAATTTGGAGGTTGTCCAGACCGGACAACTCGACCAGACCACCGACGCCGTTGTCACCTGCGCCCTTGGCTTCAAAGATCCCGTTCGCCAGGGTATCGCCGTCTGACCAGACCACGACCCGACCGCCGTCACCACCGATGGTAGCGTTGGCAGTGACCTTTGCCGTGTCTGCAACGATGGAACTTTCGGAGTTCTGGATGCTGGCGTCGCTGCCGCCAAAACCACCACCCACATAAACTTCACCACCCTTGGATCCGCCGTTGGCTTCCAAAAGGGCATTGCCGGTGAGCGCGACCATATCACCTTGGGCGATAATGGTGCCTCCTGCGCCGGTTCCACCATTGGCGAGCACCGTGCCGTCGTTGATCAAGTCCCCTTCAGCAGCCAACTTCACGTAGCCACCGCTGACTCCACCGGAAGCGTCGACTTCCCCGGACTCCAGCACCAGGATCTGACCCGCGTTGAGTTCCGTGCGGCCGCCGAGCGCTTCTGCACTGCTTACCGCAATCTTACCACCCAGAACGAGAGCTCCCGTACTGGAAACCACCACTTCACCACCGTCCCCGACGTTGGAGCCGGCATTCACCGTGGCGCCATTCCCAATCGTCACGCCCAGGGTCTTCACGTTGTTCCCAGGAGTATAACCGAGAGCAACCTTGCCGCCTGCAGTGTCACCAAATGCGGAGAGCTTGGCATCACTGCCAATTCCCACGGAACTACCCAGAACGGAGACTTCGCCACCAGCGCCCTGAGAGGAAGCTGCGGAAAGCGTTCCGCCCACGTTGACGGCGCCACCGGTTTGAATGGTGATTTCACCACCGCCAAAGTCACCGGAAGCATCGATGGTTCCGGTCGATTCCACACCGGCCAGGCCGCTGTTCACCAGCTTCACCTTGCCACCTTCCCTGGTGACGGTGTTGGCCCGCACGGTGCCGCTGTTCTGGATGGCCATGGCGTAGACGTTGTTGTTCGCCGATTCCAGGGTGATGTTCTTGCCTTCCAGCGTCCCCGTATTGGTCACCTGACCCTGGTCACCGTACACGCCCGTGACCATCATCTTGCCTTGCGGGCCGGAGTTCACCAGGATGTCATTACCGCCCACCAGAAAGATCTGGCTGTCGACACCACCAATGAACCCATGGTTTTCGACCCGTTGCGCCGCCAGGATCGCAGTGGATCCGTCGTGCAACTCGATGGTGCCATGGTTGATGATCGGTGCACTACTGTTCCCGTAGAGGCTGAAAGAACCCCCGTTGAGGAAGTCCTGATCATTCACATCCAGGGTTGAGGCCAGCAGGCCGTTCACATCCACCACGGAGCCAGGTCCAAAGATGACGCCGTTCGGGTTGATGATCCAGATCTGACCGTTCGCGGAGAGCATCCCGTCGATCATGGAGGAGGCTGAACCGGTGACGCGGTTCAGGGTCGAACCCGAGGAATTCGGGTGCATGAATATGGTCGCTTCGTTCGAGCCAATCGAGAAGCTGTTCCAGTTGATGATGGCTTTGCCGGACCCCTGCACAACGCGCAGGGTATCGCCGTCCTGGAGGAAATGGACGTCGCCGTTAATCACCACTCCGCCTTGAGGGTTCGCAAAACAGGAGAACGTGCTTTGCCACATCCAGATTAGTGCCAAGGCAGCACCGTAGCGTCGTCCCCTGATTGAGGTTTTCTTCATTTGAGTAATCAGTCAGTCGATAAATCAACTGGCCCTGCCGTAAATGGCTGGATCCCAGTGATGGGTGGATGAAAGCACAGCCAATCTTGCGGAAAGATTACAAGGGGCGTCTTTTTGGAAAAAATTTGACAAGCGTCACACTCCGGCAGTTCGCGACAAGGGACGGCCTCTGCCGGGCCGGAACCGGGAAGAAAAAACGGCCTTCTTCGGCTGCCTTCGCAAGCGGAAGAACAGCGTCAATCCAAGCGGGAATCCTCGGCTGCCGACTCCTGATATCCAGGCGTTTGCAGATCTTCAAGGACAGGGAGAATAATGGTGATCCTGGTGCCTTTACCGAGCTCGCTTTCCACCTCGATTCGACCACCGTGGGCGTCCACAATTTCCCGGCATAAAGCCAGCCCTAAACCAAAGTGATCCCCTGCCTCGACGCGCGCTCCGTCGGCACGATAAAAGCGCTCGAAAACGCGGGGCAAATCTTCCTCTGAAATGCCGATTCCAGTATCGGCAACAGACAGGTAGATTCCTTGCGAATCATGCCGCAGGGATACATGGATGGCACCCCCTTCACGATTGTAGGAGGTGGCGTTATCCAACAGATTCGTCACCACCTGGCCGAGCCTTACCGGATCTCCTTCAAAAATCACGGGGTGAAGGTCGGCATGCACCTCGACAGCCTTCTCTTCTGCCAGTGTCCTGGCGTTCTCCACGCACTTCTGCACCAGGGTCGAGAGGTCTAGAAGTTCGCGAGTCTTGATCCCTCGACCTCCGTCAAAGCTCGCCAGCGCCAGGAGCGATTCCACCAACTGACTCATGGATCGGGCAGCACTCTGGCAGACCTCCAATGCCTCTTCGTATTCTTCCTGGCTGCGCTCGCGTTTCAGGACGGACTGGGTTTCGGTCAGAATGATCGAGATGGGGGTCCGCAATTCGTGAGAGGCATCCGAGGTAAACCGGGTCTGACGCTTGTAGGCCTCCCCCAACCGGTCAAAGGTATGGTTCAACAGCGCAGCCAACCTTCCCAATTCGGAGCGGGTATTCACCGTATGAATGCGTTGATCCAACTCCCCTTTCGCGATCCGGTCTGCCGCGCTGCTGATGTCTGAGATCGGCATCAATGCCTTGTGCGCGACCCAATAGCTGAGGCACAATCCCGCCCCCAGGATCACCATTCCGGAGAAAACCAGTCGAGTGGCTTTTCTTCTTAAGAGAGCCAGATCACTGGTGATATCCCGCCCAATGAGAATAACCTGCCCGGCCGGAGTCTGCCGAATCAGTTCTCGCATCCCATCGCGAGTCCGTTCCGTGCCGAATTCATCCTCATCAGGAAACGAAATCGTGGAGGGGCTTTCCTCAGACTGGAACAGGAGATTCTCTCCATTGGCACTCCAGATCAGATAGTAGTGAGGAATGCCGCCCTCCTCATCCAGAAGTTTGGTTAGTTCCGTGGTCAGTTGAGATTCGGGCGAGGGCTTGGGGTCTCCCTCCCAGGGGGCCTTATCATACTTCCAATCCGGGGGCGGTGGCGTGGAGGGCACGTCTTCGCTATTGGCGGCGAATACCACGGTCAAGTGCGCGGCTCGGGACTGCAGCCCGGCATCAATCCGGTCCATTAACGTAAGACGCTGCAGCGAGAACTCCGCAATTCCATAGAGCACCAGGACGACCAGCAAAAGAAGTCCGTAGAAGTATTGAAGGCGCCAGGAAAGGGATTGCAGCATCTTTGGAACCCACGCCTCCTCAGGAAATCGAATACCCGTGCCCGCGATGGGTATTGATGAAGTCTTTCCCCACCTTGCTTCGGATGCGGGACACGTGCACATCCAACAGGTTGGAGAGCGAGTTCTCTTCTTCATCAAAGAGATGCTCGTAGAGCCGCGTGCGCGAGATGACCTCACCCCGGTGGAGCGCCAGAAACTCGATCAACGTATATTCGCGAGCCGTAATCGCGATAGGCGTGTTGTGGTGCAACAGACGCTTGCCCTTCAGATCGATCACGTAGTCGCCCACGTAGATTTCTGCAACGGACTCGCCAGCCGCACGCCGAATCAAGGCCCGCAAGCGGGCAAGTAGTTCAGAAAGCTCAAAAGGCTTGGCCAGGTAATCGTCGGCGCCGGCATCCAGACCACGCACCCGGTCGTCCACCGTATCCCGCGCGGTCAACATGAGCACGGGAGTGCGGGTCTTGGCGATTCGCATTCGCTCCAACACTTCCCAGCCATCCAGCTTGGGTAGCATAATATCCAGGATTACAGCGTCGTAATCATAGGTATTCGCTTTATAGAGCCCCTCCTCTCCATCCGTGGCCGAATCTACGGCATAGCCTTCCTCCCGGAGTGCGCGCGTCAGGCTGCGCTGCAGTTCGGGCCGGTCTTCGACAAGCAACACCCTCATGATTTTCCGTGAATTCTACGAGATTACAGTCGCTCATCCAACCCTGAATGCAGGCGAAGGTTGCAATCCGGTGAAGCGATTTCCCTCTGAGTAAGGCAATCCCGCGACTCGACGACCGAGTCTTGGACGATCCTGCAAATCCGCCCCACCTCTTTCGATGACCAAAATTCTCTCCATCCTGACTTTGTCCGGCCTGTCTCAGAGCACTACCGAACTCCTTCAGTCCCTGGCTCTTCTGGTTCTCCGCCTCGCCTTCGGCGGGATGATGCTCGTCGGCCACGGCTGGGGTAAGCTCATGAGCTTCGGCGAGAAAAACGAAACTTTCCCGGATCCGCTTGGGATTGGCTCGCCCCTCAGCATGACCCTTGCGGTCGGCGCCGAAGTCTTCTGTGCGGCCGCTATTGTGATCGGGTTTGCCACACGCTGGGCCGCCCTTCCACTGATCATCACCATGCTGGTCGCCGCTGGAATCATTCATGCCGAAGATCCCTGGCAAAGAAAAGAGTTTGCCCTGCTCTACCTTTTTCCCTTCCTCACGCTCGCCCTCGCTGGCCCCGGACGCTTCTCGGCAGATCATTATCTCGCGGCACACACCAGGACCGCCTGAGAAATGGGCCAGCCTTGCGCCCCGCGCCTTTCTGTCTCAAGGTCCGAGGGTCCTATGCACTCTCAATCCCCTCTCCTTTTCAGGGCTCAACTCGTTCTGAGCCTTCTTCTCGCCTCCACTGGATTCGGCCAGGAAGCCAAGAGCCTCGCTGCGTCTGTTCAGCCTTTCGTGGACAAGCAGGAACTCGCCGGAGCCGTCATGATGGTCGCCAACCGGGAAGGGATCGTGGCGGAAACTACCGTGGGCTGGGCGAACATCGAGAAGGACCAGCCCATGAAGTTGGATACGATGTTCTGGATCGCGTCCCAATCCAAACCGATCACCTGCACTGCAGTCAT
This sequence comes from Verrucomicrobiales bacterium, assembly GCA_041984905.1. Classification (GTDB taxonomy): domain Bacteria; phylum Verrucomicrobiota; class Verrucomicrobiia; order Verrucomicrobiales; family DEV007; genus JBHIXE01. The sequence continues at coordinate 7,351 of JBHIXE010000035.1, read as the reverse complement.
GATGCTGGTGGAGGAAGGCAAGATCAGCCTCGACGAACCCGTGCAGACCTATCTCCCTGAGTTCAGCGGCCAAATGCTCGTCCAGGAGAAGAGTGAGGATCGCGTGGTCCAGGTGAAGCCGGACCATCCTATCACGGTTCGCGAAGTGATGTCCCATCGCAGCGGCCTGCCCTTCAAATCTGGAATCGAGGAGCCAACTCTGGATCTCTACCCTCTTTCCGCACGCGTCCGCAGCTATGCGATGACGCCCCTCGAGTTCGCGCCGGGCAGCAAGTATCAATACAGCAATGCCGGCATCAACACCGCCGCCCGCATTCTGGAAGTCGTCAGCGGCATGTCTTACGAGCAATTCCTGCAGGAGCGCCTTTTCGATCCCCTTGGGATGAAGGACACTACCTTCTGGCCCTCTGAAGCTCAGGTCTCTCGCATCGCAACCTCCTACAAGTCCGGCCCGGAAAAGAAGGGCTTGGAGCCCACCACGATCAGCCAACTTTACTACCCGCTGAACGATCGCGAGCAGCGCTATCCCATGCCTGCGGGCGGCCTCTTCTCCACGGCCGGTGACGTCGCGACCTTCTACCGCATGCTCCTCAATGGAGGAGAACTCAACGGAAAGCGTTACCTCTCTGCGGAAACGCTCCAGGAACTCACCACTCGCCAGACTCCAGAGGACTGGAAGCAAGGTTACGGCCTTGGGTTCTCCGTCACGCCTACTACCTTTGGCCATGGAGGAGCGTATGGGACCAACACCACCGCGGACCGCGACCGTGGCCAAATCTACATCTGGCTGGTCCAGCACGCAGGGTTTCCCGGTGACGGCGGCAAGGCTAAGGAAGCTTTCTTTACCGCCGCCAAAGGTCGCTGACATTGTTGTCAGTCAGAAGGATGTATCCCTGATGTTGCCCGCAGAAACTGCAGGATCTCCTGACTCAACTCCTTCTGAAAAGCTTCGCGATCAAATCCCTTCGGATCGTGTGCCGGAGGGAAGCAAGGGACTCGCATCTCCTCCGGAAACGGGCTGAGGAAGCTGAAGTGCCCTGCGTTGGCAATCTCGCGATGCTTCACCCGTGATGGGTCCGGAACTCCTTCCAGCACCAGATGCCCGAAGAACGACGGCGCGTGTTCATCCTTCTCGGCGGTCATGAGGAGAATCGGCACACTGACCTTGGCTAGCGCACCTTCCTTCTGAAACCAGGGTGTGGCGGGACTGAGCAGGACCAGCGCCCGAACTCTTGAGTCCGGCCTCACCTTCGCTTCAACCGCGTCCTCTGGAGGTGCTCCGGGCGGAACCGCAGAGGGAACTCCTCCCGCCGCAGCAAGCCCTGTGTAACCACCCATGGAGTGCCCAATCACAGCCATCCCCTCGGTCTCTCGCAGACTATCCCGAAACGGCGCCTCTCGAAACGCCCAATCCGCCACCAGGCTCAAATGCCGTGGACGCTCGCTCAGAATCTCGAAGGTCTCGCTTCGGCTCAGATCCTCCCGATTGTCTCCCGGGTGGGTCGGCATCAAGACCACATAGCCTTCTCGAGCCAGCCGGCACGCCAGGTCCCGATACACTAGCGGCGTTCCGCCTCGGCCATGAGAAATCAGCAAGAGCGGATGCGTCCCCTCCGCCCACACCCCATCCATCGCAAGATGGACCGGATAGGGCCCCAGCTTCGCGGGAGCCTCGGCGTTCATGGATGGATAGAGCACGATAAGAGAAATGCCCCCACCTCCTGAGGGATCCACCACTTCCGCTAACTGACAACCTACCGAAAAACCCATGATTCCAGATAATTTCCGCAAAGAAACACCCTTACCCCAAAGGGCAACGGAGAGCAATCTAACATTTCTTTCTATTATATAGTGACAAACTCGTAACTACATACTAATAGATGCAATATAACACATCTACATAGATTGGAACCATGAACTGCAAACTCGTTATATTCACGAAGGCAATCCTTATTACTTCCACTCTTGTCCTGGCATCCTGCGGCAAGAAAGCGGATCCAGCGGCGTCCTCGCCTGAGTTAAAGACTCCACCATCAGCGCTTTCGGCTGTCTCTGCCCCTGCCAGCGTCCCCAAGAAGACTCTGGAACTGGACCACACGATTGAGCTGAACTCCGCCCCTATCGAGGAATTGATGATGTTGCCCCGTATCGGGAGCGTCACTGCGCAGAAGATCATCGAAGGCCGCCCCTACTCGGCCAACGAGGACCTGCTTCGGGTGAGCGGGATTGGAGAGAAGACGCTTGAGGGCATTCTACCATATATCACCATCGGCGAGCCAACGGGGCAACCACTCCCTAAACCAGCAACAGCGGATCCCAAACTGGCATCCAGTTCCTCGGAGGAAACAAGTGGCGAAGAATAATCCGGCTGGCAGTTATTCAGGCAACTCGGAATAAACAAAGGTAACGCGAGAAAACCTTCCTCATATATAACTGAGAAACACACCAGTAGAGCAACACACCCAGCAGAGGAGGTTCACTCCTCTTCCACCACCATTTTCTCAGCAGGCGCTTCCTCGTCCTTGAGCAGTTCCTTGCCGTCATCTTTCTTCTCCTCTTCCGTTAGCGGCGGAGGGCAACAGGCAATGAGAGCTTCAAGAATCTCTGCTTCCGATTTGAGCTTCTTCAGCTTGCTCTCTGGCAGGATGTAGGTGGGACTTGCCCCCTTCTCCAGGATGTGGGCCACCGTTTCGTGACGGCCGCTCATGATCGCCAGGAACAAGGGGGAGCCGCCATCGCAATTGGGATCCGCTCCTTCGTCCAAAGTCCGGTCGATGTCGGCGATCGAGCCCACTTTGCAGGCGAGTTCCAATTCACGATCTGAAAACCAATGAGCCATGCGGAAGAAATACGTTGGTGGTTAGAGCGATAAGGAATGCTGCGAGCCATCTATAGGGGGTTAGAAGGCGGATTGAGAGGGTGCGTATGCAGCAAGCCCGCGGCAATATCCCGATGGCGAAGGCCAATCAATCGCGATGGATGCTGGGATCGCGGGTTTCATTCCGTAGTCCTAACACCGAGACGTGGATTCCCCGCAAAGTCAAATAGCAGTTGCGCCCCATACCACCCCTGTCTCTCTTGACGCTCCCTTTGAAACTTCCCATGCTCCTAAGCGTCATGAACCCCACCCAATTTTTCCTGTCCTTCCTCTTTGCGTCCACGCTCGCACTTTCCCTCCCCCTCGGAGCAACCGAGACGCCAAACATCATCGTGATCATGGCGGACGACCTTGGCTACGGTGACGTCTCCTGCTACGGCGCCACGGAGCTGGAGACTCCCCGCATCGATCAGCTCGCCAAGGAAGGAATGCGCTTTACGAGCGGCTACTGCTCAGCCTCCACCTGCACACCGACCCGTTTCTCGATGCTGACCGGCACCTACGCGTTTCGCCAGGAAGGCACCGGCATCGCGTCGCCCAATAACCCGGCGATCATTCAGCCGGGAACCGAGACCGTGGCGTCTCTGCTGGGAAAGGCGGGCTACAAGACGGCCGTGATCGGCAAGTGGCACCTCGGCCTGGGCGGTCCCGGTGGCCCGGACTGGAACGGCGATCTCAACCCAGGCCCACTCGAGATTGGCTTTGATCATTGCTTTCTGCTGCCCACCACCAACGATCGCGTGCCTCAGGTCTACGTGGAGGATCACCGGGTGCTGAATCTGGATCCAGCCGATCCGCTCTGGGTAGGGACCAAGAAGCCGAATCCCGAGCACCCCACCGGCGAGACTCATCGCGATACCTTGAAGATGGATTGGAGCCATGGACACAACGCCACGATCCACAATGGCATCAGCCGGATCGGCTTCTACACCGGCGGTCATGCAGCCCGCTTCCGGGATGAGGATCTGGCGGACAAATGGGTGGAGCAATCCGTGAAATGGATGACGGAGCACAAGGACGCCCCCTTCTTCCTCTTCTTCGCCTCCCATGACATTCACGTGCCCCGGATGCCTCACGAGCGATTTCACGGCAAGAGCGGGCTTGGCTTTAGGGGCGATGCCATCCTGGAACTGGACTGGCAAGTTGGCGCTTTGATCGATGCGGTTGAGGACCTGGGCCTGACGGACAACACACTCATCGTCTTCTGCTCGGACAACGGTCCCGTACTGGACGACGGTTACAAGGATGGCGCTGTCGAGATGCTGGGCGATCACGAGCCTTCCGGCCCCTTCAGCGGCGGCAAATACAGTGTGCTGGAAGGTGGCACCCGCACTCCTTTCATCACCCGCTGGCCCGGCAAAATCCCGGTTGGTGTATCCGAGGAGATTGTCTGCACGATCGATTTTCCGGCCAGCTTTGCGGCAATGACTGGTCAACCCCTTCCCGAAGACGCCTGCCTGGATAGCTTCAACGTGTTGGACGCGCTCCTTGGCAAGCCTGACGCTCAGGGCCGCAAGGATCTGGTGCAGCAGGACAACGGAAAGCGGGGGAACTTCGGCTATCGCGATGGCGACTGGAAACTGGTGCGCCAGGGCAAGACCAAGGCGAGCAAAGCTCAGGCCGCTGCCGAACCGGTAAACCTCTACAACCTGGCGGAAGATCCCGGCGAGACCACCAACCTGCTCGACAAGCATCCGGACATTGCCAAGAAGATGTCGGCACAACTGGACTCCTACATTGAGGCGGGCAGGACTCGCTAGCCCCGGGGAGTTTCGCACATCCAGCGCCTTACGACGTCCCTGGCCTCTCCCGTGAACTCGGGTTATCTTAGGGCCCGCGCACCATATGACCCTGCACTCCCGGATTTGCCTCCTGCTGAACCTGCTTCTGATCCCTCTGTCTCCCGCTGCGGAGGAAGGGTTCTTTATCGCAGTTGGAGGGCTGGACCTCGTGGGTGAAGACGGTGAACCGCTTCACGATGCGGAGGGGCATCTCGTCGGCGAAAGCGCGATTGGCACTGTATCCATCTCCGAGAATGGGAGGGATTGGGAGATTGTCTATTCAGGCGGTCCGATTAAGGACGGCTTCACCCACGCCCGCAACAACATGGTGCGGAGCCTGGCTTTCGGAAACGGCGTGCTGGTCGCCGCCCTGAACGGTGGTTCGACCCTGACCTCAAGGGACGGGCGTCACTGGGAGGAACACCCGCGAGGCGATGACCAACCCGGGCCCAACAGCATGAACCTTGTCTTTGGCAGAGATGGGTTTGTGAGCGGTTCGGCCGGGGAATTCGCCCACTCGCAGGACGGCATTCAGTGGAAGGCCTTCCCCACCGCGGAGCAGATCTGGAACATCAATGGTGTAGGAGTCTGGGACGGAGCCGGCCACGTGAGGCGCACCCTCTACAACAAAGGCGTCTATGTCATCTGGGGTGAGTCCCGCTTTGGCACCAGTCCGGACGCCATTCACCTGAACCTGGACCATCATATTCTCTCCAAGGACGAGAAATGGGACCGAGGCGAGCTCATCAGCGCTCAAGGCAAGTTCATCTGGATGGGCGGCAAAGCCTTCCCGGATCTGGGGATCCCCGCCGAGCACGCCAGCAGCACCGATGGCAAGACTTGGACTCCCTTCTTGATTGAAAGCGACTCCGCGGAGGTCATCCAGTCTCAGCAGAACATCATCTGGACCGGCACGCGGTTCGTGGTGAGCGGCCCGGACTGCGTCTATCACTCTACCGATCTCAAGTATTGGAAACGGATTTCCTGCAGCAGCCCGCACTTCGCTAAGGGGATGAACTGCGGATATGGCGATCTCCTGATCGCGTCCCAGGGCTGGGCGCGCCAATTTGCCGTCTCCATCGATGGCGGCGCGACCTGGGAGGAAGTGCCCTTCCCGGAAGGACTAGGCTGCCGCCAGATCTACTGCTGGACCGGTAGTGAGTTGCTTGGATCCAAGGAAGGCTAGTTCAGCGGCGAAGGCTAGTTCAGCGGCTATTCGCAATTCCAACTACCCCGCAAACGCCACCACCGGTTCAGGCAACTCGCGGTGAACGTCCTTCACCCGATACCCAAATCCATTGCCCCTGAGCGTGCTCAGATCCAGGACGCCTCCCCGGCGTTGATACAACCCGGGATGCACCTTCAAGTCTGGCAATGACGCCGCGGGATAGAACTGCATCCCATTGCTTTCCACACCCATAATCGTCCCGGCATGCGCCGCGAGTAGTACGTGGGGAATCTGCGCCATCATGGGGTTGGTGAGATCCTGCACCATCAGAGTCATGCCGTGGGCTTTGGCCCAGCAGAGGCTGAGCAGAGCGCCCGTCTGAGTCTTGCAGGTCTTCAGAGCCACGCCGCTCCAACCCAGTCCCCGACCCATCCTGACAAACTCCCAGTCATGCGCGCTCTCGTCCATGAACAGTGGTTTCCGCGCACTCAGGCTTCGCACATCGATCGGGTTCGCCTCCAGATCATAGGGGAACGGTTGTTCCACGTAGAGAATTGCCTGGTAGATCAGGGGGTGCTCGTCCTTCAACTTGTCGAGGATTTCATTCACATAGGCGGGATCCATCACGGTGCAGTTGAAGTCCGCAGTCAACCAGATGACCCCTTCTTCGCCCGCCATTTGACCAATCCGCACGAGCCGCTCGTAATCCCAGGGCGCATCCGTCCCCCGCAGCTTGATCTTGAGACACTTCAGACCGTCCTGACGAATCCACTCCCGTAAGATGACCGGATACCCGTCCTTCGGTTCGCTCCCCGTCAGGTCGGGTTCATCCAGAGGATCCAGCCCCCCTACCAAATGCCAGACTGGCAACTGGGTTGGCGGCGTCACCAGATAGTCTTGAGGATACTTGCCCTCGAAACTCACATCAGCGCCTTCTGCAGGTGTCAGGAAATGCGACAGATCCTGGTTCATGTACTCTGCGTTGTAGGTCTGATAGACCGGCACCTCGTTGGCTTCGCCGTAGGCATCATGAATCGCGATATCAAACAACGAAAAGCACACCAGAGCGGCGAGATGGGGCAACTTGGCGTCCTCTTCCTTGCCCGCATTGAACTGCTCTTGCAGTACAAAAAGCCGCTCCCGGATAAAGGCATTCCCAATCTCAAAGGCATGTCCCGTGAAATCGAACTGACGGATCTCTTGGGCGAGCAACTGGGTGAATTCCAGAATGGCCTCATGACGTAAGTCGTAGTCGACACTCGAAGGCCAGACCCAGGCCACTGCCAGGGGAGTCTCTCCCCATCCTTCCACGATCCGGCCATCGGAAGTGGTCACTTTTAGACAGGTTCGCGCGCAAGTTACGCTAGTCACCACCTGACTACCGAATTTCAAAGGCATGCGAAGCTCAACCGGCAGGAAATAGAGGGAGGAGTCCGTAACCCGGACGTCGTGAGGGTTGCTCATGGGGCCACTCTGTGAGGGGAGTCCCGAGGCGTCAAGTTCCGCCCACACCCCGGCGTTCGA
>JBHIXE010000034.1:18793-21899 GCA_041984905.1 Verrucomicrobiales bacterium | reverse complement strand
GATCCAGGCGTCTTTGTAGTTGTAGGAAATCCCGAGTGCTCGACAACGCTGCTCGATCTCCGCTGTCATCTCCGGATCAAAATGTCCCGTGGCGTCTTTCTTCCGCAGGACCAGCTCCTGTGCGGCGGCCGACTCCGGCGTTGGGTAAGGGCTGGTATCCAGAATCAGGAGTCGTTGCGTGGAAATGCATTCCCGCTGCAACCAGGCAAGCGCATGACGCCAACTCCGGCCTGCTTCTTCCTGAGCCGTGAACAGGGCCGTGCCTTCAAACCCGCTGCGGAACAGGTGAATGATGATGGCGACGCTCAATACATTGTCGAGTTGGGCAGACAGATGCGTGTCCGTCACTTTGAGGCGATCCAAAAACGATATGGGCGTGCCTGGCTGGAGAAACTCCAGGCCGTCCAATTGGAAAATCAGGTTGTGCCGGTTGGGACAGAGGAAGGCAGAGGCGATGGTTCCCTGGCCCAGGTAGGTGCCAGTGTAGGGCAGATGCGCCTGGACGCGCTGACCTGTGAAGCGATCAGCGATGGAGGCCATCATTTGTTCGGAAACGGAATCACCAGTGAGTTCGCCCCGGTTTCCCGCAATGAAGGCGGCATACTGGAACTCGTTGGGACCCGTGCAGAGGAGTCCGTGCCGGTCGATATGAGCGGAGAGGATGAGGCTCTCCGGATTCTTGCCTCGTGCGACGAGGACGCCTAAATGCCGTTCCACGGAGATGCCGGTCTCCTCCAGTTCCCTGGACAAGACGCGGAAAAAGGAATCCTCAGTTCCCACGACGGAAGGTTCGCGGACGAGCTGTTGGAGGACCTCCAGGAAAGACTGAAGATCGGGTGCTGCCTGAGATTGGAATGAGCTGATGCCAGGCTTGCTCAGTAGGGCGGGTGCTGCCATGATTAACCCGGCTCGTGCAGCAGGAAATGTGCCCGGAGCAGACCTTCCAAAAAGGTAATTCGGGAGACGATTGGCGCAAGAATCGGGTGGGTTTCAATCACGATGGTGGCATGCTCATCTCCATGAACGACTACGAGCGAATCGCGAAGGTCATTCGCTTTCTCAATGCCTCTCACCAGGAACAGCCAAGGCTCTCTGAATTGGCCGGACTGGTGGGGCTCAGCCCGCATCATTTCCAGCGGCTCTTCAGGTCCTGGGCAGGAGTGACACCCAAGGAGTTCCTGCAATGCCTGACCTACGAACATGCGCGAAAGGTGCTGCTTTCCGGCAGCAGCGTCCTGGATGCTGCGCTGGAGTCCGGGCTCTCGGGTCCGGCAAGATTGCACGATCTATGTATCAAGCTGGAAGCCGCGACTCCTGGAGAAATCAAATCCGGAGGCGCGGGATGGACAAACCTGGCGGGCTATGCCGAGACTCCTTTTGGCGAAGTCTTGATTGGTGAAAATCCGCGCGGGATCTGTTCGCTGAGTTTTATGGATGAAGAATCGCGGCCGCAAGGCTGGCTAGACCTCCAGCGGCAATGGCCGAAAGCCAAGTGGGTTCGCGATGATCGGCGAGCGGTGCAATGGGCGGAGCAGATATTCCAAGAAGGATCCGGGGCCAATCTAAGAGCTCATGTGAAGGCCACGGCGTTCCAAGTACGGGTCTGGCAGGCTCTACTCCGGATACCTCCAGGATGCCTTGTCACCTATGGTCGCCTTGCAGAGGCGATCGGCCATTCTGGTGCGGCCCGGGCGGTCGGCACTGCGGTGGGGAAGAATCCCATCGCCTATCTCATTCCCTGTCACCGCGTGATTCGAGAAACGGGCGCATTAGGGGGCTATCGATGGGATCCCTTGCGAAAATCCCTCATGATAGCCCGGGAAAGTATCGACTCCCTGGGCACGGGTGAAACCGCGCGCAGGGAGTCCATGGGGGAGGATTTCAGGACCTGTGAGTCAGTCAAATAAGGTCAGTTTGCCAATTGGAAAGAACATCCGGGTCCATCTGGATTGCCAGTCACGAGAACCCAGGCGTGACCTGCCTCTTTGTGGCTGAGGATGCGGTCACTGGACGGGTCCTGATTTAGCAGGATGTCCAGGTGATAGGGCTCTCCAGAGGGCGAGGATCCATCCACCACGATGTGGCGTCCGGAGCATGCTACGTCGATGTCGTTCTCTGCAACTCCGGGGAGGTCAATGGCAATGATGGCTCCTCCAAGAGTGGGGCTAACGGCGAATCCAGGTGTTCTCATGTCTTTCAGGTGTGCTGGGGGGTGGGGTGAAGGGGGGGAACCGGGAATGTTTCAGGTTCAGGAATCGGTGGCGTCTTCCACCGCGTCTTCGACTTCTTCACCAGCCTCTTCGATGGGGCCGTCGTTGTCACAGGCTGGCAGGAAAACCATCGATGAGGCGATGAAGAATCCGAACAGGAATTTATGAAGGGACTTCATAGTATGATTTGAGTGGTAGTTAATTGGTGTTGGAGTTGGGATCAGTCAGGTCGCTATACTTTCGCTCGGGTGAACAGAGAAACGACGAACATGATCAGGAAGAGAACGAAGCAAACCTTCGCAATCAACGCAGCGATACCGGCGACGCCGCCGAAGCCAAGAGCCGCGGCAATGATCGCGAGGATAAGAAACAAAATGGTGTTGCCTAACATGATATGTAATGGTGGAGGTTGGTATTTGGTGTTTTATCTCCAGCGGGTGGCTGGAAGCTGGTTTCTTTTACGCACCAGACGTGCCAACGCTCACACTCTACGGGAAGCTATCGGGGAAACCGGGAGGTACACTCGGCAACCCAAGAGGCTTGTTTTCGGGCGGAATCCATGCATCCCAACCCATGTATTCGTGCGCTTTGCATGGTTCGCCTGAAACCGGACCAGTGACCCGTCACAATCTGCCTGCCGCGCTCAATGTACATTTGCATGGGAGGGAGATTCAGTGGTAGTTTCTGGCGATCTGGTTCCCACTTGTTCACCCCGTACCTGAGGGATAGAAATGAGTAGAGACTCTGCCCTCCCAACTGTTAGTAAGGAGTCACTTCTTGCGATCGAGCTTTTCGATCAAATGGTCTGGTATGCAGACGAAAGCGGCGCGCTGATTGAGGATTGTCCAGGGTGGAGAGACTTCACCGGCCAATCGCTCGAGCAATGGCAAGGTAGA
>JBHIXE010000034.1:10410-18783 GCA_041984905.1 Verrucomicrobiales bacterium | reverse complement strand
CGGTGCATAGCGAAGACCGCGAAAGGGTCTTTCACCAGTGGACGGAATCCGTCTCCAAACGAACCCTGTTTGCAACCTCTTACCGGGTGCAAAGTAAGGATAGCACCTGGCATGTGATCAACTCTCGGGCGACTCCAGTGACGGACTCCGAGGAAGGACCGCGGAGATGGGCGGGAGTCAATCTGATGTGTGGCGAATGTCCTTCTCTGAAGGGGAATCAGTTTCAGAGTGTCGCGGACAGTGCCCCGGCCATGCTTTGGCTGAAGGAGCCAGATGGATACTGTTCCTTTCGGTCCAAAGGATGGAATGACTTCACCGGACAAACGACGGAGCAGGCCCTTGGTTTCGGATGGCTGGAAGCGGTGCATCCCGAGGACAGAGAGCGTTCGGCGGCCAATTTCCTGGATGCCAGCCGGCGAAAGGAGCCTTTTCAATTGGAATACCGGTTGCGCCAGGCCGACGGCGAGTATCGATGGACCATCGATTCCGGTCGACCGCGCTTCAGCGAGACCGGAGAAGTCTTGGGCTACGTGGGCTCAGTGATCGATGTGCATGAGCGGCGCATTGCGCTGGAGACGCTGCAGGAGAGCGAGGAGCGATTTCGCACGTTGGCGGACAACATCTCTCAGTTTGCCTGGATGGCGGATGAGACCGGTTGGATTTTCTGGTACAACCAACGTTGGTTCGATTACACGGGGACGACCTTGGAAGAGATGCAGGGGTGGGGATGGAAAGATGTGCATCATCCGGATCACGTCGACCGCGTTGTCGATGGCTGGAGCCAGAGTCACGCTACGGGCCAACCCTGGGAAGATACCTTCCCCATGAAGGGAAAGGACGGGAACTATCGGTGGTTTCTCTCCCGGGCCATGCCAATTCGGAATGCGGAAGGCCAGGTGGTGCGATGGTTCGGGACCAACACGGACATCACCGAACAACGGGCTGCTGAGGAAGCCCTGAAAGAGGCTGACCGGCGAAAGGACGAATTTCTGGCAACGCTCGCCCATGAGCTGCGCAATCCACTGGCTCCCATCCGCACCGGTCTGGAGATTATCAAGTTGGCCCGTGATGATCCGGATAAGATCGAGCGGGTTCGCCAGACCATGGAGCGCCAGACCTGCCAGTTGGTGCGGTTGATTGAGGATCTACTGGACGTCTCCCGGATCACCCGGGGCAAATTGGAACTACGCAGTTCCCTGGTTCGTCTCGACGAGGTGATCGATAGTGCAGTGGAGAGTGCCCGAAGCCTGATTGAAGATGGCAGGCACCACTTGAGCGTGGATCTTCCAGAGGAGCCGGTAATGTTCATGGCGGATCCCAACCGGTTGGCCCAGGTCATGTCCAACCTGTTGAACAACGCGGCCCGCTACACTCCTGAAGGGGGACAAATCTGGATCCGAGCAGAAGTCGAGGGGGACGAACTCGTGATTTTGGTAGGGGATAACGGGCTTGGGATCCCAGAAGAGGATCAAGCCGGAATCTTCGAAATGTTTGTGCAGATCAGTGAGAACCGCACCCATCGCAGCACCAACGGTCTCGGCATCGGGTTGACCTTGGTCAAATCCCTCGTGGAGATGCATGGAGGAACGGTGGCTCTCTCCAGTGCCGGGCTCAATCAAGGCAGTGAGTTTTCCCTGCGCCTGCCGATCCGGCTTCCGGAAGAGGTGGACCGCAGCTCGCAGCAAGGGGATGACGCCGCCAAAACGGAAGGGGCGCGTCACCGAGTTTTGGTCGTCGATGACAACGTGGCGGCAGCGGATACCCTCGCGACTCTGGTAAAGATGCACGGTCACGAAGTGGAGGTTGCCAACGGAGGGCAGGAGGCGGTGGAATGTGCCAAACGCTTCCAGCCAGCCCTCATTCTGATGGATCTGGGGATGCCCGTGGTGAGCGGATATGAGGCGGCTCGACGGATCCGTCAGGAACCCTGGGGAGAAGACATCATGCTGGTCGCCGTCACCGGATGGGGGAATCTGGAGGCCCAGGCCAAGTCTCGGGATGCCGGATTCGATGCGCACTTGGTGAAGGGGGACAGTCCGGATCAGTTGGCCGAGGTTCTCAACCGCTTATCCTAAGCACACAGGGTTGGTGGAGAGTCTGATATAGGGTTTTCCTTTAAGAGGCCTCAAAAGGATGCACTGAAATTCAGGAAACTCTTTGACGAGGGGTGCTCGGCAGCGTACTGAAAAAATGGGCAATGACTTCTCCCAACGCTTTGTGGGGACGATGCCCTTCGCGCACCAATGAAGAACCGGCGAATACTCGTTGTTGATGATTCCACTTCCACGGCGGACACGCTTGCGTTGTTTTTCGAGTTGGAAGGATTCGAGGTGCGCACTGCCTATGGGGGCGTTGAAGCTCTCTCTGGTTTCAAGGAGTTTGAACCCTCTCTGGTCTTCCTGGACATCAGCATGCCCCGTATGGATGGCTTTGAGGTCGCTCGCTACATTCGCGAGTCCGTAGCGGCCGAGGATGCCATTCTTGTGGCTTTGACGGGGCATCATAAGGATGAAGTGCTCCTCAAGACTCAGGAAGCTGGATTCCAGCATCTGTTGACCAAGCCGACGGAACCTTCCGATCTGAGGGATCTACTGGCGCGTGTTGAAGCTCAATTGGCGGAGTAGGAAGCCCCAGAGGAACCCCGGACCGCACGTTGCCGCCCCAAGGGATCCAGGGCCCATCTAACAGCCCGAGGGGCGGATTCCCCATTTGAGGCTGGCATTCTTGAGAGGAGGCCTTACAGTATGGACATCTCTCATCAGGTATTAGCCCCTCTCGGGCGTTGGACGTTTGTTGGATCTTCTTTCTCTGGAATAGCTGGCTTAGGTGCAATGCCTGCGAAACGCATGCCTGGCTAACCGAAAAAGAAACAACTCTGAATGAAGCTATTTGTTGGAAATTTGTCCTATGAAATGACCGAAGAAGAAGTGCGTGAACTGTTCACGCCGTACGAGCCCATCCTGGACTTTCACCGGCCTCGTGACCGGGAATCTGGTCGTCCTCGAGGGTTCGCATTTGTAACCCTGGCAAGCAGGGAAAGTGGAGAACAGGCCATTGCCGAATTGAATGACAGGGAAGTGGCAGGCCGCCAGCTCAAGGTGAATGAGGCTGAGGATCGCCGGGATTTCCGCCCCGCGCCCAAGTATTCTCCCACAGAAGACATTTCTACCCGGCCCAAGCGGGTGGATGACCGTCCTGTCGGTAAGGACGGCAAGAAAGTGCGCTACAAAGGCATCTAGCCTTTCTGCTCAAGCTCACTTGGCAATAGAACGCCCGTGGTTGTGCCGTTTGCATTTCCGCGCCGTTAAGATGTCCCTTCCTCGCGGCTCCCGCCGAGACATGGGTCTCGCTGTGCGTCAGCCAGGGGATTCGGAACTGAGGTTCCTCACATCTGCACGGGAGTCTGACCAGGCAATCAGCAAGCCCGTTGTTGCCCAGAAGCCGAAACAGGCGGAGAGCGCCAGTTCCAGGCGGCTGGCGGCGATGTTCCGGTAGTTGTTGGCTGCGAGATCAGCCTCAACTGAAACCGTCTCTATCAATGCGGAGAGCTCGTTGCGAATCGAATCCAGCCGGTCCCCGGCGAGCACCTCGTGCATCTCTTCTGCCTGTGTCAGTGCCGCCTTGAGTTTGCTTCGCACCGCGGAATGGCTGAGCCTGAGATTCTCAAAGTCAGACTCCGGGCTGCTCAGCATGCTCAGGTTCAGTCCCAGCGCGGGCCGCTCATTGGGTTCGGATCGAATGCGCAGAAATCGTGAGGCGTCAGCGTCGAGTTCTTTCTGGGTTGAGGTCAGAGTTTCGCGCAGAGGCTCCAGCTTATCCATCAGGTCGAGGCTATCTCTCCGGGTTGTCAGACGGCGTTCCAACTGGTGAAGCGCATCCGAAAGACTCATGAAGCTTTCAATTTCTGGAACTGGGACCACTTCCGCGGTCTCTTGGCCGGGGATGCTGATGCTCTTGGCGCGGCGACAGGCGATGCGTTGCGACTCGCAAAAGGCACCATGGGTGGCGATTAGCCTCGCGGCTTGAAGTTTCAGTTCCGCTATCTCGGTGGAGTCTCCCTGGATCAATCGATAGGCCTCGCTGAGTTCATCAAGCGAGCGAATCAGGCCCTGAGCGCGATCCATCTCGGTTCTGGCCGCCGCGATCAACTCCTGGGCGCGCGGGTCACGGACATCGACTTCCTTTGGGGAAATACTCAAGGCACTGGGATCGTAAACTCCGATGGGGGACTCGCGAAGCCCGAGCGTATACTGATCAAACCGGAGCCTCGTTCCGGCTCTCTCAAGCACACCGAGCTGGAGAAAGTGGGGATTGGAAATGTGCCAGAGCGGATCGGCTTCGACGTCCTCTGTTTCAGAGACGCTGATCGCGGGAAGGCTGTTGATCCGGTGTAGATTAACCAGCACGCCGCTGAAGGTCAGGTTCTGTGTGATCGTGGTGGTGCACCAGATGAGCGTAGCCGAACTCAACGCGAGAACGGGCCAGCATTCCCGGATGAAACCGAAGCGATAGACCACAAAACCGCCGCCCAGAAGGATGGCCAGGATACCGGCAACCAGGGGCCAGAGCTCCCGAGGTTGTTCCTCCATTCGCAACAGAGTGACCAGGAGAAGAAACGCCGCCGCAAAAAAGGCGATGAACCCCCAATGCTTTCTCGAATCCGAAGGACGCGCCAGCAGGGGAGCCAGGGCTCCAAGCAAAGCTCCGGGGATCACCCAGACCATTGCCGCCAGAAAGAGCACGCCAAACACAAGGTGGATGTTTGCAAGGACGGGACCCAGAAAGACCATGACGAGGGTGAAGATAGCCAGGGTAATGAGGCAACCATTCTCTGAGCGGACCGCCAGGATCAGCCCCAATGCGAGTAGACCCAGGATGACAATGGGGCGCAACCAGGCAATCTCCATGAGAGCATTGTTCGCCAGTTCCAGAATAACGAAGGGGAACCGGAGGACTCCGTCTGCCCAGTGTGCGTCTGAGGCGCCGCCCTTCGTCCAGTCCTCCAGGAAGCTGGCAAATGCTGCGGGCTGGAACACCACCATGTTGAAGGAGAGGAGAATCCGAACCACCAGGATGTAGAGAAGAATCAAGAGTGGAGCGACGAGCACCGCAGCAAAGGTCCCACGCCGGACACCTTCCAGCATTTGTCCGGAAAGAGTGCGGCCAGAAAGATTCACGCAGGTGCTCAGAGTCGCGGCCAGGGCGCCTCCCGAGACGATCCAGACCCCCAGAAGCGCGGTGATACTGAGCCAGGGAGGAGCCTTCACTCCTGTAATCGCCACGCCGAGTTCGAGCACCTGATCCTTCCTCAGTTCTGGCATGCTTTGCCAGGCATTGAGCATGATATCAAAGGTGCAAAGCAACACGATGGTCATGAGCAGGCCTGGAATGGTGAGCCGGCGGCGACCAGTGCCTGGCTCGCTGCTATTGAGTCGATCACTGAGTGACTCAAAGACAAAGGACATCACCGCGGCGAGGAACATTCCTGCGACCAGTCTTCTCGGCGCATCCGCGAAGTCGGCATACCAGAAATACGCAAACACGGCGAAGCCACTGGCGACTCCCAGCACCCCAGTCCAGAAGCAGGGCGCGCTCACAAAGGGCGCCGGGGAAGTGACGGAAGAAGGAGAAGACGCGTCCTTGCTCATTGTCGTGAAGGCTAGCCGATGATGAGCCCTCCAGAAAAAATCTACAAGGTCGAATCAGCAGCTGAGAGCAAATGGTTCGGAGGACGTGACTTGCGCCATTGGAGGAGCCTTGCTTATCGTTGGCTCCATGGTTACCCCCCGACTCCTGTTCCTTGCCTTGCTGATTCCTTTCCTGGCGAATGCTCAAGCAGATCGCCCGAATGTTCTCATGATTGCCGTGGACGACCTGCGCCCTGAACTGGGATGCTACGGAGTCGACCGGGTGAAGTCGCCGCAAATCGATCGCCTGGCAGCAAGCGGCCTGGTTTTCGAACGGGCGTATGTGCAGCAAGCCGTCTGCGGTCCTTCCCGAATCAGCATTCTGTCCGGCTTACGGCCTGATACTACGGGCATCTACATCAACAAGTATCCCTTGCGCCACAGTCATCCGGACGTAGTGACGTTGCCCCAACACTTCAAGCAGCAGGGCTATCAAACCGTTTCCCTGGGGAAGATCTATCACCATCCGGAAGATGACCCGGAAGCCTGGACTGAGGCCGTCTGGAGGCCTTTCAATATTCCGGACGCCTGGCGAAACTATCGGCTGCCGGAAAATCGCGCCCGAGTCCGGGAACTCTACGCCGCGTTGCCTCTGGCGAAGCGGAAGAGCACTCAGCTGGGCAACGTCAAAGGGCCGGCTTACGAAGCAGCCGATCTGCCTGATAACGTCTATCCCGATGGCCTGACCGCGGATATGGCGGTGCATACCCTCGACCGGCTCGGCAAATCCGGGCAGCCCTTTTTCATGGCGGTTGGCTTCTACAAGCCGCACCTGCCCTTTGTCTGTCCTCAGGAATACTGGGACCTCTACGACCGGGAGGAAATCGAGTTGCCGGAGAACGATCAACCTCCCTTGGGGATGCCGGAAGTGGCTTTTGTCGATTCTCCGGAACTACGACAGTATGACGGGATTCCTCAGGAAGGGAGACTGGACGACGAGTTGGCTCGTACGTTGATTCATGGATATCTTGCCAGCCTCAGCTACATGGATGCTCAGGTCGGGCGCGTGCTCGATGGGTTGGAAGCCCTGGGCCTGGCGGAAAACACCATCGTGGTGCTTTGGGGAGATCACGGCTGGCACCTGCTAGAGGCGGGAATCTGGGGGAAGATGACCAACTTTGAGCTGGGCACACGAGTGCCTCTCATTGTGCGGGCTCCGGGATCTGGCTCGGAAGGAAAACGTACGAAGTCGCTCGTGGAAATGGTGGATCTGTATCCCACGCTCTGCGATCTCGCGGGATTGCCGCAGCCCGCCCACCTGGATGGACTCAGCTATGCATCCGTGGTCAGGGACCCGGATTCCTCCACGCGGGACTCCGCCATCTCTCAATTCCCGCGACCGCGCAACACTCCTCACGAGACGATGGGCTACTCCATTCGGACAGATCGCTATCGTTACACGCGCTGGGTAGGGTTCGATGAAGAATCGAGAGAGGAAGTGCGGGGACTGGAACTCTACGATCACGAGAAGGATCCTGACGAAACGCGAAACTTGGCTCAGGACCTGGAACTGAAGCAGGTGCTCGAAGAATTGGACGCCATGCTTCATGCCCGTCTGAAATGAGCTTCCGGGAAGAAGTCGATTCTCAGGTCATTCGGTAATGCGTTTTGCCTAGCAAAAGCACGAGTGGCGTGCTGAAGTTTACTCATGCCCTACGCCATCAAAGCCCTCGATCTATTTGTCCGGCAGCTTCCGCCGGACCGGATGTCATTTTCGATCGGGAAGGGGAGAGGTGAGGATCAGGCCATTACCGCGAAGAAGCGCCGGCCGAGCGCGGTGATTCTGGTGCGCCTGGAGCTTTCCGACGGCACGCAGACGGTGGTCGGCTGTTCCGGGGACCGGCCTTCTTTTGGTTGGCTGGACAAGCGGCCGGATCGCACGCCCGAAGCGAAACTGGCATCGCTTCTGGATCTCGTGCAGCAGGCTCGAGAGGTCTATCTGAAGCAGGGGCAAAGTTTCGAGACGCCCTTTCAACTCTGGCTGACCTCTTACCGGGAAGTCATGGATTTGGGAAAGGCTGCCGATCAGGAATCACTGATGGCAAGCTATGCCTCCGCTCTATTTGAGCGCGCCGTGATTGACGCGGTGTGCAAGGCTCAGGGCCTCTCCTTCTTTGAGGCCGTCAAGAACGACAAGCTGGGCATTGACGCCGCGATGGTGCATCCGGAACTCAAGGACTTCAAGTTCACCCGGACCTTCCCCAAGAAGCCAAGAAAGACGTTTGGTATCCGCCACACTGTCGGCCTTTCCGACCCACTCGTCGCAGCCGATCTCAAGGCTGGGGATCGGGTCAATGATGGAGAGCCTGAGACGTTGGAAGAGTATGTGGCACGGGACGGACTGGAGTTCTTCAAGATCAAGATCTCCGGCGAGCCCGAGGTGGATCTGGCGCGCTTGGAGAAGATCTGGAATCAGGTGCTCGTGAACGTGAAACGGCCTGTCATTACGCTGGATGGGAATGAGGCCTACCAGGACATCGACGCATTTGGCCACTTTGTGGACGAGATGGATCGGCATCTGATTGGGCTCTCGCAGCACACCATTTTCATCGAGCAACCGTTGACGCGGGCTCTCACTCTGGATCCGGCGACTTCGGCAGGTGTGGTGAAGATCTCTGAGATCAAGCCCTTGGTCATTGATGAGGCGGATGGCACCAACCAGGCCTTCAAGCAAGCCTTTGGGCTC
>JBHIXE010000034.1:7113-10400 GCA_041984905.1 Verrucomicrobiales bacterium | reverse complement strand
AACGTGATCGCAACGAAGGGATCGAACGCATCCGGTCGTTCAGCCCGCTGATCATCGACGAAGCCGACGCCGGCCTGGACGCGTTTCCGCGCGCGATCGAACTCGGTTACGAAGGCGTCAGCATCAAGAACTGCAAGGGCGTCTTCAAGTCGCTTCTTAACCGGGCTCTCTGCGTGCACTTCATCGTCGACACCGGTCGCGAAGCTTTCTTAACCGGGGAAGACCTGTCCAACATGCCGATTGTTCCCCTACACCAGGACTTTGCCGTGCTCAGTACCCTGGATATCGAGCACTGCGAGCGCAATGGGCACCACTATGCTTTTGGCCTGTCCCATCTTACGGCCTCGGAAAAGAGCCGGGTCGCGGACTCTCACCCAGACCTCTACGTGAAACGCGGAGAAGAGTGGTTTCTCCATATCAAGGAAGGTGAAGTGACGACAGGATCTCTCCAGGGACCGGGTCTGGGAGGAGACACGCAGCCGGACTGGGGAGCTCTGACTCCGCTGGCGGAGTGGGACGTCAGTTAGGACTGGGCTTCCGCCTTCTCTTCTTGCGCGTTGTCGGAACCAGTAGTCCCAAGAACTTCGCGCTGATAGACCTCCTGGTAGAGCACCATCACCAGGACGCTGAGTGGGGTGGCGATGATGACCCCGAGAGGTCCGAATGCCAGGCCGAAGGTCATGGTGGCCAGAAGGGTGATGGCGGGCGGAATATGCACCTTCTTTTGGAGAACCAGTGGCGTGATGAAGTTGCCTTCGAGGAATTGAATCAAGAAGTACAGTCCCGCCACAATCAGGATCATTTGCGGGGAAATCGTCACCGCTACCAGAAGGGCCGGAATGGCTGAGAGAAGCGGTCCCACATAGGGGATGAATTGGAGAATCCCGGCAATGAGACCGAGAGTCAGGGCATAGTCCATCCCGATAGCCAGGAGCCCAATCGTGGTGAGAACCGCGATAATGAGCATGGCAAACGACTGGCCCACCAGCCATCCCCACAGGGAGTGGGCGCACTTATCCAGAAGGGAGTCCACCTTGGGACGCATGGATTCCGGGAAGAACGAGACCGCCCATCTCTTATAGAGAGGAGGTTCGGCAGCCAGGAACGCCGCTGTAAAAAGGATGACCACCAATCCCCCAAGGAGAGATGCAAAGCCGCTGGCCATGGTCATCGCCGTGGAAGAAGCCTGGGAAAAGAGAGTGCCCAGATCTTGATTCTCGCCTCCGTTACGTATGAACTGGTTCACCGGACCAAAGCTGCGCAGACTTTCGATGGCGGTGGGAACCTTGCCACTGAGATCCTTCAGATCTGAGGATACCTTGCCGCCGATCAAGGTCGTGAGCCCTGCAACCACCAGGACGATTCCCAGCATCACGATCATGAGAGATGAGCGGTAGGCCCACTTCTGTTTTCCCCAGGGAAGAATCTTCCGCAGCTTCAGGGATAGGCCTGCCAGGATCGCTGAGAAGATGGCGGCAGTGAGGGCCAGCAATATCGCGTGGCGAGTCAGGTAGAGAAACCAGACCAACGCCACCACGACCACGACAAACAGAACCCGTTTTACGAAGTCGACAAACTCGTGAGGGTGGTTGGCCTCCTGGTCTGACTGGGGCTCGCTCAAGAGATCAGGCCGTCTTTTGAAGGTTTTCCAGCGCCACGATGTGCTCCCGGATAGGGGGGAGAAGCTGCGTGATCATCAGGTTCTTGCATTCCTCCATCACGCCGTCGTCGTGCAGGGCGGACTCGTAGCTTTCTCTGCCGTGTTCTTCACCTTGTTGCAGGGCATTGATGGCGGATTCCGCGCCGAACATATTGGCCGCGCTTTGAATGGTTTTGGCGAACTTGCCCCAGGCTCCGGTGCCTTCATCAGGCGCTGCTCCCATGGAAAGGACATTTTGCTCCAGCGCACGCACCGCGACCACGTGTTCATCCCGAATCCGCTGCAGTTCAACGACGGCGGGAAGGTCATCGAACCGTTCGATGGCTTTGTCATAAGTTTCTACGGCGGAGCGTTCGCCCCGGAGGAGCCGGTTGCATACCTCAATACAGTGTTCTCGGTCGTTCATGTTCTTTGGAGATGTGGGAGCAGGAATCTGCCAGCTCCGATGGTTGAGTTCGGGGGCTCAGAAGCGCAGTTCCCGTACCACGAGGCGACCGGACAGGGTTGCCCGATACCGGGAGAAAGGACCGGGTTTCAATCGGGCAAAATGCACGGCAAGGATGCAGAGAAGTGCATAGCCGAACCGCCAAGATGAAGGCTTATCGGTGAGATTCGGGAGTGGACTAGGGGAATGCGCCCATGGCATGATTGGTGCGCTGAGGACGTGCAACTATGACTCCAGAAACAATACTCGGGTTTATCGTAATCGGCTTCCTGGCGGGGGCCCTCGGAAAGTTCCTGATGCCGGGCAAAGATCCTGGCGGATGCCTCGTGACCATCCTCATCGGGATCGCAGGTTCATTTATCGGCGGGTTCCTCGCGGGATTGGCGGGGATAGATGGTACTGGAGGCTTCTGGATGAAGCTGCTGGTCGCCACCGTCGGTGCATTTGTCCTCCTTTTTGTCTATCGCCTGGTGATAGGGAAGAAGAGCTAGGAAGACAAAAGCCAAGAAAGGCGAAGCCCATCGATGAGGTGGGCTTTATGGTGATGTAGCGGGCGATAGAAGGTCCCGCTACCTTATGCAAGGCTTCGCAGAACTCTTTGGTGGAATCGGGCTTTTCCTTTTTGGAATGGCCACCATGACGGCGGGACTGCGGAGTCTTGCGGGAGATCGCTTGAGGCAATGGCTGCAGCGATCCACTCGCAATCCAGCGACCGGCGCCATGACCGGAGCGGCGGTGACCGCTCTCATCCAGTCCTCTAGCGCGACGACCCTGGCCGCCATTGGGTTCGTCGGTGCGGGGCTCCTGACTTTTTCCCAGGCGTTGGGAATTGTCTTTGGCGCCAACATCGGGACCACTCTGACCGGATGGATGGTCGCGTTGTTAGGCTTCAAGCTGAAGCTCACGACTGCGGCACTGCCACTCCTCTTCGTGGCGGCGGCGCTTTACCTCTTCAAGGAACGGCGGCTGGTCCACGCCTCGGGAAAAGCGCTGGCGGGGTTCTCACTAATCTTCATTGGGATTGGGTTTCTCCAGGACGGTCTGGACACTTACCGGGATGTCCTGGATTTTAGCCGATGGCCCGCACACGGCCTGGGGGGGCGCCTGCTCTTGTTGCTCTTTGGGATGCTCCTGACCATCGTGACCCAGTCCTCCAGCGCCACCGTCGCAACCGTGGTCACT
>JBHIXE010000034.1:0-7103 GCA_041984905.1 Verrucomicrobiales bacterium | reverse complement strand
GCGCGGACATTGGGACCACGGTTACGGCTGGACTGGCCGCCATCGGTGCGCCCACCGCATCTCAGCGGACAGGGTTCGCCCACATCTTCTACAATATTCTCACCGGCATCATGGCTCTCTTGATCCTGCCATTCTTCCTCTGGGCAGGGGAAAAGCTGGCTCCCAACTTCTTGACCGGGACACCTGAGGTGGCCGTCGTAGCCTTCCACACTTTCTTCAATTGCCTTGGCGTGATCTTGATTCTCCCTTTCACCCGGCAGTTCGCCAAGTTGATCGAGCGAGTCGTGCCAGACCGGGACGTGTCCCTGACTGAATCCCTCAATCCGCGTCTCTTGAATGAACCGAATGCCGCGTTGGCCGCGTTGGAAGAGGGCGTGCGGATCATCGGAGCAGAAGCTTTGCGGTTGGGCGCAGGATCCTTGTCCGCCCAGGGCCTGGACAGGAGGGCTCACCGCACCGAGCGCGTTTTTGAAGCGATTCCCCAGGCCCGCGAATTCGCGTTGCGGATCAGTCAGAGAGACGAAGAAGGGGAGGCTGCGGCCGAGCGCATATTTGCCTGCCTTCATTTGATTGATCAAATTGATCGCCTGGTGCAGCGATCCCGGGATCATGAACTGGTGAAGGGTCTGGCCTTGTTTCCAGAGCTGGAAGGGCAGGGCCGGAAAACGGCGCGGTTACTTCGTGATCTGGCAGACTCTTTGGCGAGTCCGGGGGACTTGGTCGAGAAGCTTCAGGTTCTCTCTGACGATCTGGAAAAAGACAAGGGAGCTCACCGGCAATCCATGATTCGCGAAGCCCTCTCTCACAAGGTGACTGCTCAGCAGCTCGACGAGGTTCTCGATGCGCAACGCTGGATCCGGCGCATGGCCTACCATGCCTGGCGTGTTGCGTACTATGCTCAGGAGTTATCTCCCGCAAAGAAGAGCGCCTGACCTGCGCTCATTCAGCAGGCTGGAATGACAAAATATGCGCAATGTATGTACAGGATTTGAGTGGTATTTGGTTAATGGATCTTTAATATTTGTGAAACCAAATTAATCGATCCACTTATGCGCCGTTCCCTAACTCTCTGTCTTTTTGCTGCAATCGCTGCCAGTTCGGCGCTTGCTGGTGATCCCAAGGAAGTCATCACCATTGAAGATCCCCGGCCGTTCTATGATACGAAGCGTCCCATCAGCAACCCGGTCCTCTTCGATCTTGCGGTTCCCCGGACTAAGGTTCATGCGCTCTTTCTTCACCAGACCATGCCTGACCAGATCGATACAACCTTGGGCACGCTTCCTCTGGGCGGAGAGATACAGGTCTATGCGGTGCAGGCCGAGTTTGCCGTGAATCCCCGCTTCTCGCTGGTGGCGAGCAAGGACGGCTACATCGATTTCAGCCCTAACAACACCTTCAATGATACCAGTGGCTGGGCCAATATCGCTGCTGGGGCCAAGTATGCCTGGCTCTACAATCCGGAGACGATGACGGTCTCCAGTATCCAGCTCGTCTATGAGATCCCCAGTGGTGATTCCGATGTGTGGCAGGGCAATGGAGATGGCGTGCTCATCCCGACCTTGCTGACTCAGAAGACCCTGGGCAAGCTTCAGCTCGCCAGCGGCCTGGGTGTGAAGCTTCCTCTGGATGACGATGCCGAGAGCACCATTTCCTTCTCCAGCGTTCATGCAGGCTATCAGTTGACTGACTGGCTCTATCCGCTGGTGGAGTTCAACTGGTTCCACGTGCTGGAAGCGGGCGACGGCGCATCGCGGTTCGGTGCTCAGGCTGGAGGCATCACTCCGGGGATCGCGCGGTTTGAAGCGGGGGACCTCGTCAACTGGGGCGCCTCCAATTCCAGCGACAACAACGATCTGGTGACCATGGCGATCGGTTTCCGCGCGACCTGTCCTAACCTGGACTTCATGGACTTTGGCTTTGCCTGGGAATTTCCGCTCTCCGCAGATGAAGCTTCCCTCATGGAAGATCGCTTCACCTTCGATGTGGAAATCAAATTGCCGAAATAAGCGTTCGTTCGGCAGAGCTGGACTGGGTGCGAATTCAGTCCAGCTCTCGTATCCAAAACTGCATCGGCTTCCTCGACTCTTCGCTATCGCCGATGTCTTTCCAGGGGAACTCAGTCACCAACCCGGGCACCGGTTCATAGCCGCGTTTCCTCCAGAACGCATCCAGGGGCACATAGTCACTCGGACGGGCCGGATGATCTTCCGGCCGCATCACTCCGCAAAAGGTGACGAAGCGGAATCCTCCCAAAGCTCGCGCATGCTCCTCGCGAGCATCGAAGAACTGGTGACCGATTCCCTGGCCCCGGTAATTCTTCTGGAGAACTGACTCCGCGCAGTAGAAGATTTCGGCTGGCTCGTAGCCGAGCTGGGGGAAAGGGGCGATGAACTCCGCATGTTCCTCCGCCAGCGGCATCGCAGTCGAAACGCCTACGATAGTCTCGCCGTCTCTGGCCGCTACCACGACGGCTCCGGGAGTCTTGGCGTAATGGCCCAGGTATTCCTCCTCGGCGGCCATGTCACCGTCGTAGAGGTAGGGCCACTCGCGGAAGACCTCCATTCGCAACCGGGCCACGCTTTCGATGATGGCCGGCGTCAGTTGCGGGCCCGTCAGGGATTCAATGGTCACGCTCATCAGTAATTCCCGAGTGTAGGAATCTGTGAGGGAGAATCAACCCCGGCGGTGCAGATGGGGCGACTCAGGATTCGGTCGCTTCGGGAGTGGGGGCTTCAGGCTTGGGCTCGGGAGCGACTTTGGGCGGGCCCGCCTTCGCCTGCTCGGCAATTTTCAGGATCAGGGCCTTGTCTTCCTCCGACATCTTCTCCAAAGCCACATCGAAGACCGCACGAGTCTTTTCGACCAGGAACCGGACCTTGCCGTCTTTGATCACTTCAACCGGGCCTGTTTTCCCTTCTTCCGGAGCGGAGAAGGCGAGCAAACGGGCCTCAATCTTGATGTCCTTGTAGTTCTTCCATTCTCGCAACTCGGTGAGCGCGATGTAGGTGACGACCTCGACTTGAGGCGCTGGTTGCTTGGGCGCGACGATGGAGGCGCCACCGCCGGAATCCCCGACCGAACGGGATGTGCTTCCGGATTCCTGTGCTGAAAGGGGCAAGACAGGGATGAAGATGAGGGCGAGTGAAATTCGCCAGATGGGACCAGTCATGGTGGGCAAGCTAACAAATCAGGTAGTCGGCTGAAAGCGTAGTTTTCGAACCGCAGGGGCGGCCTCGGGCGCTTCCAGGTCTGTATCGAAGACCCGGTCGGGAGTGTTGCCGGCCAGATCTTCCAGATACTCGCTGACCTTCAGGGCGTATTCTCGAGCCTGCCAGGGTTCGGCGGGAATCATGGTCCATTCGCGGTCCCCGGGAGCGACCTCCACTTCGCAAGGGATCCTGGTTCCATCGAGCGACACGATGACGTGCCGCTTCACCAGCGCGTGATCGAGCGGCTTGGGCGATTTGATCCGCAATGCTTCCCGGGTTCCTGCCTGGGGAACGCTCAAGTTCCAGCTTTCGGGGAGGGGACGGGAGTAGTCTTCTGGACCGGTGGCAAAGGCGTGGCGCTGCGTTTTGCCCAGTTCCGCTCCTTTGGCGCTGCGGAGCGTGCCATCGATGATCAGGGCGTAGCACTCGTTGGGACGCAGGACAGGTCCCAGGGTCTCGCGAAGATTGACCCCTTTCTTCACTCGACCAGGATGAATCCAGAGCGTGAGCCGGGTCCGGTCCTCATTCCAGAGTTCCTGACGTCGCCATGGATCATAGACCCGTTCTCCCTGCGAATCCTCCAGGTGGATCTGATCGAAGATCGCGACTCCTTCCCGCATGGGCTCGGAGAAGTGGAGATAGAATTTAAGCAGATTGGCCGGGAGCAACTCCGCGGTGGGAAGGACCCTGGTCAGTTGCGGTTGGGTCACCTCTTGATCAGGCGCCTGGTAATCTTCTGCGATGGTCGAGCCGTCCGGGGACGTGAGGATGGCGCGATAGGTCTGGCCGTGGCTTAGAGGAAAGCGTGGGGTGAGGGTCAACGAACTTCCTTCACGGTGGACCTTGGCAAACATGGCCGAGCCTGCTTTACCCGTGGCTGGATCCACGAGGTGCAGAGTCAGTCGGGCCTCCGGTTCCGCAGCGGTGGCGGTGAACTGGGGTTGTCCACCGTCATCCGGTAGTGTGACCAGAATCAAACCGCTGACCAGGACGGCGATCATGGCAAGGCCAGCGCCACCAGATCCACATCGCCTTCTGCTTCACGAAGGGCCAGGGCCGTGGAGTCGTTCAGCCGGTCCATGTGGATCACTCCATGGAACGTTTCGGCAATCTCAATCCGGTTGGAGTTGGGATCCTTCTGATCCAGGCGGCGGATGGCGGTCTCGTTGACCTCCTTGTCACCTGCCAGGAGCTCTTCGTCAAAGCGGAAAGCCACATGAGGGCTGGGGCCAAAGGGACGCTTCTCGTGGTGGAAGCGGAAAGTATTCGTGATCACGCTGGCGCCACCTTCTTTGCCATAAGCAAACATATCGAGCGGACGGTTTCCCGAGCCCAACTCGATCATGCTGATGCCCTTGATCTTGGCTCCCGGAACGATCGCCTCAATGGGATACTTCACCACGGGGGTACAGCTGAAAGCGCCCACGATGTAGTGCTTGCCATTCTCTTGATAGGGAATCATGACGCTCATGGGCGCCTTGGTTTCCCATCGCTTGTGGGAGATGTGATAGGTCTCCGCACTGTAGATCTGACCTTCGCGATCGTGAACCAGGGGAGCTTCCGCCGCAAAGATCTTGCTGGCAAACTCCTCATTACAGCGGGCGGCAGCCACCAGGCGATCCCCAGACCAGACCACGTCAGTGATGCGGTTGACGGGAGCTTCGTCGCCCTCGGGAAGTTTGATCCGAGCGAAGTCAAACGCGTCGTTTTGCAGGTCGTGGGCTTGAATTTCGCCGTCTGGAGTGAGCCGGACGAGCAACATGGTCTTGTCGTCCTGCTTGCGCACGGCCAGATAGGCGTTCCCCGAAGCCGGGTTCACCGCCATATCCAGAAGATCAACGTCCTCCTGCTTGACCCCAAGTTTCTCCGCGAGATGGGACTGGAGCCTGGGGATCTCCTTGAACTGGCCCGATGAAGGCTCGGTATCGCCCGTCAAGAGGGCCAGTACCTGATGATTTTGACCATCCCCAATGAGGAGGACTCCCTCGGGAGCGAAGCTGATGCAGTCCAACTGACCCAGGCCCAACACCCCGTGAGTGGGCTCTTTAATGAAGCTGGGACTGGCCAGGGCGAAGCCTGCGCAGAGGGTAAGGGTAGAGAGCAGAGTAAGCAGGGATTTCATGACAGGATCACAAAACGTTCATGTCAGGGCACGTGTCAAAAATCGGGAACTTCTCAAAGAAGTTGGCAACAAAGCGTGCAAAAGACCTTGAAATCGCAATCGGATGATTGAAAGGCACAGCGGGAAAGGTAAACTGAGGCGTTTTTTTCACACAAAAGCGATCCAATTCCGTCTGATTTACACCCAATCCTCTACAGCCCGGCGCTAACGAGACTGCAAACCAACGTATGCCGAGTAGCCGGCTCGAACTAACTTTCGCATGAGAACTTTGCTCGCCTTTTTCCTGGTCGCCTTTGCTGGCGTGTCACTGGTATTCGCTCAGGACCCCGCGCCAACCGATGCCGAGCCCGCAAATCCGGCAGCAGCAGAGGAGGGGGCCGCACCGGATGGCAGTGAAGAAGCCGGAAACCGGAAGATCACTGTGGAAGGCCTCAAGGAGGAGACGATCAATTTCATCAAGGTGCTGCAGGGAGGCGGGATCCTCATGTATCCCCTGGCGGCGCTTTCCTTCATTGCGGTGGTGTTGACCATCTACTACTTCCTGACCGTTCGTCAGGGGACCGTGGTCAGTGACAAGTTCATGAATGCGGCGGATGCCCTGATCCGGAAACAGGATTACCTGGGGTTGATCGCCGTCTGCAATCGCGAGAACGAGGCCATCGCCCGGATCACCTACAAGACCCTGGACTTTGCCACCAAGAACCCGACGGCCAGTTTTGAGGAAGTCCGGGAAGTGACCGAGGCCGAGGGCAGCCGTCAGGCGGGAATTCTGCATGGCCGCATCACTTACCTGGCCGATGTGGGCGCCATCGCTCCTATGGTGGGGATGTTGGGAACCGTTCTGGGGATGATCGAGACTTTCCAGGATCTGTCCGCTCACCAGGGCAAAGTGCAGTTTGAGGTGAGCCAGGGGGTTTCCAAGGCTCTTATCACCACGGCCAGCGGCCTGGTGATTGGGATTACCTCTCTCATCTTCTACTCCATCTTCCGGGGCAAGGTTTCCAAGCTCATCTCGGAATTGGAAGCAGCCATGACCCACCTGATGGCGCTTCTTGCCGCTCAATACAAGCGTGCCAACTATCGGGCGAACACCCGCACGGAAGATTCCCGCCGGAATCCCAAGGGTGTTTAATAGGTATGGTAAGCTGAATCCCTGAGCGACTTCATCGATGAAATTCCGCGATCACAGCAATATCAAACGGGCCGAGATGCAGCTCGCCCCGATGATCGACGTGGTGTTCATTCTGCTCATCTTCTTCATCGTTACCTGGAACTTTGCGCGGTTTGAGGCCGAGATCGACATTTCGGTGCCTTCCGCGGAAACCGCCAAGGAATCCCAGCCGACCCCTGGTGAAATCGTGGTGAACGTGAACAAGGATGGTGTGATTAAAGTGAACCGGGTGGAACTTACTCAGGATCAATTGTTTGCGAAGTTGAGCCGCGTTTCCTCCATTTACAAAGATCAACCGATCATTCTGCGCGGAGATGAGGACACGGACTTCCGGCATATCATGAAAGTCTTGGACACCTGCCAGAAGGCGGGGATTTGGAATGTTTCCTTTGCGGCGCAAAAAACGCAGCCTGGTGCATCTAGTGAAAATTAGGCGACGAATCCTGTGCCAAAGACGATCGACTTTGTGATACGATGATCCTGATCCCTTCGGGCAAGCGTCCTCAAAGTGTTTCTCCCTATGAACCTGCGTAGCCTCTCAGCGCTGCTGGTTTCGGCCAGCGTCTTCTCCTTGTACCTCCTCCCGGCCCAGGGACAGGAA
>JBHIXE010000033.1:0-22168 GCA_041984905.1 Verrucomicrobiales bacterium | reverse complement strand
GTTGCCAGTTTCAAGTCGTGACGCCAGCGAATGGGGGCTAGAAAGGCCTGCATACGGAAGTAGTCCGCCTGCAAAATGGGGTCGAATTTGTGGTTGTGACACTGGGCACACCCGATTCCCACCCCCAGAAAGACTTCACCAGTCAGATTGGTGATTTCATTGACGATCAATTCCCAGTGCATTCGCACGTTCCGCTGATTGTACTCGTAGAGCCCATTTCGCAGATAGGCCGTTCCCACGAGCACATTGGGGTCATCCGGATTGATCTGATCTCCCGCAAGCTGCTCTCTGACGAACTGATTGTAAGGCTTGTCCTCGTTCAAGGACCGCACCACATAGTCGCGATAGGGCCAGGCTTCGGGCCGGAAGGCGTCCTGCCGGTAGCCGTCACTTTCCGCGAAACGCACCACGTCCAACCAGTGTTGTCCCCAGCGTTCCCCATAGCGAGGGCTGCTCAACAAGTCATCGATCAGCCGCTCCCAGGCGTCAGGACGCTGGTCCTGGAGAAACGCATTGGTCTGGGCCGGAGTCGGTGCAACGCCGTGCAGATCGAGGTAGGCGCGCCGCACCAGTTCACGCCGGTCGGCTTCCCTCGCAGGAACCATCCCCGCTTGCTTGAGTTTGCGTCCCACAAAGGCATCGACCTCGTTGCGGGCCCACTTTGGATCCAGTTCGGGCACTTGAGGATCCTGCACAGGTTGAATCGCCCACCACTCTTTCTCCTCGGCGGTGAACCCATTTTCATCGACCACATTCCTGGGGTCTACGTCCGGCCAGGGGGCGCCTTGAGCAATCCAGCGTTCCAGAATCTGGACCTGCTTGGCCGACAGCTCTTCCTTGGGCGGCATGGCGAAGTCCGGATCACTGCGCCGCACGGCTTCCACGACCAGGGACTGCTCCGGATCTCCCAACACGATGGAAGCGCCTGAGTCGCCCCCCTTCAGGATGTGGGTGAGACTATCCATGCGCAGCCCGCCCTTCTGTTTGTCTTCGCCGTGGCATTGGTAACAATGCTCAGCCAACAGGGGACGCACTTCGTTTTCAAAGAATCGGAGGGCTTCGGCATCATTCGCAGGAGCAGCTTGTCCCAGGGACAAGAGCAACGCGCTGATGGAGACAGCTGGGACCAGGGATTTCATGGAGTAGTTCGCTTGTGATGCTACGATCAGTGAGTCTGGATTCTCAAAGTGGGTGGATGAGCTGTGGGATGCTCTTTGGAAGCGACCGCATGCACCAGTCCCGCCGAATCCGTCTCTCCAGACAGGCGGACCAGAACCAGGGTGGCCAAGTCATTAGTATCCTCACGCAAGAATTCGGCGATTCCTTCACCCGAAATGACAATCCGCCCCGCCGGCGCCCCGCGCTTGATCGCGAATTCCGCCAGCTTGCGGGACTTCCCGGGATCCAGACCTGACTCGAGATTGGCAGGAGCAGTCTCCCAGTTCAGAGTGGACTCGTCCCAGTGATCGAGATTCTCGTCGGTCAGGCCATAGACCGCGAAAGTCGAGTCCGGCACCAGAGCCGAGAACCCAAGACCACTGGGCTGGACATCGAGCACCAGCTCCGCCCGGCTCATCTGGCGGAGGTCCACGCGCTTCAGATCAAAGGTCAGATACGCACGGCGTTCATTCGTGGGAGCCACGTCCGTGTGCTTGAACATCACCAGAGGCTCGTGTCCCGCCGGTTGCTCGGTGCCGCGCCGGACATAGCTGTCCTTGCCATTCCCAAAGCCGGTGGGAATGCCTCGCCAGCCTTCGCTCTCGATCGTGGGAGCACTGGACCGTTGGGGCTCCTGATCGCTCCCAGGATTGTCGTTCCCGCCCAGGACCATTCCTCGCCCGGTCTTGAGTCGCTTCGGCTCGGGAACGCCATCGCCTCCCACTTCGACTTCCCCTTCGAAGACAATAACCTGAGATCGACCCACTCCGCCAGCCGTGACCCCAAACCGGGTCCCCAGGTCGATGACCTCCAACTCTGGAGTATCCACGGTAAAGCCATGCGCGGACTCGGGCACTTCCGCCACGACGGATCCCTGGATCAAACGACAGCGCATTGCCGAGGAAACCTCTAGCGTCGTCGGCGCTTCCAGGGTGACCACAGCGCCACTGGTGAACTCCAGCGTCGCGACTCCTTCCACCAGGGCCAGGGTGCCTGTGCCCAACGATGCTCCCTCAACAGTCGGCAAATCCGATCCCGCCCACTTGCAATTCTGGGCCTCGATGATGGTGGCGACCATTGGAGATTGGGGAGCCGGCATCAGGAGAATCCCAATCAAAGCGGCAAACACAGCGGCGATTCCCGTCGCCCAAAGCCAACCAAAACGAAGCTGCGGCGTGCTTGCCAGCACTTCTGCGTTTTCCAGCAGGCGCGGAAGAGTTTCCCGCTCTGCCCGAAGTTGCCCTCGAAGCCATGCCTGCTCGACGTAGGCTTCCCGAAGCGCCTCGTTGTCGAGTACCTCCCGCTGAAACTCTTCCCATTCCTCTGGGCTAAGCAACTCATCCAAGGCCGCTTCGATGCGATCCAACTGTTCTTGACTAAGCTGGCTCATGAGGCGGACAGGGTTCGAGTGACACAGACATTCAGAGCCTGCCGAATTCGGCTCAACAACCGATAGACCGCCGTCTCCGTCCGGCCGGTCTTGGCGGCAATCTCCTCCACTTCACAGTCTTCAAAGTAGCGCCAGACAATGGCCTGCTGATGGGGCCGCGGCAGTTTGCGCAGACATTGGCGGAGAGCCTCGGAACGCTTTTCCAGATGATCGGACTTCCGATCGATCTCGGCAGCCACGGCTTCAATGAAAGCCTGATCCACCGTGGAAGTCTGACGGCGCTGCAATTTGCGCCGGTAGTTCAAGATCTGATGGAGGGCGATCTTGCGTGCCCAGGCCAGAAAATCCGAGTCAGGCTGATAACCTGCGAAGTGTTTCCACATCACCACCTTGCACTCCTGAAGTATGTCCTCCGCATCCTGGTTGCATGGAACCAGGGCAAAGACATAAGCAGTCAGCGCCCGCTCATGCCGAGCGAGCAAGCGCAAATAAGCTTCAGTCGAAGGTCCGGATTCGGACGGATCAAAGGGGGCTGCCATAGTGTTCCGCGACTGAAAGGTCGCGGAACACGAGAATTGGACAAAGTTTCTTAAGAATCAATCAAATGGCAGACAGGCAGGCTTACCAGCCACCGCCATCGCCATAGTCATCACGACGGCGCTTACCTTTGTAGCCGCCACCATCGCCCTTGTTGTAGCCGCCGCCACCTTCGCCAAAGTCATCGCGCTTGTAGCCGCCGCCTCCTCCACCACCGCCATCTTGGCGTGTGCCCTTCTTGAAGCCGCCTTTCTTGTAGCCGCCTCCGCCGCCTTTGTTGTAGCCTCCGCCACCACCGCCACCGCGATAGCCGCCTCCGCCACCTTTATTGAAGCCGCCACCTCCGCGAGGAGCCGGCTTCCGGCGCTCTTCAGCTTCATTTACCCGCAATGCCCGGCCGCCAAAGTCAGCTCCCTGCAGGTTCTTGATCGCTTCTTCGCCCATTTCCCGGGTGGAAAGAGTGACGAATGCGAATCCTTTATGTTCACCAGTTTCTCGATCGACAGGATAATAGATGTCTTCAATCGGCTCGTAGTCTGCAAGGGCCTCCCGAAGTTCCAGTTCGGTAGCGGTGTAGGGCAAATTGCCAATATACAGTTTCATTTCAATACTTCATTAAAGCCTGTCGACCCAGGCGTCTCCTCCGGTGGCACAGATCGCCCAATTCTGGTAGATTCATCGTGCAATGAGCGGAAGATCCCCTTTAAAAAAGAAGACAGGTTAAGAAACGGAATTTGGCCCCCAAACTGCGTTCCGCAAATGGTTTCCTCTAGCAATCCCCCCTTAGAACCGCTCTGGCCAGCTCCCGACAAGCAGTGGAGAATTCCCCTAAGGCCGCTATTCTTCGCCATCCGAGCACTCCGAAGACCTGAACCATTCCACGTTGCAGCCAGATGAGATCCCTCTCCATCCCGGTCCTTTTCTTCCTTTCCGGCCTCCTCTTGCCTTTGAAGGGTCAGACCTCTGTCTCCGTGCCTCCAGTCGTTCCCACTGAACAGCAGGCTCCCTGGGGCGACCTGGAGACCTACCGCATTTATCTCCAGGTGCCAGATCACCTCCTGCGCCTGATGACCATCCCTTCCCGGCAAACTGTCTGGCACTTTCCCGGTCAGACCGTGGATCAGGTTCGACAAACCCTCCTGGACACGGGCATGCCCGCCCGATTGGTCGCTGAGGTATTGGGCCCCAAGCGCTGGATCCGGGATGTCGACAGCGTTCGGGTGTTCCCCTCAGGAGATGTGATCCGCGATATGACCCCGGAAACGCGCTCCAACCTCTATGCGATTCTGAGCCGTTCCCGTCTCAATCGATTCCATTCCGAGCCTTTCGTGATCGAACTGGATCATCTCAAAACCATGATTGTCTCAGACGAGCATCTGGAAGAGAAGATCTACACCCTCATTGAGGAACTCTCCTATCGCCGGGCCCGCTCGACACATTTCTCAGACCTGCCCTTCCTTCTGGAGTATCTTCCGGGAATCAGGGAACAAAGGGCCTTGATCCGGGCTTTGACGACAACTCCGAGCCTGGTGCTTCAACTACGCCTTCCAGAGGGCCAGCAACCGGATCAGGTAATCCGTTACTGGACCGCGAACGGGCTGAACCGGGATGCTTTCCCCCTGTTGGAGTCCTTGAATCGGGAAAACGCCATCGAAGTC
This sequence comes from Verrucomicrobiales bacterium, assembly GCA_041984905.1. Lineage (GTDB taxonomy): Bacteria > Verrucomicrobiota > Verrucomicrobiia > Verrucomicrobiales > DEV007 > JBHIXE01. The sequence goes on along the minus strand of JBHIXE010000033.1, from coordinate 17,425 downwards.
CTGGATGTGGCCAACCTGCTGCCCCCGACGCCGCGCCGCTTCCTCAACTCCTTTCCTTCAACCGAAGAAGGTCTTGAGGGCCGATATCCGGATAGTCTCTGGACGGCGATCAACTTCTTCAATTTTGTCCCGGTAAATCTCTACTTCGATCAACCGGAGAGCCATGACTACCTGAGCCGGCAGTTTCGAGTCTCCCAGGCCCCTCTCCAGTTCGGTGACCTTCTTCTGCAGGTGCGCCAGTCCGACAACAAGGTGATTCATTCCTGTGTCTATATCGCGGACAATATTGTCTTCACCAAGAATGGCAGTGCCTTGTTCCAGCCTTGGGTCTTCATGCGTCTGGAAGAAATGGTGGCCTATCATCAACCCGGTCAGGCGATGTCCTTTGTGAGCCGGCGGCGGATCAATATTCCGCCCCCCTCCCAGGAGCCCGAACCCCAGTCCACTCCGAACGCTCCTCTACTGCAAGTGCCCTGATCATAAAACGGAGCGTTTCTTCGGAGCGTTTCTTGCGTGTGCCAATCCCATGCAGAATTACAAACTGGTCCTGCCGGAACATCTCAACCACTTTGGGTTCCTCTTCGGCGGTTACATGCTCAAATGGACAGATGAAGTCGCCTGGATCGCGGCGAGTCTGGAACATCCCGGGTATCGCTTCGTGACGGTGGGCATGGACAAGGTGGAGTTCCACAAGAGCATCCAGGAAGGCACCATCCTGAAGTTTGATGTGCGCAAGCACAGTTCCGGCACCACCTCCGTGACCTATAAGGTGGAAGTCACCAAGGAACGCCTGGAATCCGGCGAACAGGAGGTGGCCTTCTCCACAGGCGTCACTTTCGTCAGGGTGGATGAAACCGGAGCCAAGCTTCCGCTCGATGCGCCGACCTCCACCTGAGTGCGTTCAATCCGCTACCACCAGGATGCCCTGCTGCTGGGTCCAGTTGTCCCCATGCCCTGAGTAGAGGGGGTATTCCCCAGCTTTATCCGGAGCAAAGAATCGGAGAATCGCAGTATCTCCCGCTTCGACCGCTTCCGAGTGATGCAACACCTTGAAGGACGGATCCGGCTCGGCTGGCGGAGCATCTGCTATCGGGGTGACCTTTGTCCCGGACTTTGAAGGGACCTTGACGACATTGCCTTCGATCACCCCCAGGCTGCGCGCGTGACCATTGCGATTGTGCAGAAGCAACTCCACGGGCTGCTTGGGTTCCACGTAGACCTTGGGAAGCTCTTGTCCGGAGGAGCTTCCCGCCCAGAACTGGTATTTGCAGATCTTGAGACCTTCCGAAGCGACGCCCATCGCAGCCAGCGCTCGCATCGCCCCGAACCTTCGCTCCAGGGTTCCACTGCCTTTGGCCCTTTCCACGAGATCGGCGCGAAACTCGTCTCCCAAGAGTCCGGCAATTCGTTTGGCGGCTCTCCTTCGAGTTTCGCTCGCGGAATCCACCTCTACTAAGATGGGTTCTGTCCCCATCGTGGCCCGTTCATCCCACCAGATCAGCTCCCCGAGCAGCCCTCGCAGTTCGAATCGCAGCCAGGGAGAGTCAAACCCTCCGGGCCCAGGATGCAGGACCAGTTTCTCCACTGGATGCCCCAGTTCCCCTCCCAGGTCGACCCCCCACCACAAATCCATTTCAGCGGAGGAAGGGCCGGAAACGGCCACGCCCTGGATAGAATCGTCACCTTCAGGGGCCTTCACTTTCTCCTCCTGGTCGTAGAGAGTCACCCCATTCACTCCTGCTTTGGCATTCTGGCTCCACCAGGCCACCCCATCCGGATGCTTGAGCTGACTGGCTTCTTTCCCCAAGGCTACATTCCCACCATCTGCAAAGACCTCGAGTTCCACGAACTTCAATTCCCGGCTGCGGGGGGCGATCACTTGAACAAACCGGGCGAGGTTGCTCGCTTCTACCTGGTCCCGCGACAACTCGTCCTCCACGAGTCTTCGCAGTCCTCGCTTGGCTCCATCACTGGCAAGTGCATAGACGCCGCCTTCCAGCATGGCGGCATATTCGTAAGAGCCATTTCTCCGCACCCGATCAATCAGATCGTCTAAGGTATCACTTTCCGCCGCGGCGATGAGCAAAGCTGCATACGCACCTTTCCGCACCAACTCGCTCGGCTGGCGACGAGCCAACTCGTGAAGCCGCGGAGAGGCAAAGTGCAGCTCCCATGAATCCGCCTTGGGAAGGAGGGCAATCACATTGCGAAGCTGTGAATCCTGCGTGGACTGGTCCGCCAAGGTATCCAGAAGAAAGGCGGTCAGGCTCTCGTTTTGGCGGCGTGCCAGAATGGTGGCAGCCCGGACCAGCCCTTCCGGTTCCACATCCTCCCTGCCAAAGAGCACGCTTGCCGCATGAGGCGTCATCTCTCCATCAATCAACTCGGCACTCGACTTGGCGAGAGCCTTAGCCCGTTCCCCTGGAGGAGCACCATTTAGAGTGCCCAATCCCTCCGTAGTTCGCTCATACACAAACCGCAATTTGGGGTCCATGGGATAGTGCCTTGCGAGACGGGCGATGTCTCCCGCTTCCGGCGTCCCGAACCGGACAGCGGCATTGAGGGCTTCCAAGCGCACTCGCGGGTCCTCGTCCTCCATCAATCGAGCCAGGAGATCCAACCCCTCCTCCAGATGCGGGCCCCAATCTCCCAGAATCCGCGCGGAAGCCACACGAGCACCTGGCTGGGACGACTTGGTGAGTTCCGCCAGCAGTGGACCGTCCGGCATTCCATAGGCCTGACGCAGCCAGGCGATCTCGGTCAGGATCTGGGGGCGCTCTTGGGCTTCATCGTACTCAAAATCTTCATAGTCTTGGTCATAATCCTCATGTCCCAAGGCCGCTAGCCATTCTTCGATGGTGGAGAGAACCTCCTGGGGATCCCGTTGCCACAACTCCCAGCGCACCTGAGCTCTCGCGGCGGGGTCCACCTCCCGGAATCCCTCCAACAACTCCAGCGTGGGCACGCCATGAGTTGGCAACCGCCAGAAGGGCCTTTTTCCAAGAGCGGAGACCCTCCAGATGCGACCGTGAGAATGCGCTCGCCGTGGATCATGGACCGTCGAGGTATCCATCCCGATCACGGGATTGTAGTGGTCCAGCACATAGAGCGCTCCATCTGGCCCCACCTCCATCGCCACCGGCCGGAAGCTGGCGTCGGTCGATTTGAGGAAGCGATCCGGAAGTGGTCGCAATTGTTGAGACGCTCCGTTCGGTCGCCATTCATGCCCCCGGATGCCTTGGTAGGACTCCACCTGGTTGCGGAGGAAGACACCTCTCAAGGATCGGGGAAAATGCTCACTGTAGAGGATCTCTCCTCCCCAGATGGCGGGATGCCCAATGCCCGCCAGATTGAAGTCTCCACCCGCTGCGGCTCCTGACAGAAAGGCTCGATCAAACACCGCGCCGCCATCCGCATCGCTCAAGTAAGCCTGCCCCCACTGTCCCAGAGCTCGGCCCTGAGGTTGGCTGAGAGATTCCAGGGGAGTGACCTCCAGGTCAGCCTCACGTTGTCTCCACCGCATCATGGCGGCCCCATTGACATGAAGAGGCCCTCTGGCGGTTTCCACATGTGAGTAGGCGTAATTCCCCTGGCAAAACCAGAGGTCCCCGGAGGGTTCCCAATCCAGGCCTCGAATCGCGTGCTGCACATCGCCCACGCCAAAGCCGCCCAGAACCTCGGAGCGGGTGTCAGCAGTCCCATCGCCATCCAGATCCCGATAGCGCACCAGAGCACGCTGCTCGCCGACCAGGACACCATCTGGAATGAGCGCCATGCCCGAAGGCATTGTCATACCTCTCGCAAAAACCTGGTGCCGGTCCACCCGGTGATCCATATCCTGGTCTTCCAGAATCAAGAGGTAATCGTCCGGCAATTTACCTGGGAAGGGATGAGGGTAGGACGGAGCACAAGCCACCCAAAGCCTACCCTCCGAATCAAACTGCATTGTCGTGGGATTGTGCAGCGGCAGGTCTTCTTCAGATGCCCAGAGGCTCACTTCGAGACCTGGTCCTGTCCGGAAGGATCGCAGCGAGTCCTCCGGTCGCAGATAGGCTTTCGCGTTGATGGGACTGGGAAGCTCCACGCTTAGCGAAGTGGAGCTGGGATAGTAGCCCGCTTCGAGGCTTGGTTCTTCCTGCCAGATCGCCTGAATGTCCGGCTTGCGAGCTCGCCATATCTCTTGATCCGCCCGAGCAATAATCCGGGTCAGCTCCTCCATATCACTGGGGAACGTCACCACGCCGTAAGGCTCGCGACGAACTCCATAGACATGCTGACCATTGAGGGGGCGCCAACGGTTCAGCCAGTGCTGGTTCTTTTCCCAGACCAGGCCTCGCAGCGCCTCTCCCCCTTTGAAGTTCCGGCCCGAACCGGTGGGAACAAGCCCCAGCTTCACGGCAAGAACCTTGCTGAGCAGCCAATGCCCGTAGTTGTTCAGGTGAATCCCATTGTCCGTCAGCGGACGCTCGGTCGCTTCCATCACCGCCTTGAGAGGACTGAAGACATCGAAGAAGACCACCGCCTCTTCCAGACACACATCCCGCATCGCATTGGTGTATAACGTGAGGTTGGAATTGATGGGTTCTTCGGCAGGCATTCCCTCGCCGAGTTGCTCGTAGGGAACGGGCGACACAAAAACCAGCTGAGCGACGGATCGTCCATTGTAGAATTGACGGTTCCGATCCTGGATGAAGGTGCGGAGGGACTTCTGAAAATCCTCCAACCCGGCAGATTCCCGGAAGGACTCATTGAAGCCAAAGAAGCAGATCATGATGTCCGCGAGGGCATTGCCCAGGTGATCGTCCAAATCTCCAAAGCCGGGGTCGCGGTCCATCCGGCCGATCTCATCGCCTGAGAAGGCCATGTTCCTCACGACCAGCTTGTCATCGGGATAAGCACAGTGAAGGGCCATCTCAAAGTAGCCATGCTGCATCATCCCTTCACCCAGGCCGTTGCCCAATATGACAATGTGACTGCCCTTCTCCACCTCGAGCAGGGATCCGGTCACCGCCTGACTCAGCCCCGGAATCCATAGGAAGAGCAGGAGGACACACCAACCCCGCTGATTGCGATCGAGGAATGGGAACTCCGGCGAGCAGAACTTCATGAAGACTTGGCGCGTTGCGACCCCTGACGGAAGTAGAGGCCGGCTCAAGCCAACCATTATCCAGCAGGGCACTCGATTCACAACCGTGAACCGTGGAATTCCGGTTGCATTGCGGCCGCGAAACCCTATCGGCTCTTGCAAGCCCCCCACCGAAATATCTGTGCCCCCACTCTCTCCCATTCAGCGTCGCAACTATTTCCTGCACTGTCTGGAGGGAGGGCTCTACATGGGCGGCCTGGCATTCGTAGCCGTGGACACCATTCTGCCCCCAATGATCCGCTCCCTGGGCGGTGCCGATTGGATCGTGGCGCTGGCGCCGACATTGCTGCACACCTGTTTCTTTCTGCCGGGTCTCTTTGCCGCGCCGCTCATCGAGCGCTTGCCCCGCCTCTTTCCCTTTGTGGTGTCTTTCGGTGTGGTGCAGCGGCTGCCTTACCTGATAGCGGCGCTCATGCTGGCTCTCGCAGGAGATTCCCGGCCAGGGTTGGTTCTCTGGGTGGTCGTGCTGACCCCGGTCGTTTCCGGGCTGAGCGGTGGGATGGCGATTCCCGCCTGGATGGAACTGGTGACCCGGCTTGTCCCAGAACATCGCCGCGCTTCCGCCTGGGCTTATCGATTCATTGTCGGCACCTTGGTGGGCACACTCGTCGGCTTCAGTATTGAGCGGATCCTGACCCTGCACCCTGGTGCCACCGGCTATGCCATTCTTCACGGCGCGGCTTTTGCGCTGGTCATGCTGAGTCTCGTCTTTTTCAGCCAGCTCCGGGAAACAGAAATCGTGGAGCCTCCACCCCGCGAACGCGCCTGGTATCGCCAGCAATTCCGCATCTTTGGCGACATTCTGCGAACACCCTCCGAGTTTCGCCGCATGCTCTTCGCCCGTGTTCTTGGGACAGGGTTCATGATCCTGATTCCCTATCTCTCGATCACTGCCTTGAGCGTTTCCGGACGTCCGGAGAGCGATCTGGGTCGATTTGTGGTCGCGCAAATGATCGGGGCACTGATCGGCAATTTCCTCGGTGGCTGGCTTGGGGACAAAGTCGGAGGCAAAGCCGTTCTTCTCACCGCCAAAGGGGTTCAGCTACTGCTCTGCCTCATCCTGGCCTTCAATAGCACCTACGCAGGATTCATCGCCGCCTTCTTCCTCTTCGGCATGGCCTGGTTTCTCATGCAGGTCGGCGAGAATACCCTGGGGATCGAGTTGGCGCCCAAGCAACGTCGCCCGCCCTACCTGGTCCTTCTCAACCTCTCCTACATTCCCGGAGCGCTCTTCGCCAGCTTCACCGCCTGGCAATTGCACAGCCATTTCAGCACCTTTCTGCCGCTCTCCGCAGCAGCGGCGGTGCTGGTCACATGATCCGCCGTTCTGCTGCTCTCCATTCGGGAACCCAGGAGCCGCCCACTACTCTGAGAGCAGTCCTTCCCAACGGATGCCCTGAGGCTCGCGGAAGCGTTGACCGTTTCTCCACCCAATCGGCTGATCCGGATCATAGTCCGGGTTGGCCACCGGCATTTGCGCGCCGACGGATTCCCTCCAGTCCTTGAGCTTCTGGTAGAGTTGCTGCGCCTTCTCCGGCTGAGCCTGGGCCAGGTTGTTGTCCTCATGGATGTCCTCCGCGAGATTGTAGAGTTCCAATTCCTCGGAACCATGACGCTCGATCAGTTTCCAGTCCCCTGCCCGAATCGCGCTGTAGGGTTGCGCGGAACTCATGTGGTAATGCGGGTAGTGCCAGAAGATGGCTTCCCGGTCCAAGGAAGCGTCCGCATCCTTCAGAATCGGGACCAGGGACTTCCCGTCGATCACCGCCGCCAATTCAGCGGGCGGCTCCACTTCGGCGGCTTCCAGAATGGTGGGGAGAAAATCCATCGAGATGACGGGTTCGTCTGATACGGATCCGGGCTTCGTCACGGAAGGCCAGCGCACAAAGGTAGGCACCCGAACACCGCCTTCGTAGATGCCGCCCTTACCCTGGCGTAGCGGAAGATTGCTCGTCGCTTCTGGCCGCAAGCCGCCATTGTCCGAGCTGAAGATGATCATGGTCTTGTCATCGATGCCCTGGTCACGAAGCTTGGCCATGACTTTGCCAACCGCTTGATCCACGCTTTCCACCATGGCGGCGTACTTGGCGTTGTTGTGAAGCGCATCTGGGTTGGCGGCGATCTTGGCCTCGTATTTGGCCAGGAGATCCGGGCGAGCCTGTAGAGGCGTGTGAACATTGTAGAAGGCGTAGTAGATGAAGAACGGATCCTGACCGAACCCATCGATGAGCTTCACCGCTTCATCCGCGAGCCGGTCCGTGAGGTATTCCCCTTCCTCGCCTCCTTCCGGGAGCGTCTTGAAGGTGTTGTTGTTCTTCTGATCCTCCAGAGTCTTCCCACGACCATAGGGCCAGAAGTAGCTCGCTGGGGCGCCGCGTTCACAGCCGCCAATGTTGAAGTCAAACCCTTGCTTGTCGGGATAATAATCCGGATAGCTGCCGTCACTGTTCGGATCGCTGGTCCGATCACGCGGGGTGAGGTGCCACTTGCCGATATGAGCCGTTTGATAGCCCTTAGGTTTGAGCAGCTCGGCAATGGTCAGTTCGTCCAGTTTCAGGGTCTGGGTCCAATCCGGAATCAGCAGCGGCGTATTTTCGATCGGGTGTCCGGGAATGAAATCGGTGACATGAAGACGCGCGGGATACTTGCCTGTCATCAACGCCGCGCGCGATGGAGAGCAGACCGTGCAAGCGGAATAACCATTGGTGAACTTGGTGCCTTGCGCAGCCAGCGCATCGATATGGGGCGTCTCGTACATATCGCTCCCAAAACAGCCCAGGTCGGTCCACCCCATATCATCCACAAAAAAGAGGATGACATTGGGAGGCGTGGCTCCCGAGATGCCGCTTGGAAGCGATACCAGGGTGAGGAAGAGAAAAAGCTGGATGCCAATGTGGGGGATTGAACGCATGCCACCATCAAAGCAGCTGGCATGCGCTGGGGCAAGTTTCCCATGTGTCCGCCCTATTCCACCTCATTCTCCAGGACGCCCAGACCTTCGATTGCGATCTTCACCACGTCGCCACTTTGGAGCGTGAATTCATTGTCCGGAACGATGCCCGTTCCCGTCATCAACAAGGCGCCAAAGGGGAATTCGTTCTCGCGATACAAGAACTCTGCCAACTCATCGAACCCACGCTTGATCTGCTTGACCTGGGTCTCGCCCTCAAAGCCCACGGATCCACCCCGCTCAATGGTCAGCCGGATGGTGGAGGTATCCTGAATGACATCTCCAACCACCAAAGCGGGACCTACCGCACAAGAGCCGCGATACACCTTGGCTTGCGGCAAATAGAGCGGGTTCTCACCTTCGATCGAGCGGGAACTCACATCATCCCCAATGGTGTAGCCGAAGACTTTGCCGGCGGAGTTGATCGCCAGGGTCAGTTCCGGTTCCGGAACGTCCCAGGTGGAGTCCTTGCGAATCCGGATTTTGGCGCGATGGCCACGAGCCCGCGGAGCAGTGGCTTTGAAGAAGAGTTCCGGGCGCTCGGCTTCATAAACCTTGTCGTAGAACACGTCTCCTCCGGCGGCTTCGGCTTCTTCCATCCTGGCACTGCGGCTTCGATAGTAGGTCACGCCAGCCGCCCAGATCTCCTGGGACTCGATGGGTGGCAGCCAGGCCTGCGCGGTCAGATCGACCGGTTCGCCGGCCGGAACCAGTCCTGCCAGTTCCTCTCGCAACCAGGCCTCCGGATCGGCCGCTTGAAAGAGAGAGTCCAATGGAAAGGCGGAGGTTTGGTATTGCCTGCCCTCCCACTCAATGGTGTAATCCGGCTCGCCCCGAAAGATTGAAATCATAGCCACCACTCTGAACAGCCCCTAACGCTCATGCAAGCCGCGATGCTCAACCTGATGCCGATTCTGGCTCAAACTGCTGAAACTGACCTCCCTATTGCCAGATTGCTCACGGTGCTGGTGGCCGCCATTGCCCTGCTCTTGCTGCTGATTCTCATCATCCGCATCCAGGCGTTTGTGGCCTTGCTCCTGGTGGCGGTATTCGTCGCGATCGCTTCCGGCATGGAATGGACCTCCATTGGCGATGTGCTGGTCAAGGGGATGGGAAGCTCTCTGGGACTGCTCGCCACCGTGGTCGGGCTTGGCTCAATCTTTGGGCAGGTCCTGGAACATTCCGGAGGTGCCCAAAGTCTCGCGACCACCCTCTATCGCGTTTTTGGCGACAAGCGATCGCCCCTGGCAATGATCTTCGTGGGGTTCCTAGTATCGATCCCCGTCTTTTTTGATGTGGGTCTGGTGATTCTCGCGCCGATTCTTGTGGCGCTGGCCCGTAGCACGGGCAAATCCATCCTCTTCTACGGCCTGCCTCTCTGTGCGGGCATGGCCGTGACTCACGCCTGCATTCCACCAACCCCGGGCCCGATCCTCGTCGGCCAGAACCTGGGAGTGGATCTGGGTCAGATGATTCTCTGGGGCTCCATCGTGGCACTTCCGACCGCCCTGGTCTCGGGTGTCGTCGGCGCTCGCATGGGCGCCAAACTCGAAGTTGCCCCGCCCGATATCTTCGCGAAGGTCGATCCCAACGCCAGCAAGAACCCCGTGCCCGCAGCCGAGGTCATTGCCCTGATCCTGATCCCGATCGCCCTGATTCTGGCCAGCACCATCGTGAAGGAGAATCTGGTCTCCGCATCCGTTCCTTCCGTCACCGAGATCATCGAAAGCGGACAAGCTGCAGATGTGGAAGCCGCTGGAGGAGTTCGCAACGGCCTCATCAGTGATGCGCTGTCCAATGCCTCCGCGGGAACCAAGTTCATCCTCCTGATTGGTCACCCCATCTGTGCCCTCCTGATCACCACGCTGGCAACCCTGTTCCTCCTGGGAACCCTCCGTGGCACGAATAAGGACACGTTGATGGAGCTGAGCAACAAGGCTCTCGGCCCTGCCGGGATTATCATCCTGGTGACCGGTGCCGGCGGTGTCTTCAAGACCGTGCTGGTGGAAAGCCAGGTCGGGAATGCCGTCGCCCAGGCACTTTCCAATGGGCAAATCTCGCTGATGCTCCTCGCCTTCGTTCTGACGGTGATCATCCGCGTGGCCCAGGGTTCCGCGACCGTGGCCATGATCGGCGGATCCGCCATCATGGCGCCCCTGGTCAACATGGCGAACCTCGGCGCCCCGGACCGCGCTCTCATGGGCGTGGCCATTGCCTGCGCCGCCACGATGGCTTCTCACGTCAATGACAGCGGGTTCTGGGTCGTGAAGAACTACCTGGGAATGACCGAGAAGCAATGCCTCTCGACCTGGACCGTCATCACTTGTATCATCTCCGTGGTGGGATTTGCTCTGGCCTGGATCCTCAGCATCTTCGTCTGAGTGCATCCATTGACCGCAAATGCCCCGTAGCGCAGCGTCTAACTGGCGGTCACACACTCAACTCGCGCCCCCATCAACCTCCCCCAATATGAAACCAATTGCACTTCTGGCAGCTGGCGCGCTTGCCTTCGTCTCTTCCGCGACGGCGGGTGATGCCCAAGTCTCTTCCCTCAGTCCTGAGGACATTCAGGAATTCAGCGCTCAACCCACCAAGGTCCAGAAGGTCCTGGAATACGCCCTGAACTTGACCAAGCAGAACCTGGCCTACCAATACGGATCCGCCGATCCCGGCCAAGGTGGCATGGACTGTTCCGGCACGGTCCAACACATCCTTTCCGAGAGCGGCTTTCGCGCTCCCCGGCAAGCCAACACCCTCTTTGTCTGGGTGCGGGACAATGGGAACCTGAATCCGGTGGCGGATGCCTACTCCACTTCAGACCCTCAATTGTCCAAGCTTCAGCCCGGCGATCTTCTCTTCTGGGAAGGCACCTACAACATTGGCAAACGCAACCCTCCAACTTCCCACGTGATGATCTTCCTGGGCCACAAGAAGTCCGACGGCAAGCCGGTCATGGTGGGCGCCAGTAGCGGCCGCTATTACAACGGCAAAGCCCGCCACGGCGTCAGCGTCTTCGATTTCTCCATGCCGCGGAAGGGAAGCTCTTCCAAGTTTGTCGGCTACGGCCGGATCCCAGGGATGTAGGACTTCCCTCGGTGGGTATGATATTCATGACCGCTCTACGGAGTGGTCGGCCAGGTAAGACTCAACGTCTTCAGGATTTAACCCGGCGATAGGTGGCTTCGAAGAGCGTTTTGTCTACGATCCAGACATCTGTGGGATTATCACTTTCCTCTTCCTCCGCCCATATCAAGAGATAATCCCCAGCTTTTCCGGTAAGAGTTCCCCACCTGGCCTCCACCTGAAACTCCTTATCCATTTGGACTGCGGCGACAACACTGGCCTCTTCCCTCGGGAGGAAAACTTGCCAGTCTCCATCCGTCTTGTTGGAGCGATCATACCTTCGGTTGAGACTCTCGGCTGATTGGACCCAGAGCTCTCCCTGAATTCCCCGACACACGTAGTCGCCCCTCTTCGCCTTCACCGGCCCTTCCAGCGACTCCACAATCTCCACATCGGTCGCTCTCCTTGCCAAAACTCGAGCTTGTTTTTTGGCATAGAACCAAGGGAGCTTGGCGGCATAGTCCAAAAGAGCGCGATTGGGGTTCTTCTCTATCCTCTTCGGCATATTACGATAACGAAGTTCATTCTTGCCTATTTCACCCTCCGTTACAAGTCGATATGCTCGCTAGCATCAGCAGGTTAGGAGCCGAGATCAGATCTCCTTTTGGGTTACGTCTCAAATGATCCCTCCGATTCCTGCGTAGTCTGGCACTGCAATCCCTCCGCGCAATAACGATTCTCCACTTCCCCAACAGACTGTCCCGAACATTTCGCAGGCAATGATCGATCGCAAAGCTTTTGAATTGCTGTCATCTCAGCCTTGTCCCTTGCAGAAGTTCTGGCTGCGATCTGCTGCCTTGGCCTGAAAAAAATCTCGGCAAATAGGGTCCGTTCGTGGAATGACCATGTGAAAACACTTCATGGACAGCCCCGAACACGACCAGTTTCTTCGCCTCTTCACTTCGAGTGAACCGGCACTTCGCGCCTTCGTGCGCTCGCTGGTCCCCACGGTGGCCGATGCCGACGACGTACTTCAGGAGGTGGCGATCACTCTCTGGAAAAAGTTTAGCGAGTTCTCCGGGAATCCGGATCAGGACTTCCAACGATGGGCGTTCGGCGTGGCCAAATTCAAGGTCCTCTCCTGGAGACGGGATCGCGGCCGGGACCGCCATGTATTTGGCGAAGAACTGACCGAACTCATCGCTCGCGATGCGGAGAGCAAGTCCGACAAACTGCGGGCTCAGCGAGAGGCCCTCAAACATTGCCTCGACAAGTTGCCTGCTGAAGAGCGGAAACTGGTGGATTCCGCTTATGCTCCGGGGGCCCGCATCGATGCCCTGGCTCTGCGCGCAGGACGCACCGCCATGGCTCTCTATAAGCAGTTGCACCGCATCCGGCTGGCACTGATCAAGTGCACCCGGGGAGTCTTGGCCAAGGAGGGCTGGTCATGAATGCAGCAGATCCTCGTTACCAGTGGGTTCAGGACTATGTCCAGGGTACGGCAACTCCCGAAGATATGGCACGTCTCGAAGCGGAGTTGAGTTCTGATGAGAACTTTCGTGAGTTCTTCCTGGAATACCTGAATCTGGATCTTGAGCTTAGCCTTTCCGCAGTCCTGCAGGAACCCGCGGTTCACCCCTTTCCGGCTCAGGCCAGATTCGGCCTGGCAGCAGCCGCAGCCGCTCTCGTGCTTTTGTTGGGGTTTCAGTTTTCCGGCCCGTGGTCGCCCTTCGCCACCGTGGCTGGCAGCGTAGGCACAGCTTCTTTCGAAGAAGGCGCGCCCATCCGAGGCGAGGCCTACCGGCTGGAGAACGGAATCCTCGAGCTCAAGACTTCGCGTGGGGTGCAGATCATTCTCGAAGCGCCTGCTGCATTTCAGTTTCAATCTGCCCAGCGTCTCCATTTGCTTCATGGCCGCGCGGCCGCGGATGTGCCCGAGCAAGGCAAGGGATTCACTGTGATCACGCCTACGGGAAAAGCCGTGGATCTGGGCACGACATTTGGCGTGGATGTACCTCTGGAAGGCGAGGCCGAGATTCACGTGTTCCAGGGCGAAGTCATTGCCCAATCCACCGGCGGCGCCAAGCACAGCCTCCGCCAGGGAGAAGCATTCTCGCTTCAAAAAGGAGCGGGAGTGGCTCGTGAACTACGCTCGGCGGCCTTCATCCGCTCTGAAGAGGTGGACTCGCTGCGAACCGCTCTGGGCACAGGTCAGCACACGCGTTCGGAAGGAATGCTGGCGGAACTACGGGAGGATCCAGCCCTGATTGCGCTCCTGGACTTTGAGTCTGCCGAGCTTCCTGAAGGTTCCTATCGGATGGCGCAAGGTCGTTTCCCGGGATCCCACGCTCCGGAGTTTGTGGAAGTCGGGGCGCATATGAAACTGGATGTGGGTGGTGAGCAGGAATGGCCTCAACTCACCCTGGCCGCCTGGGTCCGGCTCGACCGCTTGGGCGAGCCTTTCCAGTCTCTGTTCCACACGGACGGCTGGTGGAACCAAGAGCATGCCGGGCAGGTTCACTGGATGGTGACTCAGAAGCACACCATGCGCCTGGCCCTCTATGGAAACACCTTGGCGGAAGGAGCGATTGAGACACAGAGCTACCCGGATTCCCGGACTTCCGTGTTACCAGAGCAAGGTCGCTGGATGCATCTCGCCACGGTTTACGACGCTGATCGTCGTACGGTGCGCTTCTATCTCAATGGGGAATTCGACTCGCAAACCCTCCAGGAACAAGCTTATCCGGCTCGGCTTGGTCCCGCCCAAATCGGCAACTGGGATCAGCACGACCGGAAACTGAGTGGCCGCCTCGATGAGTTGCTCCTTCTCGGACGCGCTATGAGCGATGCCGAAATTCAAGACCTCTTCGCTGCAGGAAATCCCTATCACTGATCCATGCGCCCCCTACTGCTACTGCTAACTCTGGGACTCGGCTCTGCATGGCTCCATGCAAATCCGGTCGATTTCGTCCGGGATGTCCGCCCCATTCTGGAAGTGCATTGCTATGATTGCCATGGCGAGGACAAGCAGAAGAGCGGGCTGAGACTGGATGCCAAATCGGCGGCCTTCAAAGGTGGGGAGTTCCACGGCCCGACCATTGTCCCGCATGATGCTGATAGCAGTGCCTTGATTCAAGCCGTACGAGGTAAACTGGAGGATATGCGAATGCCGCCTAAGGGCGATCCCCTGACGAAACAGGAAATCGCCACCTTAACGGCCTGGGTTCAACAGGGAGCCATTTGGCCGGATGGAGTCGACCTGGTGACTCTGGACGATCCGCTGGATCATTGGTCCTTCCAGCCTCTCTCCAAAGCCGCTCCTCCCGCTCTGGCCAACGATACCTGGAGCCGCCACGAGATCGATCGCTTCATCTTCCGCACCCTCCAGGAAAGGGCTCTTTCTCCGGCTCCCGAGGCCGACCGGGTGACCTGGCTACGCCGAGTCACGCTCGACCTGACTGGCCTCCCTCCGACACCGGAAGAAGTGGCGGATTTCCTCAAGGATGCTTCCGGCGATGCCTACGAACGCGCAGTGGATCGCCTGCTGGCATCTCCCCGCTACGGAGAGCGCTGGGCGCAACACTGGCTGGACGTCGTTCGTTATGCCGATACCCACGGCTTTGAGGTAAACACTCCGCGGCCCAACGCCTGGCCCTACCGCGACTACGTGATTGAAGCCTTCAACCGGGACACCCCGTACGATCAATTCATTAGGGAGCAGCTCGCCGGTGATACCATGGGACAAGATGCAGCGACCGGGTTTCTCGTCACGGCGGCAGCCCTTCTGCCGGGGCAGATCGGTAAGGACGATGCCTCCAAGCGGTTGGCGCGCCAGGATGAATTGGGAGAGATGGTCATCAATGTGGGCGAAGCCTTCCTCGGTCTGAGCATTGGCTGCGCCCGCTGTCACGATCACAAGTTCGATCCCATCTCCGCCAAGGACTACTACGCCATGCAGGCCTTCTTCGCAGGTGTCGACTACGGCGAACGCAATGTGTCCGTGCCCGGCATCGCGGAAGAAGGATCGAAGATCCGGGCGGAACTGGAACCCATTCAGCAGCAGTTGGCCGCTCTGGTTCCCACCGTGGAGTCCGGCAAGCCACGAGACCCTATCCGCACCACGGCAAACATCGAGCGGTTCTCTCCGGTGGAAACCACTGAAGTGCGCCTGACGATACTCAGCACCAACAAACTGGAGCCTTGTGTGGATGAATTGGAAATCTTCACGCCGGAAGGCGAAAACATCGCTCTCTTAGACAAGGGAGTGAAGGTCACCACCTCTGGGAGCAAGGACGGCTCCAAGCGCCACAACCTGCTCTTTGTCAATGACGGCCAGTACGGCAACTCCAGCAGTTGGATGTCTTCAGAGACCGGCAAAGGTTGGGTGGCCATTGAGTTTCCCGGAAAGCGGACGATCGACCGCGTGACCTGGGGACGCGATCGCGATGGCAAGTTTACCGACCGCCTCGCCACGGACTACAAGGTGGAGATCCGAGGTGAAGACGGCAAGTGGAAGGTGATTGCAGACGCTTCCAGCCGCGCTCCCTTTGACCAGGCGCAGACCAAGGCTCCCCTTTTGGAGATCGAAGCTCTTCCGGCTGCGTTACAACAGCCGGTCCGGAACCTCCTGGCGGAGGAATCCAGAGTCCGCGCCAAGTTGCAAGGCTACCCCGCAGGTGGCCAACCCATGTTTGCAGGAAAGTTTCGAGCGCCTGATCCCACCCATGTCTTGCGGCGTGGCGATCCGGAGCAGCCTCAGGAAGTGGTGGCGCCAGCCATTCTCAGCCAGTTGGAGTCTGTGGAGCTCGATCCCCAGTCCAGCGACCAGGAGCGAAGACTCGCCCTCGCCGAATGGATCGCGTCTCCAGACAACCCTCTGACGGCTCGGGTCATGGTGAATCGCATCTGGCAATGGCACTTTGGAGTCGGGCTCGTGGAAACCGCCAATGACTTCGGAAACAGTGGCGTGCCGCCGACTCACCCGGAATTGCTCGATTGGTTGGCGGGAGAATTCATCCGCAGCGGTTGGTCGGTGAAACATCTTCAGAAGCAGATCGTACTATCGTCCACTTACCGCCAGTCCAGCCGAATCACCGAATCCGGGTTGGCCGCCGATGCGGATGCGCGTCTGCTCTGGCGATTCCCTTCCCGCCGGCTGGAAGCGGAGGCGATTCGCGACAGCATGCTGCAGATCAGTGGCCGGCTCAATTTGAAGATGGGTGGCTCAGGCTTTGACATGTTCAAGTCTCGCGGCGGGCTCAGCGGGTTTCCACCCGTGGAGAGCTTCTCCGGCGAAGGCCTGCGCCGCATGATCTACGCCCACAAGATTCGCATGGAGCGGGAAGCCGTGTTTGGGGCGTTTGATTGTCCCGACGCAGGTCAGAGCGCGCCCTTGCGCAGTCGCTCCACAACGCCGGTACAGGCTCTGAACCTCTTCAATAGCGTGTTCACCCTGGAGGAAGCCGAAGCCTTCGCCTCACGTATCGAGAGCGAAGTGGGAACCGGTGCCGCTCTCCAGGTGCAACGAGCCTGGGAACTCGCCTTCAATCGCACTCCGGATCCAGCGGAGCTTGCGGAAGCCGAATCCCTCGTCCGGACCCACGGCTTGCCCACGCTTTGCCGGGTTCTCTACAACACCAACGAGTTCCTCGTCCTGCCATGAGCCACTCTGCCGAACATCTCACGCCCCAAGGTCGCCGTCTCCTCAACCGGCGCGGGTTCCTCAGCCAAAGCGCCACCGCGCTGGGATCCATCGCCCTGACGGACATCCTTACGAGGGATGGGCTCATGGCTGCTCAGGGCCCTCTGATCGACCCGTCTCACCCTTACGCTCCTCGCCAGTCGCATTACCCTGCCAAGGCCAAGAACGTGCTCGTGATCTTCTGTGCTGGAGCCGTGAGTCAGTTGGAAACCTGGGACTACAAGCCGGAGCTCATCAAGCAGGACGGCAAACCTCTGCCCGGCGGACCGCCTGTGACCTTCCAGGGACCTGCTGGAAATCTTGCAAGACCTCAGTACGAGTTTCGCCAGAGAGGTGAGACAGGGATGTGGGTATCGGATATGATCCCACACCTAGCGGAGTTGACGGATGACCTGGCCTTTGTGCACTCGCTCACCAGCGAGACGAATACCCATGGCCCGGCCGAGAACTTTCTTTCCACGGGATTCGTGCAAGACGGCTTCCCCAGCATGGGCGCGTGGCTGACCTACGCCCTGGGATCAGAGAATCAGGATCTGCCAGCCTTCGTTTCCATCCAGGATCCGCG